>JBPCOQ010000218.1:0-29427 GCA_051000095.1 Bryobacteraceae bacterium | reverse complement strand
GCGAAAACTGTTCGCCTTCCCGCCGGAATTACTGTTCGCGTTCAGCCCGGAATCCTGTTCGTCTTCACCCCGGAACGCTCTTCGCGTTCACCCAGGAATCCCGTTCGCCTTGCCCCGGAATCCCCAAGGTATGCCGATTCACCGTTCGGAGTTATGATGATGTTCTCTGGCTTGATGTCCCGATGGACAATTCCCAATCCATGGGAATGCTCAAGGGCTGAAGCAATCTGATGAAACCAGCGGCGCGCTAAGGCAATAGGGACTGGTCCCCCTTCAGTAAGCGTTTCCCGTAATGTTTTCCCTTCTATAAATTGGAAGACTATCAGGAACTGTTTTTCAGAGAACTGGATGTCGTAGATGGATGGGACGTTGGGGTGTGATAGCCGTGCTAAAATCCGAGCCTCACGACGAAAGCGCTCGCGGTCCTCAGCATCGAACTCTGTAGAAAGCTGATCCAGGACCTTAACCGCAATATCACGATCAAGTTCATTATCGCGCCCCCGAATGACCCTTGCAAATCCTCCCGAGCCGTGGATCACGGGCTGAAATGTAAAGCGTTCCATACAGGACCTCCAGGGTGGTCTAACGATTCCGGTGTATGGGTCGTAGGCTACCACAAATGACCTGACGGAGGCGGGGCGAGTAACGCAAAACGACTGCTGGTGGTTCGCGATGGATGAGCAGTATATCCTAGCATTGAAAGCTCTCTGGCCTGGATCAACCAACCTTTAGCGCACTACCGGGAGCGACGGGGCCGTCACAAGTATCGGAAACTGAGTGGAGTGGGCGCTTCGCCCGCCGTTCGGCATTGCTTCGCCCTGGGCAGGCAAATTGCCTGCCCCACTCAGAATCAACCACTTGTTCCAATCAAAGAAAGCACTCTAGAAGCGAAATTCGAGTACAACATTTCCAAGGCGCAGTTAGCTGTCAGTATGCAGCGGGATCTGAAGTGGATTACGGTTTCTTCTGAAGCTCGGATGGAATTTGTTTTTGTAACTCCGGCGGAATGGCGAACGTGACGTTCACGTGAAAAACCTGTCCGGTCGGCTCGATTCGAATATCGGCTGAGACCGCGGGTTTTACCGGCTTGAAACAATCGTGGCAAACTGCTTTTGCATCTTCGACGCTGTAATCGAATAGAACAGCCGCCTTCTCGCCGGCCGCCAGTTCATTCTTATCCAGTTTGATCGCAAGCCCGGTGCTTCCCGGAGAATTGACAGTGATTCGGATGGGCCCCGGCATGTCGTTGGTGATTTGAACTTTGTCCTGGCTGGTCTCATAGCCCTTTAGCTGGATTTCCGTCTTGTCAACGGAAACCTTGCTGAGAATGTCACGCGCAATGGCGGCGGGATCGGCCGGAATTGCCGGAAGATTCTTTGCGCCGTCGCCGTTATCCGGAGTGACGCTAGAGATTCCAAAGGGAGTTACCATCTTGTCGCGCTTGATCAGATACCAATACCACTGGCCATTCACGAGTTTCCAATTTGTGGCCAAAGGCAGGGTGGCAGGCACGCGCTCGTTGCGCCAGCGGAACTCGCCTTTACACGCTGTCACAACGCTCGCCTTGGTGAAATCTTCAGAGTAGTTAATCTTGGTGATCTCGCAACCCTTGTAAGTGTCTTTCGATGCAGCGATGAAATCGTCCTGGGCTTCGTCCGCGACCACCTGAAAAGCATCCCGGTATTTACCGGTGATGTGCGCCTGGTAGAAGGTGGTGATGCGCGCCCGCAAAGCTTCGTCGACTTCGGGAGGAGCCTTGGTGAAGACATCGGTGTCTTGCGCGTACACGGTGAACAGAGCACAAAACAGGAGGTTGGCTACAGATATTTTCATAGCATTTTCGAGAGCTTACAAGCTCAGGATAGCATTCGGGGTTGACAGACGAAAGCGCGAAGGGGCACAATGCTGCTAGGCGAACAAAAGGCGAATTGCATGAACCCTGCCTCCGCTCTAGCCGCGACGCTAGGATTCCGTCCCGAGTATAAACTCTCGGAAAAGCTGGCGACCGGTCTACCGGCGCTGGATGGCTTAATCGAGGGATTTCCGCGCGGCGCAATTTCGGAAATCGCCGGCCCCGAGAGCTCCGGCCGGGCCACCTTGGCGCACGCGCTGCTGGCTGCCGCGACATCCAACCTGGAGATCTGCGCCTACATAGACACGAGCGATTCCTTTGACCCGTGCTCGGCGGCGGCGAGCGGAGTGGCATTGAATCAACTGCTATGGATCCGCTGCGGCCATGCAGCCGAGCATGCTTTCCAGGCGACCGATTCTATTTTGCATGCGGGCGGATTCGGAGTGGTGGTGCTCGATCTGTCCCGCGCCACGGACCGGGCTTGCCGGAGCATTCCGATTTCTTATTGGTACCGGTTTCGCCGTGCCGTGGAGAACACCCCGGCAGTGCTGGCTGTAATCGAAAGAGAACCGCTGGCGAAGTCCTGCGCGAGCCTGATCGTCGAGTTGACCCGGAAAAAAGCGGTGTGGTCCGGCGCGCCGGGATTTCACCTGCTGCGGGAAGTGGAAATACAAGCCGTATCGCGCAAGCCGGTACGCTCAGGCGTGGCGAGTTTTCAAGCCGAGGCGCTGGCGTGATGGTCCGCATTTATTGCAGCTTCAAAAACAGCGGAAAACTTTCTTCCGCGCGGCCGATCGCCCGCGCGAGGCTCAGCTTTGCCAGATTATGGGCAAACAGGCTCGTGATGTAGTCGAGATCGGCGGAGGCGACACCTTCATGGGATTGCACCACTTCCACGGAATCGGTGACCCCCGCATCGTAGCGTTGGCGCGTCAGATCGAGCGTCTCGCGCGCAACCCGCTGATTCGTACGGGAAACTTCCACTTGATTGGTGGCCGCTTGCAAGTCGAGAAATGCGTCGCGAACGTCGCTTTCGACGCGGCCGCGCATGTCTTCCACCTCCGCCCGGCGCTGGTCGAGTGAAGCCTCGGCCTGCTCGATGTCACCTTCGGTCCGTCCACCCTGCCAAATCGGAAAGCGCAGCGTGCCGGCCACCGTGAAGGTTCCGTGGGACTGCGCCGGATTCGTACCAATTGCGCCGTAGTCGGTCGACAATGCCAGCGATGGCAGGCGTTCGGCGCGCGCCGCCGACCGGGATCGCTCAGACGCGCGCACCTGCGCCAGCGCTGCTTTCAGATCGGCGCGGCTGTCGAGCGCCCGCTGCAGCGCGTCTTCCTCAGTGATAGGCGGCGCGGGCGCGAAGGGGACCTCGTCGGTCAATTCGTAACGGTCATTCGGCGGCAGACCCGTAAGGCGCGCCAGGTTGATCTTCTGCTTTGCGAAATCGTTTTCGAGAGTCGCGACGCGCTGCTGCTGAGTCTCCTGTTGCACCAGACTTCGGTTCACGTCGATTTGCGCCAACAGTCCGCTCTTGCGGCGATCGAGAGTTTGCTGGTAAAGAGCGGCCGCCGTTTCAAGTTGCGCATGCGCTGAAGCTACGCGGGCGCGCGCCGCGATCGCTTGCAGGTACGCGCCGCCCACAGCCAATACCACCAGATCCCGCGCATCCTTGGCCGTGTGCTGGTTGGCCCGCGCGATCTCCCGCGCCGAACGGTAATTGTTGAGCGCCGTCATATCGGCAACCGTCTGCGTAAGCGTGGCGCGCAGGTCGAAATAGTTGAACGGCCCCACGATAGACGGGATCGAGACCCCCGGAAACGGCAACTGGATGCGCACGCCGAGCGCTTTCAGATTTGTTTGCTGCACGCTTTCCCGCAAGGCTCCATTCAGATTGGGGAGCAGTGAGCTGCGCGCCACCCGTTGCTGCCCTCTCGCCTGCCTGACCGCATTATTCAAACCAACGGCGCCGAGATTGTACTCGAGGCCGCGGCGTACGGCTTCCCGCAACGAAAGCTTTCCAGAAAAAGGAACGCGGCTCAGCGTGCTCCCGGCATATGGTCCTTGTACCTGCACGGTCGTGTTCAAAGTATTCACGCTGCTGGTTGTGCCTGGCACCGGCGTTTCCGTTGCAGTCACCGACCCACCCTGTCCGTTGCGCCCCGAGAGCGGCAACTGCGCCGCCGGTGTTGAATTCGCTCCCGGGGCCGGCGGACCGCCCTGCTGCGCGAAGGCGTAGTTCGCTAGAAGAAGTGTTGTTACTCCGAATGCAATGCAAAAACGAAAAGTGCTCATTATGTTTGTTATCCGAGTTGTTTACGGAATCTCCAAATGCTCAACGCAAGCAAAATGAGTGTGAACAGCGTCAAGACCAGAAGATTGGGCCACAGCGAGCCGATACCGCTGCCTTTCAAAAGCGCCGCTCTCGTAATCACACCGAAGTGGCGGATGGGATTCAACAAAGTCAGCGGCTGTATCCAGCGCGGCATGGCTTCGACCGGCGTGACTGCGCCCGAAAGCAATGCCAACGGGGGATTCACGAAGAAACTCATCAACAACGCCTGTTGGGCGGATTTCGTGAAGGTGGCGATGAACGTCCCGATCCCGATTCCGCAAAGCACGCAGAGCGCGGCCCCGGCCAAAACCAGCACGAGACTGCCGCGGAACGGAATATGAAAAACGAACTTCATCAATCCGGTGGCGAACATCACCATGACCAGCAGGAGAAGAAACAGAGGCGTGATTTTAGCGAGGACGATTTCGGCTGTGCCCGCGGGCGTCATCAACAACTGCTCCACTGTACCGGCTTCGCGCTCCTTGATCATGGCGGTGGACGCGATCAGGGACCCATTCAGGATCAGCAGCACGCCGAACGTACCGGTGACGATGAACCAGGAATTCACCAGGCCCGGGTTAAAGAGGAAAGCGGGTTGCAGCGTGATCTGACCGGGGCGGCTCACCTCGCTCGCGGCAATGCGCGCGAATTGCGCGTGAAGGCCGCTCTGGCTGAGCAGCGCTCGATTATACGTCTGAAGGATGCCTTCAGCGTAGCCTTGCCCGATTGCCGCCGTGTTCGCGTTCACGGCGTTGAGCAGAATCTGTATAGTGGCCTGCTGGCCGCGCTGCAAATTGCGCGCATAGTCGTAAGGAATAACCAGGCCGGCGTCGAGATCGCCGCGCGAGATCGCGGCCCCGAGATTGGCGGCGGACAGGTAGGTGTTCGCGAGGCGAAAGCTCTTGCTCTCGCTCATGGTGGCCGTCAGTTCGCGGCTTTCCGGCGTGCGGCTATCGTCAACCACGCCCAGGCGCAGGTTGGTGACAGTAGCATCGAGCGCAAAACCGAATAACAGCAATTGCAGCGTGGGCGGCACGATCAGCGAAAGGGCCAGCCGCCGGTCCCGCCGGATCTGGTTGAACTCTTTGCGGATCAGCGCGCGTAAGCGTTGGAAGTAACTCTGTCTGGTTGCGTCACTCATGCTGATGAGACTCCCGCGATCAATACTTCAACTGCATGCGCCGCATGCTCAGCCATGCGACGGAATAAAAAACGGTGGCGATGATGGCAATCGTCAGGACCGGGAACCACATGGCCGGCCATCCACCGCCCTGCAAGAGAGCGTCGCGGACGATCTCAATGTAGTAGCGTCCCCAGACGATGCTCGAAATCCAGCGCAGCGAGCCGGGAATGTTTTGAACGGGGAAGATCAGGCCGGAGAGGAGGAAGACCAGAAGGAATCCTCCCAACGCTACCGCCTGAATCGCCGCGGCTTGATTCGGGATTGCCGCCCCAACCAGCGTTCCAAATGCCGCTACGCAGAAAGCGTAGAGGACTGTGGCTACGATGAACGGCGTGGGGTCGCCTGCCACGCTCAGCCCGAAGTAGGTCAAGAGCGCAGCGAGTGAGAGCAGCCACTCACCGATAGCGATGACCATGAAAGCAAGAATTTTTCCCAACAGGAACTCGTGCGCGGAGATGCTGGACACATACACCTGCAGGATGGTCTTCCGTTCGCCTTCCTTCGACATCGCGAGCGCGGCGAGCAGCGGCGGAAACATGGAAATGCCGAGAACGAAGATGCCGGGCCCATAGAATTTTTTGGAATCCCGCCCGGGGTTGAACCACAACCGGATATTCGCATGAACGGGTTCCGTTCGTGACATGCCGGAACCTTGCTGGATATAGGCTCGCGTCACCTGGCCCGCATAGCCTTGAATCAACCTCGCGGTGTTGGCATCGGTCGCATCCACAAGAAGTTGCACTGGCGTGTTCGTGCCACGCGCCAGATCCCGTCCGAAGTGGCGCGGAACGATTAAAACCGCCCGCGCGGCATTGGTAGTAAAGGCTGCTTCCGGATTCCGGCCGGTGGGCCAGGACACAACGTGGAAAGTCAGGGAGCCGCGGAAAGCGTCGATAAAGCCGCGCGATGCGGGCGAGGAATCCAGGTCCTGCACGACAATCGGAAGGTCGCTCACGGTCAGCGAGATGGCCGTGCCGAGCAGGAATAAGATGAAGAGCGGCAGCACCAGCGCGAGCGTCAGCGCCAGGCGGTCGCGCAGGATCTGCGTCAGCTCTTTTCGGGTTTGCGCCAGAATTCGTCTCATACCGCGATCACTCCTCGGCCGCTATCTTGCCTTGCCGCCGTGCTTTTTCCACGACCGCGATGAAGACATCCTCGAGCGAGTAGTCCTCCTCATGCGCGCCGCGAACCGTGATGCCGTTTGCTTTTAGCTTTTCGATGGTGGCCTGCTTGCCGCTTTCCATGTCCTCATCCGTGATCACATGCAGACGATCGCCGAACAGAGAAACCCGCCAGCGTTCCTCGCCGCTCTTGAGAATATCCAGCGCTTGTTGCGGTCGATCGACGATGAACTCTAACAGATGGCCGCCCTGTTGCTTTTTCACGCCACTGGGCGTTCCTTCCGCAACCAGTTCGCCCGCCACCATGAAGCCCAGGCGATTGCACTGCTCGGCTTCTTCGAGATAATGCGTGGTCACCAGGATCGCCGTCCCGGCGCCGGCCAAGCGGTTGATCATGCGCCAGAACGCGCGCCGCGCCAGAGGATCTACGCCGGACGTCGGTTCATCCAGAAACAGCACGCTCGGCTCGTGCATGATCGCGGACCCGAAGGCGACACGCTGCTTCCACCCGCCGGGCAAGCTGCCTGTGATCTGGTCCTGTTTCCCCTCGAGTCCGGAAAATGCCATCACCCAACGCTTCTTCTCGTCCCGCTCTCGCTCGGGCACGCCATATACACCGGCGAAAAAATCGAGGTTCTCGCCGATGGTAAGGTCGTCGTAGAGAGAGAACTTCTGCGACATATAGCCGATCCGGCCGCGCACGATCGAGGAACGCAGATTGCCGCTTTCTCCGGCAAGTCCCATCGTTCCGCTCGTCGCCTCAAGCAGACCGCACAGCATCTTGATCGTGGTCGTTTTCCCCGCGCCGTTCGCGCCAAGCAGGCCATAGATCTCGCCGTACTTGACTTCAACATTCACGTTATTGACCGCGGTGAACGAGCCGAACTGCTTCGTCAGATTTTTTGCGTCGATAGCGATCTTGTCGTGCAAGTCCCGATGCGGATGCCGGCCGGGAAAGGGCGGCGCTTTCGTCTCCTGCCCGAGTTCCCGCAGCGTCGCAACGAAGGTATTTTCGAGCGTCGGCTCACCCGCGCGAATGCTCTCGACAGTGACGTTCGCGGACCGGAGGAGTTCTTCGACCCGGGCGCGTCCCCGATCCTGGCCGGCCACGATCACGTCCAGCCGGTCGCCGAACCGCTGCACGTCGCTGATGCCGGAGTCCTTACCGGTCTCCGCCGAAAGAACGTCTTCCACCTTGCCTAAATCGCCGGCGCGGACTTCTAACCGGGTGGCATGTAGATTCTGGCGCAGCTCGGACGGCGTTCCGATCTCACGAATTTCGCCGAGATGCATCAGCGCGACGCGGTGGCATCGCTCGGCTTCGTCCAGATACGGAGTGGCGACGATAATTGTCAGTCCGTCAGCGGACAGGTGAGCCAGGCTATCCCAGAACTCGCGGCGGGACACCGGATCGACTCCGGTGGTCGGCTCGTCCAGCAATAAAATTCGCGGCTGCGCCACCAGCGCGCACGCCAACGCCAGCTTCTGTTTCATGCCGCCGCTCAAGCGTCCGGCCAGACGGCTGGTGAACCGGTCCATGTCGAACAGCGAGAGGTACCGATGCCCCCGCTCCTTGATCTCATGAACCGCCACGCGGCGGAGGTCGCCTAGGTACCGAATGTTCTCCTCCACCGTCAAATCGGAATACAGGCTGAAGCTTTGCGTGAGATACCCGGTTTGCGATCGCGCCTCCCGCGCCGGCCGGCCGAAGATCCCGGCGCTTCCAGAGCTTGCTTCCATCACTCCAGCAAGTATCTGGAAGGTGGATGTCTTGCCGGCGCCATCGGGACCGATCAACCCGAAGATTTCGCCCCGGCGGATATCAAGATTGATGCCGCGAACCGCTTCCGTCTTGCCGTACTTCTTCCAAAGCCCGCGCACGGTGATTGCGCCGACATCGCCGTTCGATTCCTCGCCGGGAGGAGCCGCCGCCGGGAAAGGCTGCGTCGCGATCATCTACGGACGCTCCGATCCGGCCATTGATCGCCTTGTACCAGAACTTCCCCATCGGCGGGCATCCCGGGTTTTGCGAAGCCGATCGCTTCTTTGAGCTGGAGCTTTACGCCAACCACCTGTTTCACGCGATCGTCGCGAAAGTAGGTATTTTCCGGCGTGAATGTGGCTTGCGGATCAATGCGCGAAACTTCAGCGTCCACCGGCTTGGCCGGGTTCGAGTCCAGATATACATGAGCGCGCTGGCCCACTTTGACCCTGCCGATCTGGCCTTCCGGAACGAACCCGCGCAGATACACTTTACGCAGATCGAGTAGCGTGACGACGGGCGTACCGGCTTGCACGACCTCGCCCGGCTCCGCGGTGCGCGTGACGATTGTTCCGAGGAATGGCGCCTTTATCGTTAGGTCCTGCCGGTTGGCCCGCGCTTCCGCTAGTTGTGCACGGGCATGCTGCAAATCCGCGGCGGCGTTGGCGATCTCGGCTTGCTGCTGCAACATCTGCTTACGGACGCCTACCGATTGCGAGCTGCGAATACCTGGATTCGCGAGATTCGCCTTGGCAACATGAATCGATGCCCGCGATGCTTCCACCCGGAGACGGGCCGCCGCCACCACCGCCTGCTGCGTGTCCGCGGTGGTCACAGCCTGCTTGCCTTGCCGTTCGGAAACTGCCCCGGTTTTCGCCAGGCGCGTGTAAGCGTCCCGATCGAAGACGGCGAGCTTGAGGGAGGCCTCCTGCTGGGCGAGTTCCGCTTCGGAGGCCGACAGTTCCGCCTCGGCCCGATGAACGCGCCCCTCCGCATCGATCTTCGCCTGCTGCGTCTGCAACTGTGATTGCCGCAACTGCTCTTGCAATATGGGAATCTGTGCCTGCGCCGAGCGCAGTTGCGCTTCGGACTGCAGAACCGCGGCTTGCGCCTGTTCCTCACGGGCGCGCACCTGTTGGTCGTCCAGCACCGCGATGACGTCACCGGCGTTCACCACGTCCCCTTCCCGGTAGTGGATTTCGAGGATGCGTCCGCTGGTCCGCGGCGATACCGCAGAATCGTCGCCTTCAACCCGGCCGCTGAGCGCAACGACATTGTCAGGAAGTTTCGGCTGTGAGAAAAACAGTTTCCAAACCGCGAAGGCGCCGATACCCACGATCAGCAGAACGGCCACAATGGGAACGATACGCCTTCGCAGGTTGGACGATTCTTTCGCTTCCGGCTGGGGGGATTGCGCTTGCTGCGGCTCCGGAGGCTTTTCGACTTCGGGCGGCTGCGATTCTTTAGGCGCGGCGGTTGGCGGGTCGGGCATGTTTACCTCCTCGTGCTGGCTTTCTTTTGTTTTGCGCGGCTTTGTTTTGCGCGGCCAGCGAATGCAGAGAGCGCAGCGTAAAATCCGCAATGTGACCGGCGATTTGATCGACGCGCTCCGGTGTCAGCTTCAGATCCGTCCAAAGCAGCAGAATTACCGGGCGCGCGTGCGCGTAATGAACCACCTGGCCGATCAGACTGTGGGCGCACAATCGCGTAGTGTCATGGTCTGGATCGAGATGAAGAATTTTGCCGATAATCTCTCGCGCTTTGTTGTAGTTCGGACGGAGCACATCCTCAACGACGCTCGCCAGCGCGGGCGAAGGCTGCGCCATCTCATGAGCCATGATTCGGAAATTCGACGCTCCGGGGCGGGACATTTTGTGCAGCATGGCAGCGATCAGACCTCGTAGCGCCTCTTCGGGAGTCTTGAAAGCGCTGAGCGCCTGCCGCATTTCCGCATGTTCCGCCGCGCACATCGACCTGCGTAGAACCTCCTCATAGAGGCCCATCTTGTCGCGGAAATGATAGTTGACCGCAGCCACGTTCGCGCCGGCGCGGGCACAAATTTCGCGAACGGTAGCGGCTTGATACCCGTGTTCGGCGAATACGCTTCCGGCCACTTCCAACAGCTTGGCGCGGGTTGCTTCTTCCGGCGAGGACATCGGGATCGCGCTATTCTTTTTCACTAAACAGCAGTTTAAAACTATCGTTTGAATTTGTCAATAGCGGCCCGTGGGGCAGGTGATCTGGTGTACGCCCAAAGGGGCAGATCACCAGTGGGGGAAGGACTCACTCGAATAGTTGTTGGTTAGTTTCGAATAGCTGACGAGTGGCTAGATGGGGTAACCTGTCTGGCCGGAGTCTCGCGACAAAGTCGTGGTGCCGTAGGACAGCAGGCGCCGCCTCACCATCTGCTTTTCTTTCCACAAGGCGAGTAAGCGCAGTTGGGCTTGGTCCAGCGGATCTTCGGTGGACGAAAGCAGATCCAGGCGCTCGGGCAGGATCTGCTCAAAGGCATCCGCGGAAGTCCTGCGATCGGAAGTGCTCTGGCGGGTATCCCCAGGTGGAGTGTCAACGCCGGTTGAAATTTCCCCATTTCGCCGGTCGAAAAAGGCTCCACCCCAGAACCCTCAGTACCCGCTTTCCGTGGCCCCGGCCGGAGCGGAGCCCAGCGCCGTCTTTTGGCGCGGTTTGGGCGTAGGGAAGGCCAAGGCCGCTTCCGCGAACATCACCCGGCTGTAGCCCAGCGTCATCGTGAAAGTCCTCATCTGGCGCTCTTGTCCGCCCTGATGCAGCTATCCCAGATGGCCCCAATCCCCTGCGCCGCTTGCCGGGCAGTGGCTCAAACCCGCGCTTCGTAAATGTAGGATGCCGAAGTTCGTTTTACCCTCCCGTTCGAGCATAGCTTTGCCGCCAGGATAAGAGTTTTCACGCCAAACAATTTATTGAATCATCACGGTGATCACCTGCGGACTATTGCGGTTATCACCTACACTCAGCACGATCTGCTGGGGTCCCGAATCGGTGTTGATGGGCACCACGGCATTCACCTGTAAGATGCCCGCGATCAAGCCAGGCGCTTCACCGGCGAACTGGATCTGCGCCGGCTGGCCACCAATTGTCACGCTTACCGGAGCCGGGAACAGAGCGAACGGCGCTGTCGTAGGCGTCACCGATCCGGTGGCGGCGCCCGGATACGCGCCCTCGCCCGTCGCGAAGATTTGGATCACCGATCCCTTGGCGGCTGGATTGACCGGACCATTATAAGAGCTGTCGGCATTCAGTATCGCGCCCTGTCCGCTTCCATTCTGAGTGCCCGAGAAGATCGCCGGGTTCGTCTCAGCTACTTGCAGCGGAAGAGCGATAGACGCCACTCCATTGCGCGCGACAATCATGTTGGTTTGTGTTCTGCCGGAAATTTCGTAAGGCACGATGGCGTTGATTTGCCCAGCCCCTACGTACAGTAGCGGCGAAGGAAAGCCGTCGAATGTCAGCGTCGCGCCTCCCACTTGGGTGGGCACGCTGCCCTGGCCTGTTAACGAAGAGAGAACTCCCTCGGGAGGTCCGAGATTCATGCCATAGATGGTCACGAGTTCTCCGGGAGAAACCGGGCCGGGCCGCAGGCTCGCGCTACTCACAACGGACTGCGGCTGAGGAGCGATCGGAGAAACTACGAGCTTAACGGATACCATTTGATTGCCGGCCGGCAGTCCGGGCGAGGAGACCGTCACGGCCGCGGAGTACTGTCCGGCAGGCAGAGTCGCGAGAATTGAAGCATTCAGCCCCACGGTCAGAGTCGCCGGCGTGCTACTACTCGAAGTATTCAACGTCAGGAAGTTCGGTGCGCCGTTCAGCCCGGACGCGGTGGCGACGAACGTCGCGCTGCCGCCCGTGCTGGCTAATTGAACCGACTGCGCTTGAGGCATGGGCGGCGCGCCTGCCTGGTAATTGAAAGTCAAGGCCGCCGGGTTCGCGGAGAGCGATAGCGGCTGTCCGATGGTGAGCGTAACCGGCACCGTCTGCTGCGCGCCCGAGCTCGCGTTTGTGATCGCAATCTCGCCTTTGTAGACGTTCGGCGCGAGACCGCTCGGGTTCACCTGCGCCGTGAGTGTGGCTGGAGCGTTCCTACCGCTAGTCATCGCACTGGGCGGGCTGACGGTCAGCCAACTTTCACCAGTTGAAGTGGTCGCCTGGAGTGTGTAATTTGTGGGTGCGGTAGTGGTCAGACTCAGGCTCTGGACTGGCGGCAATGCACCGCCCGCCTGATAACTGAACGATAACTGCGTGGGAACAACGCTTAAGGAGGTGTCTTTACCGGCGTTCACGTTCACTGGAATTACCAGTGGAGCGCTCCCGTCCACCGGCTTGAGCGTAATGACGCCAATCGCAGGTCCGGACGGTAAGAGCGCCGGCTGCACGCTGACCGTCAGGCTTGCCGGCTTCCCGGGGGATACGATTGGATTGAAAGGAGTCACCGACAGCCAGGGCTGATAAACGCTGGAGAACGCGCTTGTCGAGAAAGAGATCAGGCCCGCATTCGTCGAAACGGTGAAGACCTGCGTCACTGCATTGGTGGTGCCCGGCGGCGTAGTGATATTCAGTGGATTGGGGGCCGAAAGCTCTCCGCCGATTCCATAGCTCGCCGTCACCGGAATCGCCAGCGAGCCTGATCCGGATGTGACCTGAACGTTGATGGCGCCCTTGTTCGGACCGGCAACCAGGCTGGCGCCGATGATTGTCGCAGTCAGGCTGACCGTGGATTTAGGCTGGATCACCGCCGATGAAGGGCTCACCACCAACCAAGGCCGGTCACTGGCCACGCTGGTACCAATCGAGACTACCGATGAAGTCAGGTTTGTGAGCTTGATCTCGGCGCTAGTCGAGACCGTCCCCGCCGGAATGGCGAGTGACAAAGGGCTCGGGGTGGCCACAAACCGGGCGTTGCCGGCTAACGGGTTGACGATCAGCGTCAATGGTACGTTCAGGCTGGTGTCGTTGGATGAGTCGATCTCGATGTTCCCTGTATAAGTTCCCGCGCCGAGATTTTCCGCACTGATGTCGATGTTCAAAGGAGCCGGGTACAACAGGCCGGTTACCACCGTCAGATTGCTGTGAATCAGCGAGATCCAATTCTGTCCCGTGGTCGTTGTGGCGTTTGGAATGATCGTCACGTTGGTGGGAAACGTGTTGTAGATGTTAATCAGATTGCTGGCGGCTGCCCCCGGGGGGAGTTGAATGGTGAATGGACCGGAATCGGCGAAGAGCGAGCCGGTCTTAATGGTGGAACTACAACCCGCCGCGCTCACCTGGAGCAAAACCGGAATGGTACCCAACTTGGCTCCGTCAAAAGTGCCAAGCACAACCTGGCCGCTGTAGTTGCCCGTTGCAAAGGGAATGAACGCGCTATTGATTCCCAGGACCAGTTGCGGGTAGGGAAAAGTTGTTGCCGTGGCGAAAGTTGGATCGGCCGTGAGCCAGTTGGCATCGGAAGTGACGCTGGATGCAATGAACATCACCGAACCGGTTGAAGTACTGATCGAGACCGGCACCGGCGCAATCGCCTGACCCGGTTTACCGCAAAAGATAACAGTCGAGGGACTGATGGTGAGAGTGCTGCTTTGCGCGAGAACGGTATCGGCGCCGGCGGCCACGATGGATAGAATCGCACTTAGGCGAACAGCCAGGTTCATGAAAATTCCTCGAGGGTCCTCTAATTTTATCCCAAGCGGAGAAAACTATTGATGCTTCCCATTGCATGGGAGAATGAAGACGTTATGCAGACCACCGTGAATCTCCCGGACCCCATTTATCGGAAGAGCCAGGCATTAGCAGCCTCGCGGGGAGCTACGGTGGAACAATTTATCGTCGAAGTGGTTGCGAAAGAAGTTCAAGGCAACCCTGGATCGGACACCGCTGGCATCTACGCTGATCGCGAAGTAGATTCGCCTGTTATCCGATCAATGCGGCCCGGAACGCTGGACCTGTCTCGCTTCGACTTCGATGACCTACTTGCCTGACGTCAACGTCTGGATCGCTCTGGCAGCGGAACAGCACACCCATCATCGCGCCGCCCGGCACTGTTCGTGTTCTGCCGGCTTACGCAGTTAGGCTTTTTGCGGCTGCTGACGAACAAGCACGTGATGCAGGAAGAGGTCATGAGTCCCGGCCGAGCCTGGCAAGCGTATCGTGTACTTCGATCTGATCGGCGAATCGGATATTTGCCGGAACCCAATGATCTGGCCGAAACATGGGACACGTTCACGGAGGGCCGGTTGAGTTCGCCGAATCTCTGGACCGACGCGTATCTGTGCGCTTTTGCTCACGCCGCGGGTTTGACCTTGGTAACCTTCGATGCGAAGATCCCAACCAGGTCCGGTCTGAGTTGCCTCGTGCCGGCGAGAGTCCTTGAACAGTTGTAGGGACTCTCGCAATAGCTGGCGAGCGTTGGATCGCGATTGTTCTCTCCTTGCAATAGGGGGTCGTGTTCTTCACGTGAAAAGTATTGACAAGTTCCCGCAGACGTGCTAGTTTTTTAGCAGATGCTAAGAAAACAGCATAGCGGGTTGAGCCGGCGGGAGCGCCAGATCATGGAGATTCTGTACCGGCGTGGCAAGGCGTCCGCCTCCGATGTACGGGAGTGGATGGAAGATGCGCCCAGCTATTCGGCGGTTCGCGCCATGCTGCGGGTGCTCGAGGACAAAGGTCACGTCAAGCACCAGGCCGACGGATTGAAATATGTTTACGTGCCCGTGGTGACGCATGAGAAAGCAAAGCGCTCCGCGGTGAAGCAATTGATCGATACCTTTTTCCAGGATTCTCCGGCCCAGATTGTGGCCGCGCTCCTGGATGTCTCTTCGACGCGGCTGACGCGCGAGGAATTGGACCGCATGGCCGAGATGATCGAGAAGGCCAAGAAGGAGGGAATGTAAATGTCGCTGTGGAACGAATCGGTTGGGTATTCGCTTTTATTGGGATTAGCGCTCAAGAGCACGGCAGTGCTCGGCGCGGCGTGGATCATTACATTTTTGTTACGGAGACGGTCGGCTGCCGCGCGCCATCTGGTGTGGACCGCGGCCTGTGCTGCGCTACTGGCGTTGCCGGTCCTATCTCTGTCGCTTCCGTCGGTGCGCGTTCCAGTCCCGCGGACGCTCCTGCCGCCGGGTGTCGTGTTTCAAACGGCCGCCGCAACTCCGGCGGCCGCGCTTGCTTCGGGGACTTCGCGGCGATTGCGCGCAACCGCCGTGAAGGCCGCTGGCTCGAGTCTGGATTGGCGGCCGTCGCTCATAGTGCTGTGGGCCGCGGGCACGATCGCCGTATTCGCGCAAATGCTCTTGGGCTGGGCGGGATTGTGGCGGTTCCATCGAAATGCCCATGCGCTTGTGGTTCCGGAGCTCGCCAGTCTGGCGGGCGCGCTCGGAATCCGTCATAGCGTCGAGCTGCTTGAAAGCCCGCGCGGCAGCATGCCGATGACATTTGGCCTGCTCCGGCCGGCCGTCTTCCTGCCCGCGGACGCTGCGCAGTGGAGCGCTGAACGGCGCGAAGTGGTGCTGCTGCATGAACTGGCGCACGTCCGGCGCGGCGATATCGCGACGCATTTGCTGGCGCGGACCGCCTTGAGCCTGAATTGGTGGAATCCCCTCGCATGGATCGCCTGGCGCGAGTTGCTGAAAGAGCGGGAGCGCGCCGCGGACGACCTGGTGCTGAGCGCTGGCGCATGCGCGTCGGGGTACGCGGACCATCTGCTGGCGATCGCTCGTACCATGCAATTGCCTGCCGTGATCGGATCGGCGGCCATTGCAATGGCGCGGCGTTCTCAGTTGGAGGGGCGGCTGCTGGCAATTCTGGACTCGCGCGTAAATCGGACCAGTCCCGGACGCGCGTTCACGCTTGTCGCTACGCTGCTGGCCGTCGGAATCGTCGCGCCGGTGGCCGCGTTGCGAGGGCAAGAGAGCTCAGTGCAAGCGCTTCCCGCCGATGTAGATGCCACGATCCGGGCAGCGACTGCGCAACAAAATCACCAGATGTTGGACAGTGCCGCGGATGCGGCTGAATCGGCCCGAAAGTACGACATAGCGCGTAGGCTGCTGGACGCTTCGCTGGCGATCCGGTTAGCCAGGCCGGACGGGCATGGCGAGGAATACGGAATGGGATTGCTCAAGTTGGCTGATCTGGAACGCAAACGCGGCAAGGCAGGTCAGCCGCGGGCTTTCTATTCGCAGGCAATCTCAGTTTTAGGCGAGCAACCGGAAGCGGCGGCAGCCTGGGTCTATCTGGGCATCTACGCGATGCCGAAGAATCTCGATCAAGCCATGGATTACTTCGAACATGCCAAGCGTGTGAATCCCAAAGACGCAGGCCCGGCCACGATGTGGATGGCTGTCGTGCGGCAGCGGCAAAGCAACGCGGCTGAGGCCGAATCGCTCTATAGAGCGGCGCTAGCGCTCGAAGACGCAAGCTCTCCCGAAGCGGCCACGACGATGGAACTCTTTGCAGATTTCCTGCGGCAGCAAGATCGCGAGGAGGAAGCGAAAGAAATGCAGGAACGAGCCCTCACGCTGCGAAAGGCGCAAGGCATGCGAGCCCGATCGGGAGGCCGGGGTGACACCCCGAATGTTTCCAGAATCGGGGGCGGCGTGACTTCACCGAAGCTAATGTCCAAAGTAGAGCCTGAGTATACCGACGAAGCCCGGGCTGCAAAATACCAGGGGCAGGCTGTGCTGTCTGTGGAGGTCGGAACGGACGGTTTGGCTCACAATATTCAGATCGTGCGCGGTCTGGGTCTCGGATTAGACGACAAGGCCATCGAAGCTCTCACCCAATGGAGATTTCAACCGGGGACCAAGGATGGCCAGCCGGTAACGGTGATTGCTAACATTGAGATTAATTGGAGATTGATGTAAAAGCCGGGGACAAGCTGAAGCGTACGTTTACGCACGCAAGCGTGTCCCCACTGTTGCTGGTTGCGCTGGTTGCTTCGGCCCAGATTGTCCCAGTGCCGATGAAGTCAATCAACCCGGCGGTGAGCCGCGTTGTCGATGCGATCTCGGAGGAACACATCGCGGCAACTATGAAGCGGCTGGAGACGTTCGGAACCCGCAATACCTTCTCTGTTACCGGCAATCCAACGCAAGGGATCGGAGCGGCGCGCGCCTGGATTGCCGATCAGTTTCGCAGCTACAGTCCTCGTCTCGAAGTCAGCTTCGATAAGAACGCAGTCAAGAAGAGCGGACGGGTGTGGCGCGACGTAGAGGTTGTCAACGTGGTCGCCGTCCTCAAGGGCAAAGTCAATCCAGAGCGCCTGGTCATCGTGTGCGGCCACTATGATTCGTTGAACCGCATCATGAAACCCAAAGCGGCGGGTGCGGGCTCGCAATCGCCCGGCGAGGAGGATCACGAGGCCACTACCAAAGCTCCGGCGCCCGGCGTTAACGATGACGGAAGCGGTACGGCGGCGGTGATGGAGCTGGCTCGCGTGATGAGCCAGTACGAGTGGAGCAACACCATCGTCTTCATCGCGATGGACGGGGAGGAATACGGACTCCTCGGATCCCGTGCGTACGCCCAGCGCGCCAAGCAGGAGAAGCGGCAGATTGAGGCTGTACTCAATAACGACATTATTGGTGGAGAATCGACCAGCAGCGGAAGGATCTCGAATCGGGTGGTGAATGTATATTCGAACGACCCGTCCGATTCACCTTCCCGCGAGCTGGCGCGCTATGCGCGCGAGATAGGCGAGCGATATGTTCCAGGGATGCAGGTGAACACGATCTTCCGCGCGGATCGATTCAATCGCGGCGGCGATCACAGCTCGTTTGAAATGGCTGGATTCGCCGCGGTCCGCTTTACCACGCCTGAAGAAGACTACGCCAAGCAGCACAAAGCCACCGATACGTTCGAGAATGCATCTCCCGGTTACGCAACCCGCGTGACCACGATCAATGGAGCAATACTGGCCAGTCTTGCTCTGGCGCCAGCGCCACCAGTAGTGACCCGCCAGTTCACGGCCGGGCTGGCGAAAGGGCGGATAACTCCGAACCTGTCCCGCGGAACTTCCGGCCACGATGCTGTGCTGCACTGGAGCCTCGCGAAAGAGAAATCGGGTCCGGAGCTGGCTGGCTTTTCAGTCGTGATTCGCGCGACCACCGCGCCGTTTTGGGAGAAAGAAGTGTACGTTGGCAATGTGACCGAATACACTTTGAAGGATTTTACAATTGACGATTGCGTGATCGGCGTCAAGGCTCTCGACCGGCAAGGGAATGAAAGCCTTGTCTCGGCTTATGTAGTGCCGCCCCGGACAACGTTAACGGAGCCGCCCCCGCCGGATTGAGGTGAAACGCAGGCGGTAGAGTCGAGGATAGACGCCGGTGCTGACCCATAAAGCGCCGTCCCGTTTCCAACCCGCTCATCAACCGGACGTGCGGTTTTCCCGCATCCGGCTTTCCGGTTAATTTCATCGGCAGGCTTTCGAACGGGCGCTCATCGGCCTTGAAGCCGCACGACTCCCACAGGCCCAAACACCTGTTCTTTGGAGAATTTGGCGGGTGCCTCGCGAGGACACCTTATGGCGCCTCCTCAGAAAGGTTCGTACGCTGTCGTAAACGTATTCATCCACTGCCCGGTACGCCTGCGCTCGCATCCCTTGGCGGAAGTATGCGGCCCAGCCCCGTAATTTCCGGTTCAGGCACTCACATACCTCCGTCCAAGGTTTCACATTGCCGGCCACCAGCAGTTCTCTCACGGTATGCTTCACGCGTGAGACGCTCTTCTTTCGATGGGCTGGCCCCCAAATACTTCTGCCCGTGCGGCTGCTGTAGTGCGGCCCGAACGTATACCCCAGAAAATCGAATCGCTCTTTCCGTGCTTGCTTGACGCTGGTTTTCCCCTCATTCAGGTTCCTGAATCTGTTCCCTGTACTTTTCGATAAACTGTTGCATGCGGTACGCACGCGTGGCGTTCTCCTTGTGTCGGTGATTTGGAACTTCAACGACACAGTACTACAACAGCACTATAAAGGAGGCCGCCGCACTTGTATGGGAATCAGTTTGCGGCGAAGCCGCGCTGTGCTACCGGGCGGCACGCGACGGAACCGTTGCTATGGAACCAGGGCTCCGCCGATGCAGGGAAATCCACGATGTTGCCGGAAGAGTGCTCGATTGAGCAGATCGGAATCTATTCGGGCCGCGGCTTTTCGAGATTAGTGAGCTTGACCGGCTTAGTGGCTTAGCCCCTTTGGCCACGCTTTTAAATATAATTCAACACGTGAGCCGGTATTCCATTCTTTCAGCAGTACTCTGGGCCTCCATGCTGAACGCCCAACAGATTCGCGTCATCGCCTTCGGCGCGCATCCCGATGATTGCGACCTGGGCGCCGCTGGAACTGCCGCGAAGTTCGCCGCGCTAGGCAACGCCGTGAAATTCGTGTCGGTGACTAACGGGGACGCGGGCCACCAAACCGATTCCGCGCCCGCGCTGGCACGACGCCGAAAGGCCGAGGCGATGGAGTCCGCGCGACGCCTCGGGATCACCTACGAAGTTCTCGACAATCATGACGGTGAGCTCTTGCCGACCCTCGAAATCCGGAAGCAGGTGATCCGTCGCATCCGTGAGTGGAATGCAGACATCGTGATCGCGCCGCGTCCGAACGACTACCATCCCGACCATCGCTACACCGGAGTGTTGGTCCAGGACGCGGCGTACATGGTCGTCGTTCCGAAGGTGGTTCCGGAAGTCCCGCCCTTGCGCAAGAATCCGGTCTTCCTGTATTTCCAGGACAATTTCCAGCGGCCAAATCCTTTTCGGCCGGACATCGCGATTTCGATCGATGACGTTTTCGGCCAAAAAGTGAGCGCGCTGGACGCCCATGTTTCACAATTCTATGAATGGCTGCCGTGGGTGGATGGGACGCTCGATCAGGTTCCGAAGGATGCGGCCGCGCGCAAGAAATGGCTAAGCGATCAGCGTCAGAAACGCGAGATCACACCGGCGATCCGGGCTGCCTTGGTGAAATGGTACGCCGCTGAAAAAGGGGGGCGGATCGCCCAGGCCGAAGCCTTTGAGATTTGTGAATACGGACGGCAGCCCACGCAGGCACAGATTCGAGAGCTTTTCCCAATGCTCCGGTGACGAACTGAGAGCAGTATCTCCTGCCGGACTCGGGTTCTCCCGAATTAGTTGAACCGAAGTGCCTCGACAGGATCCAGCTTCGCGGCGCGCCGGGCCGGAAAATAGGCGGCTAGTACGGCGATGAAGCCGAGCGTTGAGCACGCGAGGACGATCACTGCCGGGTCGATCGGCTTGACGCCGTAAACCATCGTTGTCATATAGCGTGCGAGACCGAGACTCGCGGTGCCGCCGAAAGCCACTCCGGCCACGGCCAATCGCATGCTTTGGAATACCAGCATATTCCGCACTTGATCCGGCGCCGCGCCCAGCGCCAGACGGATGCCCAGCTCGTTTGTCCTTTGCTGCACGGAGTAAGCGACCAGGCCATAGATGCCGACCGCAGCCAGGAGAAGCGCCACCGCGGCGAACGCTGTCAGTAACAGAGCATTGAAATCGCTACGAGCCGTCGATTGCCTCACGACCTCGTTCATGGAACGCATACGAGCGACCGGCAATCCGCCGCTGGCCGCCTTTAATTCGCGCTGAATCGCCGCACTGAGCGAATGGGGTTCGGCAACGCGCAACACCAAAACCTCGGGTTGCCCCACCCCCACCAGTTCGAAACTTCGCAACTTTGCGAATAGACTAGGATCGAGTGCTTCCCGAACGAGAGTCGTCCTCTACCGGGAAGAAGACGGATCATGCCCAGTGGTTTAGCGAATTGCCGGCGAAAGAGCAGGAGAAGTGCTATCTCCGATTAGAGCGACTGCGGGAAATGGGCCACGAACTGCGGCGGCCCGAAGCCGAGTTTTTGCGCGATGGGATTTACGAACTGCGGGTCAGCCTACAGGCAGTGCATCGCCGGATTCTGTACTTCTTCCATGGGAGGGTCGCGGCAGTGGTCTCGCACGGCCTTGTGGAAGAACGGGTAGTCCCGCCGAAGGAAATCGATCATGCCGTCGAGCGCAAGAAGCGGTTCGAAGTGAATGCGCAGAGGCACACAATACGAGGAGGTTTGATCTGGCAAAGAGGTCCAAACCAGTCAGTGATGCAGTGGAGATCCTGCACCGCCGCTTCTACGCAGGCAGGCCGGGCCGGCTGAAGAAGCTGGAAGAGGCGCGGGCGAATGAAGAGATCGCCCGCAAAATCCACGAGTTGCGCTCAGCAGCGGGCACTCAAACTCAACTTGCCAAGCTCATCGGTACCACTCCATCGGTCATCTGCCGGCTTGAGGATGCGGATTACGAAGGCCATTCCCTGGCAATCTTGCGAAGGATCGGGGGCGCGTTGAATCAGCGAGTCGAGATCCGGTTCGTCCCGATGCGGCGCTCGGCATAGCAGAACTGCCTCGTACAAATCAAACGGCCTGCAGGGCACGTGCCGGCGCCGCGGCTATGTTCTAATCAACAAGACATGATCATATCTCAATCTTCCTCACCTACTGCCGCCTTTGTTACGTCGGTGTGGCGCTATCCGGTCAAATCCATGCTTGGCGAAGAACTCACCATCACTAATATCGGCGAGCAAGGCGTGCTCGGCGATCGCGCGTATGCGTTGGTGGATCGTGAGACCGGCAAAGTCGCCAGCGCGAAGAACCCGCGGAAATGGGCCAAGCTGTTCGCCTGCGCGGCCACGTACGATCAACCTCCCGAGCATCCCCAGACGCCATCTCCCGTCAGCATCCGGCTACCCGATGGAACCCTCGTGAGCTCACGGCAAAGCAACATCGACGAGATGCTCTCGAAGATCTTCGGCCGGGAACTGACCATGGAAACCACCGCGCCACAAGATCCAAGCTTAGAAGAATACTGGCCGGATATCGATGGCTTGGCGCATCGCGAAGTTGTCACCGATGAATCCATCGGAATGGCGGCGCCCGCGGGAACTTTTTTCGACTATGCCCCCATCCACTTGATCACGACAGCCACGCTGCGCCAACTCGCGGCCTTGTACCCGCGGGGGCGTTTTGCCGTGGAACGTTTCCGGCCCAACCTGGTAGTGGAATCCCAGACGAGTGAAACCGGCTTTCTCGAAAACGCCTGGGTGGGACGAATCGTGCGAATCGGCAGTGAAGTTCAGTTACGCGTTAGCGATCCATGCGCGCGCTGTGTGATGACAACTCTTGCTCAACAGGATCTCGAACACGATCCCGGCATTCTCCGCGCCGCGGCGCAATACAACAAAGTCGTAGTTCCGGCGTTCGGCCAGGCACTTCCGAGCGTGGGAGTATACGCGACAGTGCTGCGCGGAGGGGTGGTACGTACGGGGGATGCTGTCTACGTGGATTAAAATTACTTCGCGCGAAGCCGGGACTACCGCTTAATCTGCGGCCATTTCAATTGCGAAGAAGGTGCCGGCTTGAAAGGCGGCCGCGGTTTTCGCCGCGCCATCTTTGCTTCCGCGATCGCCGTTCGGGCCGAGGCGAAAGCCGACAAATCTTCCCGTGTCACGGAATAGGACTCGAACGGTATGGCCTGATCGGCTGCCCTGGCAAGCGCCGCCGTCAGGATTTCGAGGCACAGCGCAGGTCCGTCCTGCACCGGAATCTTATAGCGGATCAAAAGCGCCATGTCGGCGCTTAAGGCGAACTCAAACATCCGCGCCAGCTTGGTGGGGCGCTCTCTTGGGAGAACGCCCTGGAATCGAAAGCAGCGAATGTTAGCTTGCTGCGTAAACCCCATGTAGAGGAAATGCATGGATGGCCGCTCTTGGGGGCGGCTAGACTATGCCGGACTTACTTGTTCTGCTTGCAGACCCTTTGGTCCACGCTTCACAACGAACGACACCCGAGCCCCTTCTTCCAACGTGCGATAACCGCTCGCCTCAATGGCGGAAAAATGGACGAAGACATCCTCACCGTTCTCACGCGCAATGAATCCAAATCCCTTGCTCGCATTGAACCACTTCACAGTACCTGTTTCTTTCATGTTTCTCTCCTTGATATAGCTGTTAAATCCCTAACGAATCGATAGACAGACCAGGTTCAGCGAGGCGGTGAGACCATTTCCGAATGCCTTGAGTCCAAACGATGTACAGGAGTTTCAAAAGCTATATAAGAGTAGCACGACAGCCAAATCATTACAATCACAAGTCATGTACAACGTTTTGATCCGGTCTGCTATGCTCAAAGTGCATCCGGTTTTGCTCCGGCCAATTCTTCATCTGCCTTCCGCAGGTCAGGACTTCCGTCCGGCAATGCCGCTCAATTTAGAAAAGGAGCAAGATGAAGAACCTGTTTGTTGGCAATTTGGATTTTTCGACTACGGAGAATGAAGTGAGATCCCTGTTTGAGGGTTACGGAGCGGTGGACCGGGTAAGCATCGTGACGGACCGCGATACCGGACGCTCACGAGGCTTTGGATTTGTGGAAATGGCCGCCAATGCCGAAGCGGAGGCAGCCATTGCGGAGTTGGATGGACGTGAGTGGAGGGGCCGGGCACTGAAGGTGAACGAAGCGTTGCCAAAAGGCGAAGGCGCGCGGGGCAAGCGTCCTGGCGGTGGCGGTGGTGGCGGCGGCCATTCCAGGCAGCGCCGCGAGCCGCGCTGGTAGGCATCCGGCTTCTCTCAAATATTGAATAATTCTAAACGCGCGCTAGCGCGACTACCTGGGAGTGTGTGTATGGCAGGACGTGGCAGAACAAGTTCTCAGAAAAGACGTAAAGAGCAGAATCGTCTGGAGAAGCGCCAGATGAAGGCCGAGCGGAAGGAAAAGCTCAAGGCCGACCAGGCAGCGGGAGTTGAGGAGCCGGATATGGAAGATGTTCCCTTATCAGGTCCCATTCCACTGGAGTTCGATCCGGATTTGGATCGCGGCCTCACGCCCGATCTGGAAGCCGAGTTGGACGTAGCGAATCGCACCGCTTCGCGCACGAGCGGCTAGATGGGGGTAACCCGCGGGCCGTAACACGCGTGAAGCTTGAGCAGGCCTCGAAAGCTGCAATGTGGATGCGCTTGCGCACGCAAGCGTGCCGACCCGGCATGAGATCGGGGAAGGCCGAATGGATCGGAACGAACCCGGCGCGAGAGCGCGCTAACGGTAACCAAACCGCACCGATTCATCCACCGGGGTAGTGATCATGGCAAGCCGGGAAGGCAATCTGCATCAATGGGGGAGGCCCGGGATGGTCTTGGAGTCGCGTACCCCAATGGCGTCAGAAAGGATGGCGGACCGGCTGGGCGTCGGAGAGGTAAGAGGTACCAAAGAACCTGGGCAATGCCAGGGGAGGGAAGGACCCTCATCCGGTTGCGGCCCGTGCCGGGAGTCTGACAACACAGGGTAAGATTCGAGACCTACAGATCAAGCTGTATCGGAAGGCGAAGATTCCGACGGTTCGGGACCGGGTAGTGCAGCAAGCCGCCAAGTTGGTGGAGCCGATCTTTGGTGCAGCCTGTAAAGGCATTGACCAAGCGGGTGGAAGTCCCGCCGCAGTAGTTGTCCGGTTTGGCTGCGTAGCAATGCATGGCGTCGATGAGAGGCGACTCTTGTCGGCGAAAGCCCGTGCAAATGTCCTCGGGGCCGCAAGGTCCGACTCGACAGGGCTAGCAAAACCTCGGGCCGTAGGAGACGAACAGCAGATAGGCGTCGAAAGGCTCACCCGCGGGAATCGAGTTGCGGGATGTTGGGCGAGCCGAGCCCCCCGAAGATGGGCGAAGGCCAATGGCACCAATGAAGAAACGGACAAGAGCAGTTGGTGCATGCCCCGGCGTGTTGGTGATGGCACGAGGAGAATGGTTGATGACCCAAAGCAGGGAAGGTCTCGCGCTCGCAAGGCCACACGCGCAAATCGTATGGATGAGGCGTGGGGTGAGCGTGAGACCGGCGGATCGGGTCGTAGTAGCGAGGATGCCGAGGGACAACATAACCCTGGCGGAGCGAAGGACCCGTGGGGCAGCGGCGTGCTGCGCAGAAGTGAGGATCGTCCCGACATGCCTTTGGCCAACGGGAATGAACGATCGAGTAACCGAGCCAGCACTAACGGGGCGTCAAACCCGGCGACGGGGAAGGGCGTCTCGGAAGAGAGATCCGTTCCGCTGTCTTGGAGCCGTACTGGGGAAAACCCGCCGTACGGAATCTTAGAGGGGGTATTGGAAACGTCGTCCATGGTTGAACTGGGAACCCACTTCATAAATCGAAAGAGTGATGATGGAAAACCCTCAGCCTAAGGCGATCCGCGCCAGTACTCTACTCAACAGGCGGTTTGGATCGGGCTATCGAACAATCTCACTTTCCCAGTTCAGATCCTCCAGGCATAAGCTGGCAACTTCGCCGCTGCGGAATCCGTAGGTTGCCAACAGCATCAAAATGGCGCGGTAGCGGATGTCGCGCGCCGAATCGCCGCCGGTGCTGGCGATCAGCCGCTGCACGTCCGGCCAGGGTGGACCGGCAGGGATCCCTTCGTGCTGGAACAGGCGTGGGCCACGCGTCGTGCGTACCGCATCTATGCCGGCCGCGATGTTGGCCGCACAGCATCTGCACACCGCTGTATGGCGAAAGAATGTACGCAAGGCCTTGGCGCAGGTGGCCACCGGCACGCGGCCCCAACCGCGCTTTCCGTTGCTGGCTAGAAACGCATTCACATCTCCAGGCAAACATCGTCGAAAGAACGATTCTGCTCGCCAAGCCAGCTCAAAAAGTTTTCTACATGCCAGCCCTGAGCGCGGATGGTGACCGCGGACCAACCGCGCTCGTCGTGCTGGTAGGCGGTAAAGCTGGCCAGCCGGTCGGCAAAAGTACTTTCTTGGGCTTGGGCTCTTCCAAACGGCCTAAGAAGCGAAGCCAGTTCGTGGCCGTTTGGACGAAGAGCTTTCGCGATCACTGAAGCCCTTGTACACGCTGGCGGTCCTGCTGCTTACGAGCCCAGCGATCAGCGGCCGTCTTGATGACTGGCGGGCCAATCATCTCGTCAATGCTGATGTCGATTCGCTCGGCGATTACCAGAAGTTCGCGAGCGTGGCGCAGCACCCGCGTCCATCCTCGACTCTACCGCCTGCCGAGCGACCGAAGGCCGCCTCGGCAATTTCCCCGAGTTCAACTGTCAGAGCGCGCCGTCTGTGCTGTGCGAAAGCTCGGAGTTGACAGACGAAAGCGCGAAGGGGCACAATGCTGTTAGGCGAACAAAAGGCGAAAACATGAACCCTGCCTCTGCTCTTTTGCATGCGCGCGATTCGGAGTGGTGATGCTCGTTTACTGGACAATCCCGATTTCTTACTGGTACCGGTTTCACCGTGCCTGCCGCGGGAAGTGGAAAATACAAGCCGTGTCGCGCAAGCCGGTACGCTCGGGGACGGCGAGTTTTCAAGCCAAGGCGCTGGCGTAATATCTGGAGGATATCCGGAATAATGTTCTGCTGTATCCACGGAAAAAACCTCCTCACCGAATGTGCCGAACGTTTTTCACCAGAGGTGGAGACGGTGGACGCGTGCACACTGCTCTTTGACGTGAGCCGGCTCAACCGGCTCTATGGAAGCGCCTATGATATTGCACAAGCGATTACGCAATATGCCGGGTCTCTTGGAATGAGCGCGAATGTAGCCATCGCGCCGAATCCTGAAACCGCGATTCTCACCGCTCGTAATTTCCCCGGCGCCACGGTGATTCCAGAGGAAAATGCAGCGGATCAACTGGCGCATCTGGATATTGAGAATCTTCCACTCGGTCCGGAGATGCGGCAGACGCTTGCCAGTTGGGGCATCGGGACGTTTGCGGAATTGGCGGAACTTCCGGAGAACGGAATCGCCGAGCGGCTGGGGCCGGATGGCATTTATTTACAGAAGCTGGCCAAGGGCGCGGTCCAGCGGCCTTTGCGGATCGGCAAGCCCGATATTATCTTTGGAGAGCGTGTGGAACTGGAGCATTCACTGAGCCTGCTCGAGCCGCTGCTCTTTATTTTGGCGAGGATCTTGAACAATCAATGCGGATTGCTGCAATCGCATGGAATGGCAGCCCATCGGGTAAGCCTGACGCTCGAGTTAGAAGATCGGACGGAACACCAGCGATTCCTGCGGCTGCCTTTACCGATGCGGCAGAGCAAAGCACTTTTGAAACTGCTGCAGCTTGATTTAGAAGCGCACCCGCCGCAGGCAGCTACGGTAGCGATCCGGCTGGATCTTCAGCCTGTTCTTCCGCGCACCGTGCAAAACGGACTGTTTCTTCCCGTGACTCCGGCGCCTGACAAGCTGGAGGTCACGCTGGCTCGCATTCGAGCGCTGGTGGGCAGCGAAAACGCGGGTGTCGCCGAGCTCATCAACACGCATCACCCGAATCCGTTTCGACTGGTAGCGAAGCAGCCCGCGGCCGATGCAGCGGCAAAAGCAAGTAGCCGCGCCGATCGGGCGGCGCAGCTTGCTTTCCGCTATTTTCATCCGCCGCTTCCGGCCAACGTCGAGATCGAGCGGCGTCGTCCTTTGCGGGTAGCCGCCCCCGGAGTGCGCGGCAATATCGTCACCTATGCAGGACCCTGGCGAACCTCCGGCGACTGGTGGACCGGCGATTCGTGGGACCGCGAGGAGTGGGATATTTCGCTGAACGATGGCGGGATTTACCGGATGTACCGGGAGCCGGGCGATCGCTGGTTTTTGGAAGGCGTGTACGATTAGATTCGACTTCCTCGGCGGTTACTTAATTGAGAGGATACCACTTGAAAACAAAGTTGCCGTCCTGAGAAGACTCCAGAAGCAGTTGATTGTCTTCAATCCCAACCAGAACTTGTTTTGGGTCCAGATCATCACGCCTCAACCACGTGGCCTTTGATCGTGACAATTCATACATACCTCGACCACGCGAATGTCCAGAAAAGTAACCCAGCACGCGATCATCGCGGGTTAAGACCACCGCTCTCATGGGTATATCGATGGTCTGCGTATTGTTCTGATATGTCGGCAAAGGAATGATCCAGCTTCCAATCCATGTACCGTCTGCGCTGAATTCACTCCACCGGTGTGCTTTCGCTATGTACAGCCCTACTCGGTCCGCTGAAGCGACCAGGGCCGACATGCCCAATCGCGAAGAGCTACCCAGTTGTAGCATTCCAAGGTTAAGGGCAGATCGCAGCGTATGCGAATTGACTGAATGTCCATCAAGGGAGATCGTACGGAATACGAAGTGATCCGCTAAAGTCACATGTCCGCCTTCCACTTCTTCGCCAATCGTCCAAATTGTGTTGTTAGGTCCAAATATGATAAGCCTCGGACGCAATGGGTTCATCTGAATCAGCCACAAGGGGCGGCCACTAGCATCGCTGAGTGCGACAAACCCAGCGGTTTCGCCCGATTGTTTAACAGCAGAACCGCAGAACGCCATAACGCCCGTACTGTGCACTGCGGTATCATATATGTGAATGCGATCGGCATCTGGTATTTTGATTGAAACGTTGATCGGATTACCTTTCGCATCAAAGATCCACGGGTCTGCCGCTCCTGGGTGCTCATCACCGGAAGGAACAACCAGGGCACCCTTCCAATACGCGAGTGGTCTGCCGTAAATACTTGCGACGCGATAATTAGGTTAGTAGGCCATCCGTGCGGACCATTCTGCCCAAAGACAGTTAAGGTAGCTGACATCCACCACGCTATCGATTTAATCATGAGATCGTAGCCCCTGTTTGAGTCGCTTCCTCTACCACAAACAGCAATCATCCCAATTGCACTTGCAGTTCATATCCGTATCGTCATCTTCACAAAAGGGACAATCGGGGTCATTTCCACTATTTCCCGCTAGACACCCATCACAAAAAGCTGTCGTCCATTCCACCAACGCAAAAATACGCAGTACAACCCGGTCCGGAGGTGCATTGCTGCGTCATTAGGTCTACTTGGCAGCCAGCAGGCACGCCGTCGAATTGCGGCCGTTGAGTCGCTGTGCGCGTTGAACCACAGGTGGGGAGCGCGGTCGCGTCTTTCATCCAGACTGTCATAACCTCTCGCATCCTGGGTGTTGGTTTGATACCATCAAACAATTTTTGGCTCGTCTGGGGAATCTGTGGGTAAGTGTGCCCCTCAGCGCTGGGGCTGAGTGAGGAAACGGTGGAACTTCCGGCAGGTGGAATCGAAGGAGCGTTGTTCGTCTTCCCAGCCGTTGTGGAT
>JBPCOQ010000214.1:0-25466 GCA_051000095.1 Bryobacteraceae bacterium | reverse complement strand
CTGTCAATAGAAAACCGTTACAGACCGACTCCTTAAGAGGACCCCGTTCGCTGGCGGATCTCAGTTCGGATAAAACAATTCGATGGAGAAATGTAGAAACTCCAGACACAGGCAAGAATGCCTGTGCCACTCGGTGCAACACTCACCTGGCTACAAATGCCAGCACCGCGTTCAGGCCGCCGAAGGCAAACGAGTTGGATAGAGCGCAATCCACTTCGGTTCGCCGGGCCACATTTGGAACTACGTCCAGGTCGCAGGCCGGGTCCGGCTGAGTGTAGTTGGCGGTGGGCGGCAGGATCCCGTGGTACAGAGCTAATCCCGTCGCAGCGGCCTCGAGGGCGCCGGCCGCTCCCAAGGCGTGCCCGTGCATGGACTTGGTAGAACTCACCGCCAGCCGGTCCGCGTGTTCTCTAAAAACTTTCCGGATGGCCGCTGTTTCGGTCGCATCATTGGCCTGCGTGGCCGTGCCGTGAGCGTTAATGTAGCCTACTTGCTCTAGTTCAAGTTCTCCGTCCGCCAAAGCCGAACGCATCGCCCGCGCGGCTCCATCCGGAGACGGTTGCGTGATGTGGTGCGCGTCCGATGACATACCGAAACCCGCGATTTCGGCATAGATTCGCGCGCCGCGCGCGCGTGCCGCCTCGAGTGGCTCAAGCACCAGCATGGCTCCGCCTTCGCCCAGAATCAGGCCCTTGCGGTCTTTCGAGAATGGACGGCAGGTATCGGGCGAAACGACCCGCATCGCTTCCCACGCTTTCAGGAATCCCAGGCTGAAGACAGCCTCGCTGCCACCCGTGATTGCCATCTCCACCAGGCCATTCCGGACCATCCAAAAGGCTTGCCCAATTGCATGGTTAGCGGAAGAGCAGGCCGTCGAGACTGTATACGTGGGCCCGACTACGCCAAATTCCAAGGAGATCCGGCTGGCGGCGGCGTTCGCCATAGTACGTGGGATGCTGAATGGGTTCACGCGGGGGTTGTTGTTGCGATACAGCCCGACGAATCCCTCGTCTTCGGTCAACTGGCCGCCGACGCAGGAGCCCGTCACGATCGCGGTCCGCTCGCGCAGCTCAGGCGTCCAATCCACGGCTGCATCGGCCAGAGCCTCGCGCGCGGCGATCACTCCAAATTGCGCGAAGCGATCGAGCAGCGCCGCTTCCTTTTCGTCGAAATGCGCAGCGGAGATATAGTCCTGGACTTCGGCTCCATTCGAAAAGCGCAACAGTTTCGTGTCGACCGATTGCAGCGGACGAATGCCCGGACGTCCCTCGCACAACGCTGCCCAAAACTCACGCGCGTTGTGACCCAGAGCCGAAATTACGCCGAGCCCCGAGATCACCACCCGCCTGTGCGGCATCAGCTCAGGCTTGGGCGGCTACCGGAGTTTGTCCCTCGGCGCCCTTTACCAGCAGACGTACACCGTCCACCATCTCTCGCACGCTCCGGATCTTTTGCGCGGCATCGTCCGGAATCGAGATGTTAAATTCATTCTCCAGAGCAAACAGGATGTTGATGCCGTCGAGCGAGTCGATCTTTAATTCTTCGAAAGTGCTATCGATCGAGATTTTTTCCGGCTCAATATGTTGAGTGGCAGCGATCACGGACATTACACGCTGCGCGATTTCGTCGGACATAAAGGTCCCTTCCAGTCTACGTCAAGGAGTGGTATAGGCATTCTTGTCTGGCGGTTTCGTCTGTCGGCCATTTTTCCGTCGAGAACAGGCGAGACCGCCTGTTCCACTCAGTTCAAGCCCAATTCCGCCGCCCGCTCCCGCATAGCCCCAATGCAAAACTCAATATGCCGATCCAAATCTACTCCGAGCTCGGCTGCGCCGTTCGTAATGTCATCGCGGCTGACCGAGCGCGCGAATGCCTTGTCCTTCAGCTTTTTCCGCACAGACTTCGTGTCCACCTCCGCGATGCTTCGGCTCGGTTTGACATACGAGCACGCGGTGAGAAATCCGGCCAGCTCGTCGCACGCAAAGAGCGTCTTCTCGAGAGGGGAGTCTCGTGAAACACCGCTAAAATCGGCGTGAGAAAGAATGGCCCGGCGTACATCCGCGTCCACGCCCCGCTCGGCGAGGATTGGCTCGCCCTTCATCGGATGATCGGGCAGAGTGGGATGTATCTCGTAGTCAAAGTCGTGCAGGAGCGCTGTGACCCGCCACTTGGTCTCATCCTCGCCAAACTTCACCGCATAGGCGGCGACGCAGGCTTCCACCGCCAGGCCATGGCGCCGCAGGCTGTCCGATTTGGTGAATTCACAGAGCAGTTGCCAGGCTTGTTCGCGATCCATGCCAGCTATTTTACCGGGCGCTGGCGGGCTTTCAAGATGACGTGGATCTCGTCGTTGCGCGGATTGGTGAAACGGCAGCTCACGCGGCCTTCCGCATCCAGTGACACGATCGCGGGCACGCTCACACCGCTGAGCATCCAGCCGGCGGGAAGCGTCACTTGATTGCGCGGGCGTCCCAGCGTTCTGTCCCAGACCAGTTCGCCTGTCTTTAAGGTGTACGATACCGGATCGGTGTATGTTTCGATCACGCGCACCCGTACCGATTCGCCGGAAGCAATGGGGCGCGGAAGATCGGCCTGCACCACCACGGAATCATCCGGGCTGGGATGCGGATAATAACCCAACGCGTTGACTGCTTTGCCGGTCACGTTGTAAGTCTTTAGCTCTTCGCCGGTATCGATATCGATGATGCGCGCCTGTGTGACCACGCTGCCCTTCCGCACAAAACTGTGCACCGATTTCTGTCCAGTCCGGGTCACATTGAAATCGTGCGAGATGCGGAACCGATGCGATTCCGGATCGAGCAGCCAATAACCGATCTCACGGTCCTGCTCCGCGCGATGCACCTGGGCACATAACAGAGCGGGGGCAAGCAACAGAAGCGCGGTCTTCATTTGAGTAGCCGGCCCCGCAGCTTGACCATCAATTCATCGTCGCGGTCGTTCACAAAGCTTACGCGGATGCGGCCGTCCGGTGCAGTCGACACGATACCGGGAGCGCCGCAGCCGGTCAGCTCATATCCGCTGGGAAGCACGATAATGTTGCGCTTGATCCCGAGACTCCGCTGGAACACGATATCGTCTCCGTCGAAACTGTACGAAGCGGCGTCTTTGTAAGTTTTGAAAATGCGGACGCGCGCCTCGCCGCCGCGCGGAACCGGACGCGCCAGGGTTACCTGAATGTAGCTGTCCGCACTCACCTTACCTTGCAGCCCATGCTGGCGTGCATCGTCCGCACTGACCACATGGAACTGCAAATTCTTGCCCGTCGCCGCATCGATCACCCGCTCATCAGTGGCGACGGAGCCGCGCCGGATGGGATTGAAGAGGTACGGCGCTCCTGCATGTGAGGTGTAGAAATCGTAAGTGATCGCGAAAGAATGAGTCGCTGGCGCAAGTAACTCGTAGACCGTCAACTCGTCGGAGGCGAAAACCGCAACGCAACAAATCGCCGCGATCGCCACAGCTCTTGGCAGGAACATGTTTCAAACTATCTTATCTACTTTCACTCGCCGGTGACTTTTCCCGCGCTCGCTTGGATGCTGAATATAGTGAGTGTCGGATACGGGCAAGCGACAGCCCAACTAGGTCCTGGCCCGGGGCGACTCAATTGTGCCGGACCGGTCGACGCAAGGCCTGTGCATTTGCATTTCACTCCGACTTACTCTTCCTGGCTCAATCAAGTCGAATGTTGGTTCAGCATCCTGAGCCGAAAGGCGCTAGATAAGAGCAACCTGCTCTTCAGAGGGTTCCGCTCAACAGTACCAGGGCTCATCCAGATACGGGATCGCGGCCCGGGGCATCAGGTGGAACTCGTCCGGTAAACGGTGATCATGCGCGAGTTCCCAAAGGCGCGCGAAGATCTCGGGGCGGGAGCCGTTCGTTCCCGCCAGCTTTAAAGCTGCACTGGCGAGCGCGTCGACCCGCGGATCCGGATGCTTCCAGCGGTGCAACAACGCCGGTGAATCGAAAGCTTGGATTACGGCACGAACATCCTCCAGCTCCAGGAGACGCGAACCCGACGGAATCAACAGCCGCAACGCAAGCTGAACGGGACTCACGTTCTCGACTAGATCCAGCTCCAAAAGCTGCGCCAGGAATTCGCGGTAGGACCTGACCGTGGACCACGGTGTGAACGCGATAAAAGTCGGCGCGAGCGGTAAATCGAGCTCGCGGAAATCGCGCAGGACCTCGAGAAAGTCCTGGTGGGTGTGCCCCTTCTGTAGTTTTTCGAGTACAGCGTTGTCGAACGACTCCACCGCGCTGGTCACGAAAGCGCATCCACCGCGCTTCAGTTGCGGCAGGAGCCGGCGGTGCTGCAGCAGGTGTTCGATCTTGATGGTGGCGTCATAGGTGACGTGGGGAAACTCCGCGTGCAGGGCGTCTACAATGCGCATCGCATGGGCCGGTCCATTCAGGAAATCCGGATCTCCGAATGTAATATGCTTCGCGCCTGCCGCCACTTGGCCGCGTACGTCTTCAAGTACTACTTCGCGCTGCACTATCCGGAACGCGCCTTGATATACAGGGACTACCGGGCAGTGCCTACAGAGATGCTTACAACCCCGGCTCGCTTCGGTGTATCCAGCCAGCTTGGCGCCGCCATTCGACTGTAGCTTCGCGTATCGATCCAGTGGCGCGAGATCGGACCGGTCCGGTGTTTGGAATTGCAGGCGCTCCAGCGAGATCCGTGGGCCGGTGGGATGGCTCCCGTCCGCTAAGCGCAGTAGTTCAGCTTCGAACTCGCCCCCTAAGATGGTGGAAACTCCGAGCCCCCGCAGATATTCCGCATTGAGTGGCGCGTAGAGCCCGTAACAGCAAAGATGCGCCGTTGGGTTCAACCGCCGAATATTCGCGATTACCGGCACCGCCAGGCGAGTCGCCGTATGCATCGGCAGGTACAGTGCCAACAGATCCGCGGCGCTCACCGCATCCTGTGCGAGTGGCGCAACCGCGAGATCGCCGCAAATCACGCTGTGCCCATGCGATCGCAGCCAGGCGGCCGGGGATGCCAGTCCGAATGGCTGGTGACCCAGATCGTACGTTGAGAGGAGAACAACCTGCATGGCGGCTGCGCTTGCGCACGCAAGCGGTGTTCTTATTATCCCGTGCAACCGTGCTAAAGCTTAGAGCTAAAGCTTAGCTCTTCGCGAAATAGAGGGCCGCGGCCCGTTCCAGGTCGGTCTTACTCAGCCTGGGGGGCCGGTTCTCGTATTTGCCAATCGAGATCAGTATGTTGCAAATATCGGATGGATAACACGCCCGCAACTCTGTCCGCCCATCCCGTAGGCACAGCTTGCGCATATACTGGCCGGTATCCGGCTCTGCAGGCAGGTTTTTGCTCGCAACCACTCGCGAGAAGATCTGGTCGAACGACCGCTCGTCCACGGCCTCGACCAGCACTTTATTATGAATACGCCGGAGAAAGGCCTCGTCCGCCAAATCGCTGGGTTCGAGGTTAGTCGAGAACACCACCATCAGCTCGAACGGCACTTGGAACTTCACTCCATAGCGGAGCATCAGGTAGTCTACACGCCGATCAAGCGGCACAATCCAGCGATTGAGCAGGTCGCGCGGCGACATCAACTGGCGGCCAAAGTCATCAATGATGAAGATGCCATTGTTGGCCTTCATCTGGAGCGGCGCGGCATAGATTCCCGATGACTCATCCAGCCGCAGCTCGAGCATGCTCGGGATCAGCTCGCCTCCCACTACGATGCACGGCCTCCGGCATACCACCCATCGAGGATCGATCTCTGTGTCATCGGTCTCGACCCTGTGGTGGACCACGGGATCATACAAGCTGATAATCTGCCCGTCCACTTCGACCGCGTACGGAAGCAGCACGGCATCCTTATAGACCCGCAGCATCCGTTCCGCCAGGCTTGTCTTCCCATTGCCAGTCGGGCCATATAGAAAAATCGAGTTTTGCGAGATCAATGCCGGACCCAACTGGTCGAGCATTTGGTCGGATACGATCAGGTCCGAAAAGGCCAATTGCAGCGCCTGCCGGTCGATTTGCACCCGGGCAGCCTGGGACTTGGTCGCATTTTGATAATCGGTGAGCGAGACCGGCGCGGCGCCCGCATATTGCGTCATCTGAAAACGCTCGGCGGCCAGAGCCTTCCCTGCCCCGGAGAGAGTGATCTGATAATCGTTACCGATCATCCCCTTCACTTCTACCAATTGCTGCTGGCGCATGTGCTGAAACACTATGTTCAGGATGGAAAACGACAGCCGCAAACACCGGCCCAGGCTTTGCAGGTTACTGAAACCCTCTATTAGCAGACGGCGCAGCACGAGATCTAGCACCAGGGATTGAGAGATCCCTAATGCTTCAAACGTTTGCGGGGTAACCGGAGCGAACGCGGTGCGGACCGGGATTAGACTAGCCGCCATTCGACATTGATGCCTCAGTTTGGTTATCGGCAGACCCGACCCAGAGGTTTATGCACGCGCGCCACGGATTTTCCGTCAAATCTCAGTGGTAGTCCGTCACATCGCGGCGGGGCTGTTTCTGCTTCAATTGTTAGCAGCCGCGGACCGCCGCGCCGATCAGCTATATAAGAATGCGCAAAAAGCGGAGCGCGCCGGTCAAACCGAGCGCGCCTATCTTTTGTACGCCGAAGCCGCCGCCAAAGACCCAGCGAATGCAATGTATTGGGCACGCGCGCAGGCGCTGCGTCCGCCCGGCTTCGCTCAGCGGGCGACTGTCACGGCCGAACCGAAACCTGCCGAGCCCAACGCGAATGCCGATCCTTCCATCCTTGGCGCCATTACCGATCGCGATTTGCAACAGACGCGAACGCTTCTGCCACCGGCCCAGTTAAAGGCCGCTCCGGGCCGCAAAGATTTGGACTTGCGGGGCGATTCAACGGCCCTATTTGAACAGGTCGCGAAGGCGTTTAACCTTCTGGTGGTCTTCGACTCCGGTTACCAGCCCAAGCCGTCCATGCGCTTTCAGCTCGAGAGCGCCGATTACCGCGAAGCCCTGAACGCGCTCGAGGCCGCGACGGACTCTTTCATCATCCCCGCAGGCGACCGTCTGATGCTGGTGGCTAACGACACCCCGCAGAAGCGCACGGAACTCGACAGAACGGAAGCGATTGTCATTCCGGTTCCCGAGCCCTTTGCGATCCAGGAGGTCCAGGAAATCGCCACGGGGGTGCGCGGTACTTTCGACATCCAGCGCCTGACGGTGGATAGCCAGCGCCGCCTGATCCTGATCCGCGACCGCGTCTCGAAGGTGGTCATGGCCCAGAAGCTGATTCAGGATCTGATGAAGCCCAAGGCGCAGGTTGCGATTGAAGTCGAGTTGCTGGCTTCGGACCAGAGCTCTTCGCTGACATACGGCCTCGAACTGCCCACTTCCTTCCCGCTGGTTTGGGTTCCGAACGGGGCGCACAATCTGCTCTCTTCGTTTCCTAGCGGTTTTGCCAATTTCTTCGGTTTTGGCGGCGGCCATTCGCAACTGGCATTTGGGATCACCGACGGAAGTCTTTTCGCCAACGCGACCAAGGCGATCTCCACGACTCTGCTCAAGGCCGAGATAGTCACCTCCGACGGACAGCCTGCCTCTTTTCACGTCGGCGATAAATATCCTATCGTGACTGCCGCCTATCTGGGCGCGACCACCGGAACTGGCCAAGTGTTTGCCCCGCCTCCCACCTTCACCTTCGAGGACCTTGGGCTGGTTCTAAAGATCACGCCGCACGTAAACGGGGTCGACGATATCTCGCTCGAGGTGGAAGCCGAATTTAAGCTGCTGGGCGCGGGCAGCTTTAACGACATACCCGTGATCAGCAATCGCAAGTTTCAGTCGAAGGTCAGCCTGGCAACGGGCGAGTGGGCCGTGCTGGCCGGACTGATGACCGAGACGGACGGTAAGGCAATCACAGGCATTCCGGGCGTGGCCGCAATTCCATTTCTACGCCATAACGAACGTAACCACGATCGCGGTGAGACGCTGATCGTTTTAAAGCCGCACCTGCTCACTCTGCCTCCGACGGAATCGATCATGACGGCGGCTTGGGTGGGGACGGAGACGCGGCCGCGGAGTCAGTTGTAGGGAGGGGAGACCTGCCCCGGGCTAAGGTCGCCCCCGCGAAGCTACAATGACCGTCTAAACTGATCGACACTCAATCCAGCATCGCGGACGATACCGCCATTCCCGGTGTGGCCGCTGGGCAAGCTGGAAGCCGGCTATTCCAATCTAAATACCTCCGAATCCCTTCGCATTGCGATGCTCGAAGAGCGCGTGACCTCGATCGAGCAAAAGCTGCTCGGCCAGGGTCCACAACGTCCGCAATAGGCCGTAATGGCCCGAAACTCTCATTGACCCGTTGAGAGCCGAGCGGCTACACTATCTATAGTTTCCTAAACTCGACAGCCCCGTACGGCAGTTCGGACTCATTATTCAGGAGGATCACCTTTGTCAGGCAGCATGCGGCATATTTTCACGTCGGAGTCGGTCACGGAAGGCCACCCCGATAAGATGGCGGACCAGATCTCGGACGCCGTTCTGGATGCGGTCTTGGCGGATGACCCCACGGGCCGCGTCGCCTGTGAGGTGTTGATCACCACTGGCATTTGCGTGATCTCGGGCGAGATTACGACCACGACTTACGTCGATGTTCCGCGCCTGGCTAGAAGCGTGATCGACGACATCGGCTTCAATGACGCAAGCTTCGGGTTCGATTCAAAGACCTGCGGAATTCTGAACACGATTCAAAGCCAATCGCCCGATATCGCGATGGGCGTGGATACGGGCGGAGCGGGCGATCAGGGCTTAATGTTCGGCTATGCCTGCAACGAGACTCCCGAGCTGATGCCGCTACCGATCATGCTGGCGCACAAGCTGGTGCGGCAACTGAGCGAAGTTCGTCGCGCCGGAGGGCTGGATTTCCTTCGCCCCGACGGTAAGAGCCAGGTGAGTATTGAGTACGTTAACGGTAAGCCGAAGCGCGTCGATGCGGTGGTTGTCTCCACTCAGCATCACGATACAGTCGCCACCGAGAAGTTGCGCGCGGCCATCAAGAAGCAGATTATCGACCCGGTGGTCCCTTCGAACATGGTTGATTCCGGGACTAAGTACCACATCAATCCAACCGGTCGTTTCGTGATCGGTGGTCCGCACGGCGATACCGGTTTGACCGGACGCAAAATCATCGTCGATACCTACGGCGGCATGGGCCGGCATGGCGGCGGCGCCTTCTCAGGCAAGGATCCGACCAAGGTGGACCGGTCGGCTTGCTATATGGCTCGCTACGTAGCGAAGAACCTGGTGGCTGCGGGATTGGCCGAGCGGTGCGAGGTGCAACTGGCCTACGCGATCGGGGTGGCCGAGCCGGTATCCGTGAATGTCAACACGTTTGGAACCGGGACGGTGGATGAAGAACGGCTGGTAGAGCTGGTTTGGGAACAATTCCCGCTCACGCCGAAAGGCATGATCGAGCATCTCCGGCTCCGGCGGCCGATCTACCGCAAGACCGCTGCTTTCGGCCATTTCGGACGAACGGAGGAATCGTTCACATGGGAAGCGACCGATAAGGCTGAGGCGCTCAAAAAGGGCGCGCGGGCTGTCGCCACGGCGGCGGTTTAACTGCATTTCTCACCAGCCAGGGATAGAAGATGAGTCTCGACGCGGCACACACGAGTGTTTCTCTTGCCCGGCAGCCGGGCAAGGACCGGATTGAAAACATCAGGGTCTTCGTCTAAGTGCAACACAGGCAAGAATGCCTGTGCCACGCCCGGCGCGCCCCTTCGAAAAACTTATGCTCATTGAAGGTTGCAAGCACGAAGTTGAAGTTATCGTTCCGGTTGAGGAGATTGACCGCGCGACTGAGCGCATCGTAGCCGGCTTACAGAAAAAAGCTCGCCTGCCTGGCTTCCGCCCAGGTAAAGCCCCCGCCAGCCTGATTCGTACCCGGTTCGCCAGCGAGGTGCGCCAGGATGTTCTCGAAAGCGTAGTCCCCAAGTATTTCCGCCAGAAGATCGAGGAAGAAGACCTGCATGTGGTCGGTTCACCGAACATCAAGGACGTCCACTATGATGCCGGCGAGCCGTTGAGCTTTAAAGCCGAGTTCGAGGTTGCACCCACCATTGAGGTGAAGGACTACCGCGGCATTGAGGTCAACTATCACGAGCCGGAGGTGACGGACGACGACATCGCCCGGCGGCTGGAACAGTTGCGGGAGCAAAAGGCGCAGTACGTAAACGCCGAACCGCGCCAGGTGGTGGAGGGCGATTTCGCGGTGGTTTCACTCGAGAGCCTTTCCGGGGCCGACGAGCCAATTCACCAGGACGAGATGACCCTTCACGTCGGGGATGAAGACACGCTGCCGGGATTCACCGAGGCGCTACTGGGTATGTCCCCCGAGGAAGAAAAGGATTTCGAGGTTACCTACCCGGAAGAATACGGGCAGGAGCGGCTGGCCGGGAAGACGATCCGGTTCCACTTGAAGCTGAAAATAGTCCGTACGAAAGAACTGCCCGATCTAAACGACGACTTTGCGCAGGACCTTGGTGATTTCCAGACTCTGGATGACCTTCGCACGACCGTCCGGCAGACCATTTTTCATGAGCGAGAAGCGGAGGCGCAGCTTAAGGCAAAAAATCAGTTGATCGACAAGCTAGTGGAAGCGCACGAATTTCCGGTGCCCGAGACCTTCATCGACCGGCAGATTGAAGCGCAGATCGAAACCGAGTTCCGGCAGATGGCGGATCGCGGAGTGGACGTTGAAAAACTCAAGATCGATGGGGCAAAGCTCAAGGAGTCCCAACGGCCAAAAGCCCTTCACGACGTGAAAGCTTTTCTACTGCTCGAGAAGATCGGCGACGCGGAGAACATTCATGCCACTAAGGATGAGGTGGATCGCGAGGTGCAGCGTTTCGCGAGGCAAGAGCGCGAGCCTGCTGCCGCGGTCCGAAAGAAGCTTGAAAAGGATGGCGGCCTGGGACGGCTCGCAAATCGGATCCGCACCGACAAGACGGTTAACTTTTTGTTTGAGCACGCCCGCAAGGAAGCTGTCGCGGAACCGCCCACCGCTGAAGAAGCACGTGATTGAGCAGACACTAGCGCCCTATAGGCTACTGCTATAATTGAAGAAAATGTTTGCACCGTCTCCGCGCTCGCGGAAGATCCCCGCCGTTACACACGCCGCTACCCCCTTTCCACGCTTCTTTGCGAGGTAATCCGTCCCTCTCTAGATGACTCTCTGCGTCCAGATTAGCCGCGGTATTGAATCCCTGTTCGGAACTCGCGATGAGAACATCCGCGTTCTCGAAAAAGGGCTGAACGTAAAAACCAGACTCATGGCTGAGTCGCTCGAGATCGAGGGCGAAGAACCAAACGTCATTCGGGCCGCCAGCATTCTCGAAGATTTTTTCGCGCTCGTGAAGGAAGGGCAAAGCTTCCATAATGGCGACCTGAACAGCTATCTTCGCGTCGTCACGGAAGACCCGGAAGTCACGCTGCGGAGCTTGGTACACAGCGGCCGGCAGCGCAACTTCGGGAAGAAAGTGCTTGCGCCGAAAACGGTCAATCAGCGACGCTACGTCGAGGCTATCGAGCGTCACGATCTGGTGTTCGGAGTGGGACCAGCCGGCACAGGCAAGACCTATCTGGCCGTGGCGATGGCTGTGTCTGCCTTGTTGAATAAGCGAGTCACCCGGATCGTGCTGACCCGGCCCGCGGTGGAGGCGGGCGAGCGGCTGGGTTTCCTGCCCGGAAACGTCCAGGAGAAGGTCGACCCGTATCTGCGTCCTCTTTATGACGCCCTTTACGACATGCTCGAGAGCGAGAAGGTTGAAAAGCTGCTCGAGCGTTTAACGATTGAAGTGGCCCCCATCGCCTTCATGCGTGGCCGCACCCTGAACGACAGTTTTATCATTCTCGATGAAGCGCAGAACAGCACCGCCGAGCAGATGAAAATGGTGCTTACCCGTCAGGGATTCAATTCCAAGATGGTGGTTACCGGGGACTTGACACAGATCGATCTGCCCACGGGAAAGCGCAGCGGGTTGAGCGACGCGGTGGACGTTTTGCGCGGAGTGGAAGGCATCAGCTTCGTGCACTTCGATGACCGCGATGTGGTCCGGCACAGCTTGGTGCAACGGATAGTCAAAGCCTACGAGCGGCACCAGGACATGGCGGCAGGGCGGCAACTCGCGTTGACGCTGGCGCCCGATGCGATTGAGCCTGCAACGGAAGCCGCGGAAGCCGGCGCCGCCGGCATTCCGTTGGGCTGATCGCTCAATGCCCACAGGCGATACTTTCGTAGTATGTTCCGTGGTATTCCGCGTATCCGCCCGCGACATTGCGCGGCGCGCTTTCCGGCGCTTCGCGCGAAAGCTCCAGACAGAGGTAGCGCACGGTAAGCCGTTTGAATGTCTGGTGACAAGCGACGATGAGCTCCGGCGGCTTAACCGGGAGTTCCGAGGCAAAGACTACGCAACGGATGTACTGTCGTTCCCGTCGGCCAGGTTTCCCAGCACCGAAGCACACCTCGGCGAAATCGCAATTTCCTACGATCGTACCCGCGAGCAAGCGCGCGACCTCGCCCATAGCGCCGAACAAGAGCTGCAGGTCCTGATGCTCCACGGTCTTTTACACCTCATCGGCCTCGACCACGAGCGCGACGACGGACAAATGGCCATCGCCGAAGGCCGCTGGCGAAAGCACTTCAACCTCCCTTCCGGGCTGATCGAACGGGTGCAAGCGTGACGATTGTGGCGATTTTTCTCGCTATCATCCTCGCGGCCTTGCTGTGCCTGGTCACGTTGATTCAGCTTCTGTATATGGAGAGCCTGCGAATCCGCGCGCGCGATTTACCCTCCTTGCAGTTTTTCAAAGAAACGCTGGAAGACCGGATCGGCGCCAAGTCGAACCAGGGCGCGCTGGTGTTCTCGCTGGTAAAACACACTTCGCTGCTGTTGCTAGGACTGGTGTTTCTGTCGATGCGCTTCGGCGATCCGACGCCCGTGTGGGCCATTTTTCTGCAAGTGGCCTTGCTTTCCTGGCTGGCAATGCTATTGCTCACCTACGTCATTCCACAAACGCTCTATCGAAAGACCTCGGGCGAATGGCTTCTGCCGTTGACACCGCTGCTGCGAGGCTTAGTGGCCGTGATCAAACCGGTAACCTGGGTGCTCGGGTTCTTTCAGTCCCTGGTTGAGCTGGCACAAGCGGACGAGCCTCGGGAAGAGCCGCCTCATTCCGCCGAGCATATTGAGGCGCTCATCACCGCCGGCGCCGAAGAAGGAATTCTCGAAGAGGAAGACCGCAAGCTAATCCAGTCTGTAGTGGCCTTTGGAGACAAGACCGTCCGTGAAGTAATGACGTCCAGGCCGAACATCGTCGGCATCGCCGCGGATCGCTCTCTCGAAGACCTCCGGGAAATGGTGATTCACGAGCAATATTCGCGTATCCCGGTATACGAGCGGAACGTCGATGACATCATCGGTTTCGTTCATGTGCGCGACATGTTCGAGCTCGATACGTTGGAGCGCGGCCAGCGCGCGGTGCGCGAGCTGGCCAGGCCCATTCGCCACATTCCCGAGACCAAGCACGTGAACGATCTGCTCCGCGAAATGCAGGACGGCGGAGCGCATATGGCGATCGTCGTGGACGAGTATGGAAACACCGCCGGGTTGGTCACCATGGAGGATATGGTCGAAGAAATCCTCGGCGAAATCCGCGATGAGCATGAGCCTACCCGCGATATCACCGAAGAAGGGGAAGGAAATTACATCGTGTCTGGCAGCTTTGACCTGGACCGTCTCCACGATCTGCTGAACTTCCGTCCGCAGGAGGAGACCGAGTCCACCACGGTCGGCGGATTGGTGACCGAATGGCTGGGCCACGTGCCCCACGTTGGCGAGACGGTGGAGCGCGAGGGCATTCACATTCAGGTTTTGGCCGGCAACGATCTCCGAGTGGAGCAGGTCAAAGTCTCAAGAGCCGGAAAGAAGGCATCGGTTTGACCGAATTTCGCTCCGGCTTCGTCGCTATCATCGGACGTCCGAACGCCGGTAAATCGACCTTGCTCAACGCTCTGGCCGGGGGCAAGCTGGCCATCGTCTCTTCGAAGCCGCAAACTACCCGGACTTCAATCCAGGCCGTCGTCACGACTGCCGAGGCGCAAATCGTTTTCATCGACACGCCCGGTATTCATGCGTCGCCATCGCTCCTGGAACGGCGAATGATGGACACCGTCAAATCGGCGCTCCAGGATCGTGATGCCGTGCTCTTCATGACCGACTGCCTCGCGCCATTTTCCGGGGACGATAAACAGGCCGTCAGCCTGCTCGACGGCGTCCGGTCGCCCGTTCTTCTGCTGTTGAACAAGGTCGATCGGATGGACGACAAGCGCCAACTGCTCCCGCGTATCGAGCAGTTCCAATCACTTCACGATTTCGCGGCCTCAGTGCCCATTTCCGCGGCAAAAGGGGAAGGTCTGGACAAACTGCGCGAGGCAATCGTCAGCCGCCTGCCGGCCGGGCCGCAATATTTCCCGAACGACTTCATCACGGACCAGCCCGAACGGTTTCTCGCAGTGGAGCTGATCCGCGAGAAGATCCTGCGTGAAACGCGCCAGGAGGTGCCCCACTCAATCGCGGTCCTGGTTGAAAAATGGGAAGACACGCCGCGTATGGTCCGGATCGCTGCAACTGTCTACGTCGAGCGCCCCGGCCAGAAGGCGATCGTGATTGGCGCAAAGGGCGCGATGCTCAAAAAAATCGGAACGTCCGCGCGTATCGAGATCGAGTCGTTGCTCGCCCGCAAGGTGTTCCTTGAACTGTTCGTCAAAGTTCGTCCGGACTGGCGCGAAAGCCCGGAATTTCTGAATGCGATTGACTGGCGATCCATGAGCGGTACAGAATTGAAATCATGAACAAGCCCGGGTTGGCCTTCTGTCTGATGCTGCTGTTGCCGGTCGCACCCGTCTGGGCGGAGAAACAGCCGGTCACCGATGACCGTATCTACGACCAGGTTCTGCTCAAACTGGCCAGCGATCCCGAGGTGGGCGGCCGCGAGATCAAGGTGGAGGTCCACAACGGACGAGTGATCATTAAGGGCAAGGTGCAGCGCGACAAGCAAAAGAGCAAAGCCGAACATCTCGTCAAAAAGGTGAAGGGCGTAACAGGTGTGGACAATCAACTGATCGTGGGAGAACGTTAGCGGCTACGGCGCCGCGGAAGCGGGCGTGATTTGCGATATTCTTTTCCTCAAGCTCCAGCGCGTTCGGCTCATATGGCGCCCCTGGGCACCGGAAGAGCCAGGCGCATTTCGAGCGGGCGTACCCCAGTTCCAGCGGTGAACCGAGCGCGGCCTCGAAGATCCACCGCATCCGCCGTGTTGCACCAAGTAGTACAGGCATTCTTGCCTGTGTTGCACTTAGCCGAAGACCCTGATGTCTTCAATCCGGTCTTTGCCAAATGCCGGGCAAGAGAAACACTCGTGCGTTTCGTCAAACCGCCATTCGGCTGGAGTCATAGAGCAATCTACCCTCTCGCATCACGGTAGCGGGCAGGGAGGCCACAACGTTGGCGGCCCTCCCGTCAACATCGGTTTGCCGCCATGAAATCACCACAGCACGGGGAATTCCGGACAGTGCACGATACAACCCACCACCGCGGAACACTTCCTTGGGCGTCTGGTCCGGGAGCACGACCAGGAGATCCAGATCGCTGTCCAGCCCGTTATCGCCCCGCGCCGCCGATCCGAACAGGTAGATGCGGACCGGCTTGTAAAAATCGATTAAGCGGCGTTTGACCTCTTCGATCACTTTCCGGTTTCGTCACACCGCCTCTCATTATCCCTCCCCGGCAGACGCTGACCCTCAAGGTTTGTCAATTCCGTACACGTTGATACCAAGCCAAGTCATACGGGCTTTGCGACATTCTCTCCTGAAGCTCCGGCACATATGTTTCGTTTTTCCAGCGGTCCTATCGACTGTGCCAGATTCCCGGAGTGCAACTGAACGCCGCGCAGGAATTGCTGGCCGAGATCGGACCTGCCGCCGGGGCTTTTGCCACGGCACGTGCGTAAGCGCAGCCCCGAGCGGTTTGCCTCGTGGGTGGAGAAATTTTTTCGACCGGGTCAATCACGATATCCTCATGTCTCGAATCGCGCGCAGGATCGGTGACAAACGCCTTCTGCTCATCATCCGGCGCTTCTTACAGGCCGGATTGATGCCGGCTGGGGTGCGGCGCTAAAGCGAAGACGTGGCTCGCGACGAGGGAACGCCACAAGGCGGGCCGCTGACTCACTGAACGCAAAAGATAACTTCGAATTCCAGAGGGTAGTCAAGATCGAGCGAAAGGAGAAAAGATCTTGACAAATGTCATATATAGATTACGGTTATGACCGATGCCGCAGGCCACCGACTGCATAAACGCTAACTTAACAATTCAGGAAGATCGCCGCCGGGCGGGAGACGAATCGGTGGACGTGAGCGGCGATAACCGCTGGTGACCACCATCGACAAGATTCCTATATGTCCTTCGCACCGGTGACAACGTCCCTTCGCTTCCGCGCACCCTGTCACGCTCCGCTGGGGTCCTTCCGTCGCAAGAGACTTCCATCGCTCTCTTCGTTGGAAGTAGAAACCACCGCCGTCCCATGGCTGGTTGATTCTTCATCATTCACGCCTGGCCCTGCCGGGCGAATGGACCGTAAAGAGTTCAACAACGCACGAAGATCGGCAAGTGCCGCGACGGAAGCCAGCGGCTCGCCGAGAGAAAATCCGGCACATGTAACCGGGTCTGTCACCCAAACCGGTATCGCACCGTCGCTCCATCAGGCAACTCACAGTGGAGGTACTCACCATCCGGAAGAGAGAAACTCGGCGTTGACACTGAAGGGAAATGCCGTGAAGAGCGAGCCAACGGTAGTGCACCGTTACGCGCTCGGGAACATAGGCATCATGTGACTGGCTCTGGCGGTCCGATGAGCAGCACGCCTGTGGGCACTGTCCCCTTCATCTCCGACCACCCGGCATTCAGATGTCTGATGAGGTTGCGCAGCTCCTGTTCCAGCTCGGGTTCGACCATCAAATCGGACCATTCAACTGGCTGGAATAGTGGCCGGTCCTTGCCGCCCGTTTCGTCGAGAGCCCTCCGTAGATCGCTTTCGCCTATCTTGCGGTCTTGTTCGGCCGCGAACGACGCGGCACGGTCCACGACTGATTTAATTTTGGCTGCACTTGCACCGGGCGTGCGACGTGCAAACTGGTCCAGAGCAAATGGCTTCCAAGGTTTACTGGAGAGTTGGGCTTCAAAGATCCGCTTTCGCGAGGGCTCGTCCGGCACGTCGACCCGAATCTGAGCGCCAAAGCGGCCGTCCCGGATCAGGGCCGGATCTAAGCTTTCAAGAGCGTTTGTTGCAGCCGTGATGGCCCGCACCAGAAAACGCTTGCCTGGGTTCCGTCCGGTTACGCTACCGTGCAGCGGTTCGTAGCGCAGACTCATAGCGCGGCCATCGATGCGTTGCATACTTTGGTCCGGCATCTGAATGGCAGTGAAGTGGAGACCGGCGCTTTGACCGCCGAACTCACGGGCGTTTCGAGCCGTGCTACGAGCCGGGCTCCAGCCGGAAGCGCGCTGAAGTCGGATGTCTGCGGCAGAATTGCGGGCTGCACAAGAGCGCCGCTAGGCGTCATCTCGCGCGTTCCTGTTGTGCTTCGCACGAAAACCAGTGATGCCTTCGTTCCCCGGAGTGGGATCGGCGCCGAAGACGCTGCTGCCGAGGCCTGGGTAGAACTGCCCTGCGTCGGTGGTACGTAGCCAGGCTCAGCCGGAAACTCGATTTTGTTCAAAGCGAAATCTTTTGGCTCTGCTCTAGGTACTGGCGGTGCGGACGCTTGCGCTGTCTGCGACTGCGCCCGCAGTTTGGCCGTATTTCGGATATCCTCCGGCGTTACTGCGCCCGAGTTCTCGTCCGCCTTGCGTGTGTCCGCATTGAGCAACGGAGTCACCCAGTGCCCGGTGTCTGCGGAGTTTTCTCCTCCCGGCCCCCGGCAAGATTGGGCTGATTAGGCCGCGCGTTGTTCATCTTTCGGCTGGAGCTCGGAGACGAAAACAGCGCGAAGAAAGCCAGCGCTATCACAACCAAGCCGCCTGCCAGCATCATGAAAGTTTTGGTTCGGTCCTCTTTAAGCTGCTTTCGCTTATCGCTTCCCTTCCGCTCGGTTGTCGTGGACCGCTGCATAAACTTCCGGAATCGCGCTCCGGCACCGCTCGGTTCGGGTTCCGGGATGTCGCCCCCGAATTCGGCAAGAGACTCGAATTCTGGGCTCTCCCCATTCAGATCCAGATCTTCTTCGCGTTCCTCGCCGGGTTCGTTACGCTGCTTATTGATTCGAACCGGGCGGTTCGCCTGTCCGTTTTTTTTGGAGAACAGGCGAAAGCGCCTGTTCCACTCCGCCTTTCAGAATGACTTCACCCAGGATACTCTGGATCTATGCGCAAACTCCTGCTGCCAGCCATAGTCGCGTTGTCTCTTTGTCCCGCCTTCGCAGCCCCGGCCATTCCAGCGCAAGAGTACCGCGCCCGCCGCGCCGCTCTCCGTAAAGATCTCGATGGAACCATTGTCCTGTTCGGCCGCACGGAAGGTCCCGACGAGCTCTACGGCTTTATCCAGGAGCCCAATTTCCTGTACCTCAGCGGGTGGACCGAGCCCGCCGCTATCCTGCTGATCGCTCCCGCCGGCGAGATCCTGTTTCTGCCGCCTCACAATGAGCGCCGTGAAAGATACACCGGCAAGCGAAGCTCGGCCAGCGATACCGACGCTCGCGCGTTCACCGGTTTTGACACGGTCCTCGGTTTAGAGAAATTCGAGACGGAGCTCGACAAAGCCCTCAGCGCTCACGAGAACGTCTACATGTTGCCCAGCCAGCCTGAGACCGAAAAGCTGAAGATGCGCTATCCGTTCCGCGATTTCGCGAATGCCGGTCCGCGCATCGCGAAGCTGCGTATGAAGAAATCACCCGCCGAGATCGAGGCCATCCAGCACTCGACCGACGTTAGCATGCAAGGGCACCGCGCCGCGTGGAAGCGGATGGCCGCTGGCTTGTATGAATATCAGCTTGCCGCGACTGTGGGCAATATCTATTCCGAGAATGGGTGCGAGCGCCATGCGTACGCGCCGATTGTCGGCTCGGGGCCCAACGGGACCATCCTTCACTACGGCGCCAACCGCCGCCGCATGGATCAAGGCGAGCTCGTTGTCATGGACACCGCGGCGGAATGCGCGGACTATGCCAGCGACATCACGCGCACCGTCCCCGTCTCCGGCAGGTTCACCACCCGGCAGCGCGAGCTCTATAATATTGTTCTCGGCGCCCAGCAATCGGCCATCGCGGCCATCAAACCGGGCGTTCGTTTCGGCGGCCCTCCAGGCGATGGCACGGATGTGAAAAGCCTCAACCAGATTGCACTCGATTACATGAACTCGCATGGCAAAGACCTGCATGGCAAGCCGCTCGGAAAGTATTTCATCCATGGTTTAGGGCACCAGGTCGGGCTCGAGGTGCACGATGCCACCGCTCCCGGTCCACTCGAAGCAGGGATGGTGATCACCATTGAGCCGGGCATTTATATCCCGGAAGAAGGCATCGGCATCCGCATTGAAGACGTGGTATTAGTCACCGCAAACGGCGCCAGGGTGCTCAGCGCCGCTCTCCCCAAGGAGCCCGATGAGCTTGAGAAAGCATTGGCCCGCTAAAAGCGTCGCCACCTACGCGGCGCTCCTCGCGGGCTGCTGGGTTATCACCACTGTCATCGGCTGGAGATCGTTCGCGCGCCAGGTCGACAATGACGCTTACGATTGGATGATGAATCCGCCGCGGTTGGATCGGAGTGACACGCGGAACGCGCAGGCCGTGGTGGTGACGATTGATGACGCCACCTTCCACTCCATGGGCGGGGTGCGAAACCTGCGCAGCATTACCGCACAGGCGCTGGAACGAATTGCGGCGGCGCGGCCCAAAGTCACGGCGATCGACCTGATCCTCGCGGACCCAGGGGATGCCAGGGAGGACGCACGTCTCGAAGCCGCGCTTCACAACACCAGGAACCTGGTGCTCGCCACCGATTTAGTGAACGGCGCCTGGGAAAACCCGCTCCCCCGTTTCGGATCCTCCGCGGCCGCGATCGGGCACGCCATGGCGGATGAGGAATCCCAGGATGGAGTCACGCGTGAGATTTCACTCGAGCGCGCCGTCCAGCATGAGCGTTATTGGGCTTTGGCGCTCCAAGCCTACCGGCTTTCGAGAGGCGCGCGAGACATCCGGGAATCCCCGCAAGATCTGGAGATCGCCGGAACCATCATTCCCGCCCGGCGGAATGCCGATGGCCGGAGGCGGTTTCTCATCCGCTACCAGGAGAACGGTCTTCCGCGATTCTCGTTCAAACAACTGGACGAGCATCCCGAGCTTCTCGCGACCGTTGCGAACAAAGTCGTGTTTCTAGGTGTGTATTCGAATACGGCCTCGCGCGATCGCGTGGTCACCCCGCTTCGCAGTCATGTCTCCGGCGTCGAAGTAAACGCTCATGTCTCCGGCGTCGAAGTAAACGCTGAGGCATTCGAAACTTTGGCGGACGGCCACTATCTTCATACACCCAGGGATTCCACCGTGCTGGCATACTGTGCGTTGATCGCAACGCTGGCCGGGATCTGTTTTGCTTTGCTCGCGGGTTGGCCAGCCTATCTGCTCGGCGCCGCACTCATCGCTACCGCTCACGGATTGCCGTTTATCCTGTTCCGTAGCGGGATCGTGTTTCCCTATTTCGGCCCGGTCTCGACGGCTTGGCTGACCGTGATCGCTGCTTCCATTTATCAACATTTTGTCGTTCGCCGCCAGCTTCGCAGCTCCGAGTCCGAGCGCTCGCGCTATCGCGAAGCCATCCACTGGGTGACGCACGAAATGCGCTCGCCGCTCACCACCATCCAGGGATCGAGCGAGCTGATCGGCCGCTACAACCTGAACGACGACAAGCGCAAGCAGATCGCGTATATGATCAATTCGGAATCGAAGCGGCTGGCGCGCATGATTCAGACCTTTCTCGATATGGAGCGCCTCTCCGAAGGTGAGATGGAGTGGAAGAAGGAACCCTTTGAGGTGAGCGAGGTGGTCCACGGCTGCCTCGACCGGGTGAGGCCGCTGGCCGAAAAAAAGAACATGGGCATTGCGGTAGATGGAGAGCTGGGCGGCACTCTCCAAGGCGATCGCGAGCTGATGGAGTATGCCATCTACAATCTGCTCACCAATGCAATCAAGTACTCTCCATCGGAAACCCAGGTCACGGTGAGCAGCCGCCCGCAAGGAGAGTATCTGCGTCTGTCGATTCAGGATCAGGGCATCGGCATGGACGCCAAAGAGCTGCGCAAAATCTTCACCAAGTTCTATCGCACCAAGCGCGCGGAAGCGTCGGGTGAAGCCGGCACCGGCATCGGGTTATCAATTGTGGACCAGATCGTGAAGCACCATGGCGGCCACATGGAGGTCACCAGCACGCCGAACCTGGGCTCGTGCTTCACGGTAGTCCTCCGTTGCTAAGCAGCCGGCTCAGCTTTCTTTCTTGAACAAGTTATCAAACGCCGCGCGCGCATCGCTCGGCGACCGGGGCGAGGGTGCGGAGACTTGCGGCGCCGAATGATTCCCCGGCGCCACGTCGCGGGCTACGGTTACACGCGGTTTAAACAGCTCGCACTCATTCGCCTGGTCTTTAAGCGGAATCCTGGCTGGAATCGGCTTGACGCATTGAAACCGGGTGGAAGGCTCAAAGTTGGCGCACTGTTTACAACAGTGTAACGCCGCGCCGCACTTGGGGCACTTGCCTTTCCAATCGATATCGCCGGAGAGCGCCGTCGAGCAGTTGAAGCATCGGGCCGCTGCGACGTTTTGGAGCAGCCGCGGCAGCCTGGGGCCTGTAACATCAACGGGCGGACGCGATCCGGGGGCTCTGGCGCGATCCGCTTGCCTGTAGCCGTTCGATTCGCGCTGCGAATCCATGTAACCTCGCTGCCTGTATTTCCGGTCATCGTCCATGTATCAGTTAGACTCCTCGAAAGAGTGCTTACGCAGCACGGTCTCGCTATGCAGTTCTTCCGTCGAAACGTCTCGCGATCGTCGGTCTGTCGCAATAAGTTGGGGGTCGAAGAATTTCGTGCGGGTAAGCCGGAAGGAATTGGCCTTTGAGATCGGCAATCCCGCGTGCGCCTAAAGTATCTATGTACCACGAAAACGGAAAGAATTCCACACAAATCTGATCTGGGGCGGAATTCGGGACTTTCTGGCTACAACGTAAGGTGTAGGTCTGCCTAGTCCCAGCCCCTCATCAGCCTAGTCCCAAACCCACATCACCGTGGCACAGGCTTTTCGAGCCTGTGTGGTTCTCAGCCACCTCAGCTATTCTTGGCTAATCCGAACCCCACTTCAAAAGCGCGTTACACGGTCTCGTCAACGGATCGTCATAGTGATTCGGACTGACCCGTAGCGCATAGCCCAGCCGGCCCGTCTGGTGCGGCACGTATTCGCGCGAAAACACGTGCGCCGTGCCGCGCTGCTCAATCGGGAGCAGCGTCATCACCTGTGTTTCTTCCAGCGTGCCATTTACTCCAATCTTCCCGACGACGGCTTCCACCCGCACATCCTTGGGAGACAGCCCCGACAATTCCAGCACCGCTTGCACGGGGATGGGACGCCCGCTCAGCACCGCTGTATCCGGACCCGTTCCCAAATCGACAAAGCTTACCCTATCCCATGCCCGGTGGACCTGCCGGTTCCATTCCGCGCGCTCCCGCGCGGGCTCAAACCCGTTCTGCGACATGTCCATAAATGCCATGTGCGCAGGCTGATATAGCTGCGACATGTATTCGCCCACCATTCTTTGCGAATTAAATTGGGGGCTTAAATCCATCAGCGATTGTTTCATCCGGCGCACCCATTCCTGAGGAACGCCTTCCTCGTTCCGGCCCTCGTAGTACAACGGAACAATCTCATTCTCAAGCGTCGAATAAATCGCGCGCGCGTGAATCTCGTCCTGATCCTGCGAGTACGATTCGCGGTCTCCGATCGCCCATCCCCCGGAAGTTTCGTAAGCTTCGTCGAACCAACCGTCCAGAATGCTGAGATTCAGCACCCCATTCATGCCGGCCTTCATTCCGCTGGTGCCGCACGCCTCTTCTCCGCGCCGGGGATTGTTCAACCAGAGGTCAACGCCCTGCACCAGCTCACGCCCCACTTCGATACCGTAATCTTCCACGAACACGATGTGCTGCGAGACCTCGGGATCGCGCGCGAATCGGATGATTTCGCGAATTAGAATCTTGCCCGGGTTGTCGCGCGGATGCGCCTTTCCGGCGATAACGATCTGCACCGGCCTTGCCCGGTTTGTCAGAATGCGTTTTAGCCGGCTCGGATCCTGGAACAACAATGTCGCGCGCTTGTAGGTCGCGAACCGTCTCGCAAAGCCGATGGTGAACCGGTCGTTATCGAGCACGTCCGCCAGGCGGCGCTGCTCCGCGACCGGCGCTTTGCGGCTCAGGGCGCTTGCCACCACCCGCTCGCGCACAAAGGCTGTCAAAGTTCTCTTACGGCGGCGATGCGCCTCCCACAACTCCCGGTCGGGAATTTCCAGAACTTGATCCCAGATTTTGGCGTCGGGGTAGCGCTCGCGCCAGTCCGGCTGCAGGTACTGATCGTAGAGCTGGGCCAGATCGCCATTCAGCCAGGTCGGCAAATGCACGCCGTTGGTGATCGAGGTGACCGGAATCTCCCAGATGGGGAGCTTCGGCCACAGGTCCTGCCACATGTCCTGCGACACCTGGCGGTGGAGACAGCTCACCGCGTTCCGGAATGCGGAGGTCTTGATGGCCAGCACCGCCATCGAGAAACGCTCCTCCGAATCGAACGTATTCGTGCGGCCGAGCGCCAGAAACTGATCGAAGGGAATTCCGCCCTCCCGGCAGTACTCGTTGAAATACTCGTGCAGCATGGCCGGATCGTAGAGATCGATCCCGGCTGGCACGGAGGTGTGCGTCGTGAAAACGTTGTTCGCGCGGCAGGCGTCAAACGCTTCATGGAAATGGAGGCGCTGCTGCTCGATCAACAGCCGCATCCGCTCGATTGCCAGAAAGGCCGAGTGGCCCTCGTTCATGTGATACACCGTGGGCTTGAGCTTGACGGCTTCCAACGCGCGCAATCCGCCGATACCGAGCACGATCTCCTGGCGCATGCGGATGTAAATGTCGCCGCCGTATAGCTGGTCTGTGATCTCGCGATGTACGCTGTGATCGTTCTCCGGGATGTTGGTGTCGAGCAAGTACACCTTCACCCGGCCCACATCGATGTGCCAGATTTTGACGAATACCTCGCCGCTTGGCAGCTTGACGCTGACCTTTACGTCGGCACCCTCTTCGCTCGTGACCGGCCGGACTGGCAAGGTGTAAAAATCGTTTACCGGATTGCGTTCCTGTTGCCAGCCATCCGGATTCAGCGATTGCTGCAGGAACCCTTTCTGGTATAGCAGGCCGACCGCCACCAGCGGGATCTCAGCATCGCTCGAACCCTTCACATGATCGCCGGAAAGGATCCCCAGGCCGCCCGAGTAAATCGGCATGCACTCGGTAAGCCCGTACTCCATCGAAAAGTAGGCGATCAGCTTGTGCTCGGCATCTGGCTCCATCCGTTGTCCGAGGTAGTTGTCGTAGCGCTCACAGGCTCTTCGGTACAGCGATAGAAACCGGTGGTCGGTAGCCGAGCGCTCGAGCGTCGCTTGCGGCAAGCGGCCCAGCATGAGGATCGGGTTATGCCCGCTGGCTTTCCACAGGACCGGGTCCAAGCGCCGGAACAGAGAGCGGATCGTGGGTTCCCAGGCCCAAAGCAGGTTGTATCCCACTTCACTCAGGCGCGAAAGGGCCGCGGGAAGGGCCGGACGGACAAGGAATTCCTTAAGGGGCTGAATCAGGAAAGGCATTCAAGCGAGGCAATCCCAGAATACCACCTGGCTGTGGCGCATGCCTCAGGCTTGCGCTTGGTCCCTCCGCAAGCCTGGCCTGACATGCTGTCCGGCTTATACTCCTCCACCTGATCTCCGTGACCAACCAATCAGGGCTTGCCGCTGATGGTTAAGTAGCACGATAGCGATACAATCGTGAGCGACCCGGCAACAATGATCAAGACCGATTCTTCGTTGCGGAATTCGGGCGGGCCCTCGTTGATCGCGCACCAACGTGTTCCAAGAGAAGCGGCCGTCACCGTAGCCGTAGTTCCCGCAAGAAATGAAGAGGATTGTGTAGGGGCTGTGGTGGCAACTCTGCTAGCGGCTGGACTTGGCCGGGTACGGGTGGTGGACAACGGCAGCACGGACCAGACTGCCACTGCCGCGCGGAATGCCGGCGCGGAGTTGTTCGTTGAACCGATCGCCGGATATGGGAGGGCCTGCTG
>JBPCOQ010000070.1:0-16270 GCA_051000095.1 Bryobacteraceae bacterium | reverse complement strand
TGGGCGCGGGATCGCCCACCAAAGGCGATGAAAAGCAGTGAGTGGAGTAGGCGGTTTCGCCTGCTCGGCAGGCCAACGGCCTGCTCCACTCTACCTCGCACCACGGGAGGGTTTTCGAGAGTGTGTTAGTTTTCTACACCAAGCCGTTATCTGACGGCTATGGTCGCGCCCGCCGGACTGGCTTGCCCGGAGACGACGAGCAGCACCGGTACCGGGCCCGAAGGCACACCTTGGGGTATTTCGAGATTTACTTGCATGAGGCCGACGAATCCGGGCGCAAGACCCCCGAATAAAACCTTGGCGTCCAGTCCCGCCATGGTTACAGAGACATTATTGGCTGCGCTCAGGGGCGACGCCAAAGCGGGTTTGCCGGTGAGCACAGGCGGATTCACGACACCCGCGCCAGTCGCAAACAAGGTAATGACGGAGCCTTTGGGAGCGGGGCTGGATAACGAGTTCACCGAGGCGTCCTGGTTGATGCAATTGCCTGAGAGGCGCCGGCTTGCATAAAGATTCCCGGCTGGGCCAGCACGACGGGCACGCTGACGGGATCGCTGGCGATGCCCTGGTTCCGCACAATTACAATACTGCTGGCGCGACCGGCCACTTCGTAAGGGACCTGAAGATTGACTTGGCCGTTTGAGGCAAATATGAGCGGCGCGGGAACGCCATCGAAAGTGACGGACAAGCCGGCCAGAGCCGTTGGCAAAGCGCCAGTCGCCGGGTCGAAGCCGTTATTGCCGACGGGAGCCGCGGGGCCCACACCGGCGCCGAATAGCGAAATCAGCTCGCCGGGAGCAATGCCGGCGCCCCGGAAGCTTCCAGCGTCCACCAGATTGGCAGCGTCAAATACCGGCTTTGGCGGAATGATGAGTAGCGATCCCGCCGACAACGCCGTGTCCGAGCCTCGGACGATAAACAGGCTTACCGAAGCTGTGCCGGACGGCGGTGCGATGTCGATCGTGAATCGAAGGGGAGAACGGCCGTCTGCATCTTTCACGCGGGTTTCCACACGCAAGCTACCGGCGCGGATGGTTACACCAGGCCCGATCAGGCGCAGGTTGTCCTCCGCGATTGAACCGTCCAAACCGGGGCCGGAGACAATGAAGTCGAGTGCCTGGCCCGCTTGAGCAACTACCGGCGGCGCCGCAATGGTAAACGAGCTCACCCCGTTTGAGGTAACGATCTTGCCGACAGTCAGGATATCGAGCGGCGAGGCTCCCCCTACCGCCGCCACATCGGCATTTACGGTTGCCCCTCCTTCTATACGGATTCGCGCCGGATTGTCCGAACCGCCCGAAACAGCCGCTTTAAAAGCAGTATCGGCTTTTGCCACAGGCACGTTGTACAGGTTTGCCGGGGTAATTGCTCCCGTCAGCGGAGCCGCAAACAAGAGGTAATTTCCGGCGGGCACGCGCAATGAGAATGCCCCATCCGGCAGACTCGACAACCCGCCAATGGCAATGCCAGAGCTCGGATCGGCAGCCACAACGGCGGCTCCTGGAAGCGCAACGCCGTCTTTCGTGGCTGTCCCGGTAATCAGGCCGTACGCTTCGATTGCGCCTGGCCCGGGATAAACGTCGGCGGCAAAAGAAGCGTCATCGGGCTTGAGCTGAGCTTTTGAGTTGTCCTGCAATTGCATTTTGTAGAACATCGTCGCGGATGTGATGGTGGCGTGATTCGCGCCCAGAGCGTGTCCGAATTCGTGAGTGAGTACGGACTGGAGATCGTAGCTATTGGGCTGGAGGGTCGTCGAGAATTTCACAGCGGGGTTCAGAATGATGTCCGAATCGAGCACCCGGCCGTCGCTCGAATACGACAGAACAGTAATAGCAGCGGCCGAGCCCACAGCGCTCCGCTCAGCCGGGGTAGCCGCAAAAGCGATTACATTCTGTCGATCCGATGGATCAATACCAGCGGTGGTGGCTTCGAGTGGCGCAAAGTGCAGGGCCGTGTGGGGAACGGCGTTCCAGGCATCGAGAGCGGCTTGGATCGCCACCGCGGGGTCGCCATCCGAGACGAGGGATAGCGCCGTCGCGCTGTTCAGTTTAAAGTGAATGTCGGCGAAGTCAGTCCGGCGAAAGGGATTCCCAGCTTCGTTGGCCCAACGGACTGCGCCGTAGCTGGAAGATGTTACGAAACAGAGCAAACCTGCCGCGCGCCAGAGACTCCTGTCCATGTACAACTTATCGGCCAGGATTGAGAGGTTCTCACATCAAAAACCAACACAGGCAAGACTGCCTGTGCTACGTTTACGCTTTCGCCTCAGGATGGTAGTAATAATACTGATCTTTGCCGTATTTTCCGTAGTATCCGTAGTAATAGTAGCCGTCGCTCAAATGTCCCGCCATCTTGTTCATGACGACGCCCACGACGTTGGCATTGACGCGATTCAACGTGCTAAGGACAGAAGCGACGGCATTCCGGCTGGTTTCGCCCGCGTGCGCCACTACCACCACGCCATCCACCAGCGTAGAGAGTTGCAGGGATTCAGCGAATCCCAGCATGGGAGGGGCATCGACTACCACCAGATCATAGATTTTGGACGCTTCGTCGAGAATTTGGCTCATGGGACGTCCCACCAGATCGGCTGCGCGGCGAGACACGGGACCTGACAACAACAGGTCGAGGTCCGGAACCGAGGGGACCTGCACCAGCATGTCCTGCCAGCGCTCATTTTCAGTAATTACCGAAGTCATGCCCTTCTCGTTCTCAACATCGAAATACTTGTACACGTTGGGACGCCGAAGATCGCAATCAATCAGCAGTGTTTTGTGGTGTTGCTCAGCGTGAGCCAGGGCCAGGTGAACGGCGGTTGTCGTCTTACCTTCCCGCGGCGAAGCGCTGGTGACCAGCATGGAGTGAATCTGCGTATCCATGTTGCTCAGCAGGATCGAATTCCGGAGCGTACGGATGGCTTCCACGTACCCGCTGGTCCTCTGATCGGTGGCATCGTTCAACCGCATCAGAGCCAGAGTGCCGTTGGCATGCCCGTTGGCGGGCCCGGCGACCGCCGCCGCCGTGATGCGCTTGGGTTTTACTTCCGGCAGCATGCCTAATACTTCCGTATTCAAAGCACGCTTGATATACTCCGGGTCCCGAATCGTATTGTCGAGCATATCGCTGACAACGGCGCCGCCGACGGCTAGAATGGTCGAAAACAACAACGCCAGGAACAAATTGAGCTTAATGTTCGGCGAAACCGGCTTGAGTCCGGGCCGAGCCCGGTCGGCGGGCCGAATCGAGCTGTTCTGGAATCCGGAATTGATGCCGGCTTCCTTGATTTTCCGGAGAAGCTCTTCATAAAATTTGCGGTCGGCCTCAGCTTCCCTTTTCACGGTCTGATACAGCGAGGAGCGAGAGTTCATCCGGTCAAATTCGGCTTTTGTTTCATCCACCGATTTACGCAGCATGCGTTCACGATCGACAGCCTGTTTATACTCCACTTCCACTCTTCCGCCGGTACTCGTCTTCGCATTATTCAGTTGAGTTTGCAGCTCGTTCACGAGAGCAGCGGCTTTGCGGTATTCCGGATAATTGGCGCCAAAGCGGGTCTTTATATCCGCGAATTTCTCCTCGGCCTCGTTCAGCCGCTCGCTGATCTTTTTGAGCGCTTCACCTTGTACCGAGACCTGGGCGGCTTCGAGCGTCCCGGCCTTCACCGACTCGTAGGCGGCCTCTTTCCGCACGCGATCGGCTTGCGCGCTGGTGTACTCGGTGTTGATCTGCAGGAGCCGCGCGGAAAGAATACTTGTCCTGTCTTCCGGGTTAATGACGCCAAAGTCTTTTTCAAATTGGGTCAAGGCCAGGTTCGACTTTTCCATTTTTGCTTTCATCTCGTCCAGTTGCTTTTCCATAAAGGTGGAAAGTCCGCTGGACGCATTGGATTGGATTGCGTAGGTGTTAGCGATGTAGCTGGTAGAGATCGCATTCGCAACATCGGCGGCAAGCTGCGCGTTCGGGGAGCGATAGCTGATCAGCAACAAATACGTGTTGGGAGGACGGGTCACCTTCAGTTTCTTGAGAAAGGTGGGAGCGTCTTCAACACTGGTCGATTTTGCCTTATCAGCCGGGAGTTGCTTCTCTTCCTCCAGTAGTTTGTATTTCTCCGCCACCGGGCGCAATACCGCATCCGATTGGATCAATTTGACCTGGGTCGCCAGGAATTGATCGGCGTCGTTCGGCGTGCTGCGCAAAGCGTCCGCGCCCATGACCCCCTGAGGAATCTGGCGATCAACTTCCACGGTCGCGGTGGACTCGTAGATCGGCGTCAGGCGCTTGGAGATGATAAACGTTGCCAGCACGCAGGTGGCAATGAACGCAAGGATGCGCCACCGGTATCGTTTGATGATCCAGAGGTAATGTGACAACGGAATTGTGGGGGTATCTGGCTCCGCTTCCGGGAAGTACATCTGCGGGGCACCGTAGGGGATGGGCGACACCATCCGCCTGGAGTCCGCCGGGATAACGGCGGGCACGCTGGAATTTAGACGTTCGTCACGCATCAAAAATGATTCAAGTTTAACGAATCATGCCATACGCCAAGGCAGTCGCGCCGGCGCTGGTACCGAATAGTAAAACTTTCTCTAGTGCCGCCAAGCCCATCTTCTTGCCGTGATTCTCGGGAATGTAAAATATATCGTTGGCGATCAATGGAACGTCTGGCGATTTCCTGGCCATGATACTTTTCAGATTCACCGGGATCTCATTTTTCGAGCCACTGGCCTCGCGGCGGTAGATGAAAGCTTGATCGTTGCTGATACCCTGCAGCCCTTCGGCGAGCGCGAGCATCTGCAGAACGGTTGTTTCCGAACTGTCCTGAATCGGGAATGCGCCCGGCTTTTTGACCTGCCCCACGACGAAGACCTTACCAATTTCTGGCACACGAATCTCTTCCCCACCCACCAGCAAGATGTTCAACTCAGGGTCGGCTGCATTGATGAGACCTCGCACGGGGATCCTTTGCGTGAGCACCAAGGGTTTCTCTTCGCCGGCAACCTTCTTGGTGCGGCTTACCAGTATTTCTAATCCCGCATCCGGGGCAAGTCCACCAGCCCGTGTGATCGCATCCAGGAGAGTGACTGGAGTGGTCGCCTGAAATGTAACGGGATTCTTTACAGCTCCGGCCACGCTGATCGGATGGCTATGATACTCCATCATCGTAACCGTTACAACAGGCTCTACCAGCAGTTCCTCGGCTTTCAACTCGGACGCGATTGCATTCTCGAGCTCCGAGGGCATTAAACCCTCCGCTTTGATCTGTTTCTTGACCATCGGCAGACGAATCATTCCCTCAGCGCTCACGCGCACGCTCCGCGTCATTTCCTGGGAATCGTAGACGGAGACGGCGATCAGATCATTTGGTCCGATTTTTTGAGCGGGCAAATTACTGAATCCGTTTTCACTGTTGGGGATGGGAGGTAAAGGCGGCTTCTGCGAGAAACACAAGGTCGCTGAAAGGATCGTGAATGCTAATGAATAAGCGGTGAACCGCACTCGTTATCTCCTGAATTTTCGTAGGTCTCCCGAGGATTGAAACCCGCTCTTTCGCAGTCGCGGCTCAGTACGGCTAAACCTTACCGAGCCGCGCGTGTGAACAAGCGGTGGACAGCCAGATTATCTTTTCAGCGGCTTGATTCCGTTCCGCTGAACTCACCGGCAGCGGCGAGACCACCCAGAACGGCAGCGACCGAGACACCGGCGATGATTGCGATCACCGCGCCGTGACTCACTCCAGCAGCTGCTCCAGCACCGGTTCCAGCGCCCATGCCTGGGGTAGCGCATCCGGCTGCACTCGCATTCGTGACAGCGCCGGCACCGACTCGAATAACCTGCGTCGCTCCCGAGCCCGGAGTAGCGGCCGTGTCGATAGAACCCGCGACGTCAACGTGCTTCCTGTTGTATTGATCGAGACCCGTACCGGAGATTTCAGACACGACACCCGATGTATCGTCCCGAACGTAGTATTTACCTCCCCGGCGCTCGACGCAACCAGAAACTCGAGCCTGAGCGGCCGCGCCGGCCTCCTGATCGAACTCGTACGTTCTACCAGGCATGACTTTTGCGAGCAGCAGGCCGTGGCTATTTAGAACTTTGGCCTCTCCGGAAACCGCGCCGACCAAGATGCTCTTGCTGTCCTTCACGGAAACACGAACCGTGGAATCAGATCCGGACGGAACAACCTGCAGGGAGTTTGCCAGAATCGGGAAACTATTCCCGGCGTGCAACTGACCCATTCCCTTTTCGAGAACGACATGGTCACGGTAAACTTTCCCGCGAGAATCGGAGGCGAACTCAACCCGAGCCCCTCCGCTAAGTGAGAGATGCGAACTGCCTTTCGCTGTCTCCACGACCGATCCGTCCAGAATGGACGTATTCCCTCTGACACTGGCATTATCTACAGTCGCGGTGCCGTTAATCGTCGCGATGCCAATCGAGGCTCCACCCCCAAAGCAAAACGTAAGAGACCCAACACAAACCAGGGTCAAAGATGTGCGGATTGTCGAGCGGTACACGTACCCTCCTTCTTCAGATTCTTCAGATAGCTTCCCTTAGCAGTGTGGCGCATTGCCGGACGAGAATCAAGGGGTAATTGTATTATTATTATTATCTCGATGTTTCCATGGATGGGACCCAGATTTCTATGCATTTTTTTCATTCTCCTGAACATTTGCGCCGCATATTGGAGCATTCGCCTGGCCAGAGCCGACATCCTGTCGCAGGAGGACTCGATCTCGAGCCGCCAAGCGGCGACGGATTTGACGCCTGGTGACGCAAAATGCTGGATCCGGCTGGCCCATTTGCAGGAGCAGCGAGGGCGTGACGCCCTGCCCTCTTTTTCGCGGGCCGCGGCAGCCAATGACTTGAGCGCCGAAGCTTGGATCGGCATGGGACTGGAACAGGAAGTGGCCGGGCAGGTTGATTTAGCCCAAAAATGCCTGCTACACGCGGCAGAGCTTAGCAAGGAATATGTGCCTCGCTCGACGCTTGCGAATTTCTACTTCAGACGGAACGATCCCGCTCACTTTTGGCCCTGGGCGAAGCAGGCGCTGGCGGTGGCGTCGGGGGATCAGCAATCTATTTTCCGGATGTGTTGGGGCTTGAGTAGCGACCCGGATGAAATCGCCAGAAATGTACTACCAGACGGGCGATTGATCCTCCGACAGTATGCAATTTGGCTTACTACTGCAGGAAAGCTGCAGGCAGCCGCGCCGATCGCGATCCGTTTGCTTGCCGAAGCTAAAGATGACGATCTCCCATCCCTTCTTTACTACTGTGACAGCCAAATTGCGAAAGGGCACATCGGCGCTGCAGAGGCTGTGTGGGCGCAACTGTTGTCGAAGCATTTGCTTCCTGCGGCCGAGGACTCATCCGCGACAGGACTGGTAAATGGCCAGTTCATTGTAGAGCCGATGAATTCCGGGTTCGACTGGAGGCTTCCGCCCGCGGGGGGCGTAACGATTCGGCGGAGGTTTCCGGGGTTGCGGATCATGCTTTCAGGCAGTCAGCCTGAAAGTTGCATGATGCTGTTGCAATACATACCGATCGAGAGCGGCCGTCATTACCGGCTGTGGTACGAATATCAGACGGCAGACATCCCTCCAGGGTCGGGACTGGCGTGGAGGGTTTATGATGTGACAGGCCGCGTAGAGTTCATCAAAGATTCGCCGAGCTTGGCCCGTGAACAAATGGGTCGCGAGTCATTAACTTTTGTCACCCCGTCCAATGCCAGCGGCGGACTGCTCGCTCTTACTTACAACCGGGTGCCTGGCACGACCCGAATCAGCGGATGGCTACAACTCAAACAAGCCGGGCTCGAAGCGACCAAGTAAACGTACAGCCGAGTGGGGAAAACGTGCAGTTCGTGGGCCTCCTGCTGGTGTTGTGTTTCGGTGTCCTGACAATCTGGACCCCGAATCGATGGGCGGTCAGCGGCCTCGAGACCGGGGTCTTCGCGATCACGATCGTTGCGGCATGGCGCTCGGGTTTTCGGGCAGTCCCTTGGCCTTTGGATTGGCTGCAAATCCTGTTTGCGATCACAGTGATATGGGGCTTGGCCCAGTTGATAGCGCACGATTCGGTTTACCGGTTCGAGACCTGGTCGGCTGTTTTGGGCTGGTTGGCATTGTTTTTTGCTTATTCGACAGGACTACAGGTATTCGCAAACGCCACCCTTCGGCGCAGATTCAGGGTATTCGCCATCGTCTTTGGAGCTTTGATCGCTCTCTGGGCAATCCTTCAATTGTTTTCGGCCGAAGGGAAGATTCTGTGGTTTTACAGCACTCCCGAATCAGACCGGCCAATGGGTCCTTTCCTGAGCGCCGATCACTTCTCCGCGTTTATGGAGCTGCTACTTCCGATCGCCCTCTGGGAAGCGCTGATCGACCGGCGGCGGGCTCTGCTGTACGGCTGCGCGGCCGCGCTGATGTACGCCAGCGTGATAGCGGGAACGTCGCGAGCTGGGTCGGTAATTGTGAATCTGGAGCTGGGCGCGGTGTTGATCCCGGGCCTTACGCGCGATAGGAATAGGCGGGGCATCGGCGGCATGGCTTTACAGATTGGCTCATTGATTTTAATGTTTAGCGCCGTGGTGGGTTGGAATGAGCTCCTGAAGCGCTTTCAGGCAAAAGACCCATTCACCGGACGGAGGGAAGCCTGGGAAGCCGGAATTGCCATGATACACCAGCGGCCCTGGTTCGGTTTCGGCTTAGGGACGTGGACCGCGGTATACCCTAGCTATGCAGTATTCGATCCCGGCGTTCTCATGAATGCCGCGCATAGCGATTGGCTGCAATGGATTGGAGACGGCGGAATCCCTTTCGGAATTTTAATGTCGATGGTTGCGATTCGCGCCCTATGGCTCGGCATCAAGGCCCCTTGGGGGTTAGGAGTGGTTTTTGTCTTTATTCACAGCCTGGTAGATTTTCCGCTTCAAATACCACCTATCTTTGTATGGTTGACGATCGTTCTGGCAGCGCTGGCCGCGGGCGCGCGAAGAACGGCTTCCGACCCTTGATAGGATTATGTTGTCCTTGCTCCGAGATGGTTGCGCGGCCGCGCTGATGTAGACCAGCGTGATAGCGGGAGTGATGACCTGTCTGCCTATTTTGTGGAAGTACCTAATTTCTGGACGAGATCATACACAGCCTTCTCCTTCGCTTTGCTATCTGGCTTGCCACGAACAATGTCGAGAAGCTGCTGGTATTGAATTCTAGCCCGCTCTGCTTGATCAACTCTAAGTAGCCACGAGCCAAAGCCACCAGATGACAGAGCTGTTCCGAGTATTTTCCAGAAGTTAAACGAGAGTCTCTGCGATGCCGGGGTATCTGTAATTGCGTAGATCGCGCAGATCACAAGCAGGAAAGCGTAACGACAAGAAATAGTATGTACAGTACGGAGATTGCGTAAGACCGCCAGAGGCTCATTAGCTGAATATCCCGAAAGAGATCTCTCTCAGGAATGACACTCCTAACCTGAACCATTTTGTGAGAGGTTGTAAGCGGCGGGGCAGCTAAGAAGCTTTAGGAAAGATTACTTCTTTTATTGGTCGAAAAGACTTTGTGGTAATGACCATGCGGCGTCCCAAGGAATCGGATGTCGCTGCAACTCGAAGAAGCCGTATCGCGATTTCAAATAACTGTTCAGCAGACAGTCCCGTGGATTCTGTTAAATCAGCGACTTCAGCGGCAGCATCATCGACTAAAGTAATCTCGATGGCGTTAACAGATCTTTCGGTGACGGTAGCGGTCGTTTGGTTCATTTGCGCCTATTCTCCGGCCCTTATCCTGGAATCGGTTGTTTTGCGTGTCTCCCAATTGGGTAGATGCCCTAGACATGTGGCCAGTTCCTCCGAATTTTGACTCCTGCATGTTGGTTTTCGCCACGCACAACTATATGATAAAACAACTACATACGCAATAGTAATCCAGTACCCACAGTACTTATTTAAGAAGATTGTTCTGAAAGGCGAACACGCGTTGAAAGCAATGCTCTTTATTAAGTCTGGTTTTAGAAGTTGCGGAGTCGCTTGTTCTGAAATCAGAACACAAGCAAGTGCCTAGACAACGTTTACTCTTAAGCATGAGTTCCGCATTGTCGTCGGCGATCTGAGGCGCAATAGCGGTCCTTGTGGTTTTCCAGCTTTTTGCTGAAGGCGTTCGTGAGCCGAATCATGCGCCGGATGCCCAGTCCGAACTGCAGGAACTTATGACGCACCGCGCGACCGAGTGCCGATTCACGATGTGGGCAGTGGCAATCGCACTGTCACTCATTCCATTCGCGCAATCCAAGAGAATGGCTGCGTCAAGAGTGCTCGATTCGTGACGAATGGCATAGATTTTCCGCTTCAAATACCACCTATCTTTGTGTGGTTGACGATCGTTTTGGCAGCGCTGGCCGCGAGCGCGCGAAAAACGGCTTCCGGCCTTTCATAGGCGTGTGTTATCCTCTGCTCGGAGAATGAATCACTACGAAGAGCTCGGTGTCTCGCGCTCGGCGGCTATCGGCGATATCCGGTTGGCCTATAAGACTTTGGTGCGTGTGCTCCATCCCGATCAGCAGCAGGATGAGGACCTGAGGCGTTTGTCGGAACTGCAACTCCGCCGGCTCAACCACATACTGGAGGTTCTCAGCGACCCCGGCCGGCGGCGGCAATATGACGAGAGTCTGGTTGAGTTTCTGCCGGCGATCCGGCCTCCTCATGCCCCCATGCGAACAAAGGTCTCGCTCGCGGAGATTCGCAGGGTCCGCCTCCGTTTGCATCTGGATACCGGCGTGCTCGTGTGGTTATTAATTGCGGCTATTGCAATCGGGAGCGCAGTGGTATGGATACGCTCGCCTGAGCCCGTGCACTCGCAAGTGCGAAGGATTACGCCAGAGCCCTCTGGCAAGGCGAAAGCTGCGCAATCGGAACCGCCCGCGCCCCCGTCTCAAATCCGAGCCTCTGAGGCGGGAGGGTCCGGCTCCGCAGTTCGGCTTGCAGACCGGCAGCAGGCGGTAGCATCGCGCCAGCGTGGCTTAGGGGCGGCTGAAAAACAGCCGATTCCAGAGAACTTGCCTGCAGCAATCCTGCCCGTTCCGCCCAAGAACCCGAACTCCAGTGGCCCAATTCCCGACGTGGCAAAAGCGGCTCCCGTCTTAGCCGTTGACGCGCCGAAAGCGGAGGAGGCGCCCACGCCTGCCGTGAAGGCGTCCAGTGCTTCGATCTCTGGCAAATGGTTGTATGTGCCGAAGCCCGATGAGGGCAGCAATAGACTTTATCAGGCGGAATACATCGAACTGCGGATTAGCAGCCGAGGCGGCTTACTGAAAGGTAAATACCGCGGCACGTACCGTGTTCCGGATCGGGCCATGTCGCCAGAAATCAATTTTCAGTTCGAAGGCAAGCAGGGCGAATCGGTAACACTGCTGCCCTGGTACAGCAGCAATGGCTCAAAAGGCGAGATGCGCGTGAAGCGTCTTTCCGAGGAATCCATCGAGGTGAACTGGATCACCACGTCGTTCGGGAACAGCAACACGCTCGCGTCGGGTACGGCGGTATTATACCGGAGCGACCCGCCATAACGGTGGCGTGCACTCGTCCTGAACGCCTCTCAGCGCCGGTTTTGGGAGTCGATTCTCGAGATTAGGCGCGACCAGACGGATTCGGGATGGCCGTCAAAGACCGTCTGGTCATCCGCATTGCCGATGATCCATATGCCTCGGCGTATTTCGTCGACTAATTGCCCCGCGGGAGACCAACCACAAAGGCCCACATACACGCGAAGCGATGTGGCCGGGGTACCTTCAGCCAGTCTAACAATGCTCGATTTATCGGATATCAGGTAGATCTGACCAAACACCGCGGAGGCCGACGGCGGCTTTGTCCTCGAGCGCAGCAGTCCGTTCACACCCATGCGCAACGGCCCTCCCTTGTATACCGGGTTCAGGGCACCCCCGCCGCTTTTCATATTTGGCAAGATGCCGCTGAGCGGGACGCTGGTACGCTGATTCACGATTAGACCGATAATGCCTTGCCGATCGGAATGAAGGACCAGGATCACCGTCCGGGCGAAGTCCGGGTCATTCGAGCTGGGCGCTGCTATCAGAAACTTGCCTGCTTCCGGGCGGGCGGTAATTCCACTTTCAGATAGGATCTGGCCGCGTGCCCCGCCGCGGACCGCCGTGATCCCGACTGCTATGCATAGCAACCTTGCTGTGAGGTTCAACACCAGTTCTATTCTCGCCGGAATCTGAAGTGCAAACCGCAGCCAGGCAACATGAATACGTGCTCAAATAAATAGGATGTGGGCTCGTGTTTTTAGCGTATCTCTCGTTCTGATTGCAGCTTTGGACGCGCAATCATCGGAGGCGCCAGATACGAAGCCGCTGCGGCTCGCGATCGCTGGATTAGTGCACGGACACGTGAGTGGATTCGTGCGCTCCTACTACTCCGGCAATCGTCTTCACCTCGCCGGCATCTTTGAGCCCGACACGGCGCTTCAGCGCCAGTACGCCAAACAGTACGCTTTGCCGGATGATCTGTTCTTCACGGACCTTCCAAAGATGTTGGACCAGGTGAAACCGGAAGCAGTCGCCGCGTTCACGAACACGTATGATCACGCCATGGTAGTCCAAGCGTGTGCACCTCGGCACATTCACGTCATGATGGAAAAGCCGCTGGCCGTGAATATGGAGCAGGCCCGCGATATTCAGCGCGCGGCTGAGAACGGCAAGATCCACGTGATCGTAAATTACGAGACGACCTGGTACCGAAGCCACGGCGCGCTGTGGGATCTAGTCAAGGAGCGGCACGCTGTTGGAGACATTCGCAAGATGGTCGCAATGGATGGTCATCAAGGACCTCAGGAGATCCATGTCGGGCCGGAATTCTTTGCTTGGCTCACCGATCCCGAGAAAAATGGCGCGGGCGCTCTCTTCGATTTCGGCTGCTATGGAGCAAATCTGATGACGTGGATGATGGACAACCGGCGGCCGATCGCCGTGAGTGCAATTACCCAACAGATCAAGCCCAAGATATACCGGCGCGTCGATGACGAGGCTACTGTATTGGTTGAATATCCCGGGGCTCAGGGGATCATTCAGGGGTCCTGGAACTGGCCCTTCAGCCGCAAAGATTTCGAAGTTTATGGTGTAACCGGGTACGCCACGGCGGTCGGCGGCGACGTGCTTCGGGTTCGTTTGCCGGGCGCCGAGGAGGAGAAGCGCACACCCGCGCCATTGCCCGTGGATCAGCAGGATTCGCTGGGATACCTAACGGCGGTTGTGCGCGGCAAACAGAAGCCGTCTGGCCTTTCGTCTCTTGAAAACAACATGATCGTGACCGAGATTTTGGTTGCAGCGCGGGAATCGGCCCGAACTGGAAAAACGGTCAGGTTGCAGTAGGGCGGCGCTGAGTTTCGTCCGTCATGTGTCACAAATCTCGGTCGGGCGGCGTTATTGCATTGTGGACGCAAGTAGCGAAGTGGTGGAGAGCACGAAAGCTTGCGAAGCGCCGCCCGATTTCGAGTCAACTTTCCGGTCTCAATATCAGCGCATCGCCCGCGTCATTGGAAGAGTCGTACGGGATCCCGCACGCGCGGAAGAAATCGCCGTTGACGTATTCGTGAAGTTGTGGCGGAACCCGCACGCTCAGGGCCAGTGGGCTGAGGCTTGGCTTCATAGAGTAGCGGTTCGGCACGGGCTAGACGAGTTGCGGCGACGAACTCGCCAAGCCGCCGCGAGCGGCTGCTCGGCTTCATACGACCGGTCTCAACCCCTGAGGAAATCCACAGCATTACAGAGGAGCAAGAGAAAGTACGTATGGCGCTGTCCGCGATTGAGCATCGCGCGGCAGAGCTGTTGGTGCTGCGCAGTCACGGCCTTTACTTACCACGAGCTGGCGGATCGCTGCATCTGAATCCTGCTTCGATTGGAACTCTCCTCAGTCGCGCGCAGCAGGCGTTCCGGAAGGAGTACATCAAGCGATATGGAACAGAATAGCGAAGTGAATGTGAGCCGGTGGGTGGATGAACGCCTAGCGATACTCCGTCCCAGCGGCGAATGGCCTTTCGATACCACCGGGGCTCTCGCCCGTTTCAAAGACGAGCGTGCACGGAGGAACTCTCACGGCGGACGCTGGATCTGGGCAGCGGCGGTCACTATGACCGTCGTTGTCTGTCTGCTTGCATTCCCGGCGCCGCGAGTGTTCGCGCAACGTTGCGTGAACGCGTGTGAAAGTTTCTTCGTGAATAGAACGGCCGTGGCCGGTGACCCGGCGGTGAAAGCAGCAGCGGCGGTGGCCCAACAGAACTGGCAACCCGCGCCGGACTTCACTTTAGAGGACCTGCACGGCACGGAAATACGATTGTCCGCGTACAGAGGCAAGGTGGTTCTGCTGAACTTCTGGGCTACCTGGTGTGTGCCCTGCCAGGCTGAGGTACCCTGGTTTTCCGAATTTGCACGAACTTACGGAAGCCGGGGATTCGAGGTTATTGGGATCTCCATGGACGAAGACGGCAGGACATCCGTAAAACCGTATCTTGAATCAAGGAAGGTCAATTACCGAGTCGCGTTAGGTAATGACACTCTAGCTCAGCAGTACGGCGGCTTGAATGCGCTGCCTGAAACTCTGCTGATCGACAAGGAAGGACGCATCGCAGCCAGACATATCGGGCTGGTTCCGAAAAGCGTTTACGAGCACGAAATAATTCAGCTATTAGGAATGAATTGAGGACTCTATGAAAGTACTTCAGGTGTTACGCCGGATCTCGCCAGCCACTATGGTGTTGGCTCTGCAGTTGATGCCGTGCGCGGTGGTTCCCGCTGTTCTCGCAGCCGGCGCCCGGACAGCCCCTAGCTTTTCTCTAAAGGACGCCAGGGGTGCCTCTGTCCGATTAGCCGCGTATCGTGGCCGGGTGGTTTTGCTGGATTTCTGGTCAACCACCTGCGGAGGGTGCAAAGTCGAAATCCCCTGGTATATGGAACTCCAGAAGAAATATAAGGGGAGTGGGCTTGTTACTATCGGTGTTTCAATGATGACGATGGTTGGAAGGTGGTGAAGCCCTTCCTCAAAGCACACAAAATCAACTATCCCGTGGTGATCGGTAACGAGGACTTGGGAAAGCTGTACGGTGTCGAGGCGCTTTCGATGACGCTGTTAATCGACCGCGATGGACAAATCGCGGTGTCCCACGTAGGGATGGTAGACAAGGATGCATTCGAGAGTGAGATCCGAACGCTTCTCAGGCACGGCAGTGGGAGCAACTATAAGTAATGAATCCCGTTTCGTTCGGAGAAGCGCTTGCAACCTAATTTGTTGGTGAGCCGGGCGGGACTCGAACCCGCGACCCTTTGATTAAAAGTCTCAGGGATGGACGTCCACTGCGTCCACCACTGTCCATTTCTCAATCACTTAGCGGAGTCCTAAGCCTGAAATCGTCCACTATTTCCACCCGTGTCCATCGCGGTGGCTCCCTGGGTGGCTCCCCAAGACATTACCGCGCCTGTAAAGCATTTGTTTATTCGCCTCTCAGGATTCAGTGCAGCCGAAACGGGGCAGGTACTCTCACTCCCCCTCTGGCTTCAGCTCACTCCCGACGATCTCAAACCGCGCTCTGAGAGACGCTGGTTCCTGGAGCCGGTTCAGCGAATCCAGGAAAGCGATTGTTTCTCTCAGGCCAGCGAACACGCCGAACGTCTGATTGCAATACTCCCGCACTGCCTTGATCGCATCGAGCTTGTTCGCCTGGATATCAATCATCACTCCCCCTTCCCGTCCGGCTTCTTCTTCGCCTTCTTCGCCGTACGAACCTCCGCACTTTTGGCCGCCGCCTTCTTCGCGACTGCGGAACGCGCCTCAGGTGTCATGGTCTCCAAACGGCGCTTGCCGCCCTTCTTGCCGCCCTTCTTGCCCATCGCGCGCATTACGTCGGAGATAACCTTCTTATTCATTTCATTAGCTTAAGCGGTTTTGCAAACAGTGTCAAGAAAAGTGTTGACTAGCTAAAGCGGTTCAGCTACTATCGGTACTGTTAGCTAAAGCGGTTCAGCTATTACAAACACAGGAGACATCATGCGAACCAAAACCCTAGCGCAGCCCCACAAGGCAGCGCCTTCCACTCCGGCCCAGGACAAAGCTCCGAAGGCCAAACCAGAAACCATCACTGTGGTAAAAAAGCCACAGTCCCTCAATCCCCAGTGCCGCGGGTGTTCGTCCTCAGGCGTGATTGCCCCCGCAACGCCGTCGCACTCACCGTCTGAAGCTCCACCTGTGCCGCCTGTGGTCCGCGTA
>JBPCOQ010000042.1:0-8612 GCA_051000095.1 Bryobacteraceae bacterium | reverse complement strand
CTTTCGACACTCCGCTCGGCCCAGACGATCTCTCCGCTTGGCTGGAGTCTGCTACCGGGCGCTCCGGCGCTTACCCGGACGGGACTTTCACCCGCTAGAACAACGCGTCTTTCAGGACGCACCATTGGATTCAGAGTAGCAGCGTTATTGGGCGCCGCCGGGCTTCAGCCCGCCGGATGGATTGCGGTTACCGTGGCCGGCGGTCCGGCGCACGGTCAAATAACCGGTTCATTGCTCTTCACGACATGCCGGCTTTGATCGACTGAAAAATACTCTAAGAACTTCTTCTTCTGCGTACTCTTCGACGACTGCGGCGAAGGACTCGCCATGGTTTGAGCAAGCGCCTCAAATTGCTTGCCCAACGTACTGGTGGCTTCAACCGAACGGCCCAGTGTCAGCGCGCGATGCACGCCTTGATAATCATTGGGAAATGTCAATTGGATAGGCAAATCCATTAATTGCTCGATCTGTTGCAGGCTGATTAAGGATCGTTTGTGATAGCGGTTCATCAACACAGAGACGCGATCGTGTAAGTCCAACTGCTTCAGATACGCGTACTTCTGCCGGGCCAGGTGCAGCGACGGAAGCTCCGGGGTGCAGACCAGGAAAATCTTCTGGGCCTCATGCATGATTTCAAGCGAGTACTTCTCGAGATTGCCAGACAGATCGAAACACAGGGCTTGGTAATGCCGCCTCATGAATTCAATGAGATGCCGGAGTTGGGACGGTTCGATCCGGGAATCGGGATTCAACTTGCCGGCATGCAGGATATCCAGCTTGTTTATTGTCGTGACCATTTGCGGCCAAAGGCTTTCGTCCATCTCAAAGGCCCGTTCGGCCGCGTCGGTAACTCCGTGTTCGTTCTCGACGTTCAACATGAATTGGATTATGCCCGAGTTCAAGTCGAAGTCGGAAAGCAAAACTCGCGTCTCGGCTACTGTCGTGAGCGCAATACTTGCATTCAAGGCAATCGTCGAAGTGCCAACGCCCGGTTTAGATGGAAGAAAGGCGAAAACCTTATCTGTGCTTGTGATTGCGACGGGGTTGGTCTGGAGAACTTCGCCGATGCGTAGCAGCGCTTCTCCAATCGCTTGCTTATTGAAAGGTAAAGACGCGTATTCACGAATCCCCCCACGCATCAGCTCCAGAAGGACCTGCTGATTCGAGGCGCGCCCAATTGCGACCACCTGCACGCCGGGGGTATGCTTCTCAATTCCTTGGACAAGCTCGAGCGCCCGGCTGATGGATTCTGTACCGACAAAGACCACTTGAGGCGCATGGGCTCGCAGGTAGCGAAGCAGCTCCAGTGAATTCGGATATCGATCCAGAACGCGAGTCAAGCTGATAAGGCCGAGTTCGTGTAACACCCGCTGAAACTCCACATTCAGTTCGGGGTCGGGACAGAAAATAATGCCACGCAGCATTGCAGTTGACTTAAAATTCGTGGCCGGGGCGGGATGTTTGGCGGCTAACGCGAGGACGGCTCGGAGAGCGCCGCCACTAACGCTCCCTTCGCCGCCGTTTGCAGCGGGTCTTTGGCTATACGTATGCAAGAAAGGGCGATCGGGAAATCCTCTTTCATAAGTACCTTTTCAAAACGATCGCGGAAGCCAAGGGGCGATGCCGTTCCTCCACTCAGCACCAGCGGAATTGGCCGATTCAGCTTCGGTCTTACACCTGCTTCGAGGATGGCCGCTTTCATGCCTTTCACCAAACTCAGGATCACTTCGTCGTAATAGAGCCCGATCACTTGACAGGTTTTGTCAGAGTATTGTGTGTTCAGATCAAACGATTGCTCTTTGATGAGACGAATGCGGTTGGGGCGCTCCCCTGTGAGAGACGCCGCGCTGTTGTCGATGTAATCGCCTCCCTTGTTAATCGAGAAACTGAGCGCCGGCATAGAGAGATGCGCGAGACACACATTGCACAGACCGCCTCCGCAGCTGATACCTATGCCGGTGAAGTTCGACTCCGCGAGCTCGGCATAAACTACCGCCAACCCTTCGTTGACACTAAACACGTCGTGGCCGAGTTCGGTAAGCAGATTTGTCAGCGTTTGCTGGTGATAGCTTATACCTTGTTGGCTTCCGAGCGGCGCGGCGGGCACCGTGAAGCAGATCTTGTGGGATGACCCATCCTCGACCATAGAGGATAGGATCTGCCGTATGACGTCCAGGCTGTTCGGCTCGTTGGCATTCAATAGTCCCAAGTCCATGGTGCGGCGCGTGTCTACATTTAACATGTCCGCGAAAGTGCCGGACTCGGTGCCGTAGACCACAATGTTTGACCCGTTCAACTCGTGGGGAATCTGTGCTTTCTTTAGCATCGACTCCGTCATGTTGGAGAACGGGATAGTGACAAATGCGTTCAGTTGAGTGTTGTACTGAAACTTGTCGCCCGCCTTCTGCGCCAGGCAGATACGGCTGGTCCCGATGTCCAGCCCGAGGACAGTGCTGTTGAGCCTGCCGCTCTTCACGACAACGTCAATTGTCGGCGCAATGCGTACTTCCTCCTCGGCCCGGGCGAGGTCATTCCAGCGAGGCATGTCGTCAACTACCATGAGAGTTCTCCTTTTCGTGGACTCAATGGTCTAAGTCCTGAACGAGGGAATTATTCTCCGGCGAGTATCCATTTATGAAAAGCTGAGTGGAGCAGGCGGTTTCGCCTGCTTATAGCCTATCCGCGCGGTCCATAGAGGACCAGCTCCACCGGCGAGCCAATACCGCAGCCCAATAGCTTCGCGGCGGACGCTTGATTCGCCGCCACTTCGAGAAAACCTCCGCTGCCTACGATCAGCATCCGCTCGCCTGGCGCGAAATCGGAGAACGTCAGCGCGAGTTCCGTCAATTTCTCGAAACCTACCCGGAGCTCGAAGGCCCGGACCCGGATACTTTGGAAATCATCGATGTGCAGGCTCGTAATCAAGTTGCCGAATCGATCCACGCTGAGCACCTCTCCGGTCCAGGTTGCCTTACCGGTCTGGACCGGCCGAGCCAGGTTCAGCCGGATAGGGTCGTCGATTAACTTGCCAAATCGGGCGGGTGCCACACCGCTCGCCAGATGAGCGGCCACGGGCGAAAAGATATCGCGCCCATGAAACGTCTGGCTTAACCCCGCAAGAAAGAAACTTTTATTCGTGATATGCCGAACCTTTTGCCGCTCCCGGGCGTAGATTATCGACAGCACGCCGTTGTCGGGACATACAAAATACTGCCCGGCCATTTCGGCCAGCAATGGGCGCCGCGCCGATCCCACTCCCGGATCCACCACGACAACGTGGATCGTCTTCGGTGGGAAATATGCGTAAGCCTGCGAAATCGCATAAGCGCCCTGGCTGATTTCAAACGGCTGAATCTCGTGCGTAATATCGACAATGCGGGCGTGCGGCGCAATGCTCAGGACCACGCCCTTCATTACGCCCACAAAGTGGTCCGAACTTCCAAAGTCGGTCGTTAGAGTGATGAGCGCATTGCGCATAGTTGTTAAACTGATACGTAAGAGTGCAGCGCTTCTACTTCGATCACAACGCAACGACACCCGTGTCGCCAGAGGTTCTGGAAGCCCTGATTCCGGTAATGGCCGAAGTGTATGGAAACGCCTCCAGTATCCATTATCAAGGCCAGTTAGCCAAGCAGCGCCTGGAAATGGCTCGGCGGCAGGTGGCGGCTCTGCTCCACGCGGACGCTCGCGAGATCGTATTCGTGAGCGGCGGCACCGAAGCCAACAACCTTGCGATCTTCGGCTCCGTGCTAAGCCACCAAACCCCCGGAAAGCATGTGATCACGAGCGCGATCGAGCATCCAGCGGTTTTGAATCCGTGCGCCGAATTGGAGCGCACGGGCATTGACGTCACTTATGTGCGGGCCGGAAGCGATGGCGTAATCGATCCGAACGATGTCGGGAAGGCACTCCGGTCCGGCACCGTTCTCATTTCCATAATGCACGCAAATAACGAGACGGGAGCGCTCCAGCCGGTTCAAGAGATCGCTCGCATCGCTCACCAAACAGGCGTCACATTTCATGTTGACGGTATCCAGGCGGTTGGGAAAATCCCGATCGACGTGCGTGCCCTGAGCGTGGATCTGTATTCGATGAGCGGTCACAAACTCTATGCGCCAAAAGGAGTTGGAGCCCTTTATGTGAAGAAAGACACGAAGTTACGCCCGCTACTTTTCGGTGGACGGCATGAGCGCGAGCGCCGTGCTGGAACGGAAAATGTTCCTGGGGCCGTGGCATTCGGCCGCGCGGCGCTGGCTGTCTCCCATGCCCCCTCGCTGGCGCCGCTTCGTGACCGGCTGGAGCGCGGAATTCTTGACGGAGTTCCCGATTCCGGAGTGAATGCCGGGCGTGCGCCGCGGCTTCCCAACACCTCCAACATCTATTTCGATGGGATTGAAGGCGAGGCCCTGGTGATCTCGCTCGACCTGAAGGGATTTGCTGTCTCCAGCGGATCCGCGTGCTCGAGCGGTGCGGTGGAGCCCTCGCACGTTCTATTGGCGATGGGACTTCCACCCGAACGCGCCCGCGCGAGCCTGCGCTTTTCGCTCGGAGCCGCAAACACCGAAGAGCAGGTGGATGCCCTGATTGAGGCGGTCGCCGATTCCACCGCGCAATTGCGCAAGCTTTCGCCCGCCTATACCGCGCATGCCTGATACCAAGCTTATAGCGGTAGCCATGTCGGGCGGCGTCGATAGCTCGGTAGTCGCGGGATTGCTGCACCGGAAAGGGCACTCCGTCGTTGGACTCACGATGCAGCTCTGGAACCAGCGCCGCTTGCCGGAGTTGACGCCCGAGGGCGGCGCCACAGGACGCTGCTGCTCGATCGAGGATGTGTACGACGCGCGGTACGTGGCGCAGCACCTTGAAATTCCGTATTACCTAATCAACTTCGAGAAGCAGTTTGAGCGCCAGGTGGTGAAACCATTCGTCGATGAGTATCTGGCCGGACGCACTCCCATCCCGTGCACGCTGTGCAATAACTTCGTCAAATTCGATCAGTTTCTCGACATGGCGGCGGGCGTGGGCGCTGACAAGATTGCGACGGGCCATTACGCTCGTATCGATTTCGATGAGCGCGCGGGACGCTATCAGATGCGCAGAAGCGTCGATCCGGCTAAGGATCAGACCTATTTCCTGTTTGGCCTGAAGCAGGAACAGATGGCCCGGACCATGTTTCCGCTAGGCGCGTATACGAAACCACAGGTCCGCGAGCTGGCTCGCGACCTTGGACTGCCCGTGGCGGAGAAGCCCGATAGCCAGGAGATCTGTTTCGTCCCCAATGGCGACTACGCCGCATTTATCGACGCCTATTTCGAGGAGCAAGGCATCGCGCCCGAGCAGACCCGCGGCGAGATCGTCAATACGGACGGGCGGGTTCTCGGCGAGCACCAAGGTGTCCACCATTTCACCGTGGGCCAGCGGCGCGGACTGAAAATCGCGGCGCGCGAGCCATTGTACGTGATCGCCACGAGGCCGGCGGAGCGGCAAGTGATTGTGGGCAGAAACGAAGAACTGCTTCGCGCAACGCTTTCAGCCGCGGACGTGAACTGGGTTTCGATTCCGTCTGTTCAGTCGCCCAAGCGCGCTCAGGTGAAGATCCGCAACAAGCACCTGGCGGCCTCCGCCATGCTGTATCCCACAGCCGATATAACGCGCATTGACGCGCGCTTCGATGAACCGCAGCGAGCCGTTACGCCCGGCCAGGCAGCGGTTTTCTACGATGGCGATCTGGTCCTCGGAGGCGGCTGGATCGTGTGATCCAGTCTTTAGCGGCGCGACTTCTTCTTTTCACTCTCGCGAACTCACCAATCGGATTCGCTCGTTTTTGCACGAAGCTGCTGGACCTCGGTCTGCCTCGCCTGCGCCGGATCGCGATACGCAATCTGGAGTTGGCCTTCCCGCCCGAAACGCCCGCTTTCCGTGAGCGAATCGTCGATGGCGTGTTCCGCTCGATCGCGCGCTTGCTGTGGATGTTTGCGCGATTCCCGAAAATGAATCGCGGCAACATCGAGCAGTGGATCTCCTACGAAGGCTTAGAGAACTATCGCAAAGCCAAAGAGCAAGGCCGCGGCATACTCATCGCTACCGCTCACCTTGGCAATTGGGAACTAAGCGCCTTCGCGCATGGCTTGTTGACCGAGCCGATGAACATCGTCATCCGCCCGCTCGATGATCCTCGAATCGATCGCATGGTGGAGGACCGCCGGAAACTGTCCGGTAACCGGCTGATCGAGAAATGGGATTCCGCGCGTGCCGTCCTTAGAGCGCTGCATCAAAACGAACCCGTCGGAGTGCTGATCGACCAGAACACGACATTGCAGGAAGGCGCTTTCGTCGACTTCTTTGGCATCCCGGCGTGTGCCAACACAGCGCTGGTGCGTCTGGCTGGCAGAACGGGAGCGCCGGTCATCCCCGGCTTTGCGCTCTGGTCCGAAGCGAAGGGCCGCTATATTCTACGCTTCTATCCCGAAGTTCCCATCACCGGCGACGTCCACCGCGACACGCAAGCCTTGCACGCAGTGTTGGAAGGCGTCATTCGCGAACACCCGGATCAATGGCTCTGGATTCACCGTCGCTGGAAAACAAGGCCACCGGGCGAACCGCCGATTTATGGGACAAGCTCTCCTGAAACCGATCGCTAAGTGGCACATGCTTTAGCTTGTGCCCGCCGGGAGCAAGCTGAAGCATGCTCTACGTCGCTGCGCACGACCCAAGTTCCCGATACTTGCGACAACCGCCCTCGCTCTCGCTAAGCATGTCCCACGGCTCCCGATGTCGTGGACTGCGTCCAGTTGTTGTTTACCAATACGCCGTAGGCCCCGGAAACGGCCCGCGCGCTTCCTCCAGCCGCACCGCAAGTTCCAACAGCAGCTCTTCCTCAAACGGCCGCCCCACTAACTGAATCCCAACCGGCATGCCTCGCTCGTCAAAACCAAACGGAATCACCATGCCCGGCATTCCAAGCAGATTGAAGGGCGTCGCCGGCATCATCGCTTCAAACAAGCCGATCTCCTTTTCATCCGTCGCATAGCGTCGTTGACGATGTTCGAACGCCGCCACACCGCAAGGCGGCGTCAGCAGCACCGGACAATCCGCCATCTGTTGCAGCAACGACCCGCGCATCATGTCGCGAATTGCCAGATTGGCCACCACTTGATTCGCCGTCGGCTCCGGCCCGGTTAACGCGCGGTGCAGGAATTCGGTGCCGGTCCAATGCGCCTGGTCCTCTCGTCCCGCGATCAGCTCCTTGGTGATGCGGGCCGGCAGTTCACCGAAAAAGAACCACCAGACGTTGGGAGCCCTTTCGAGGCCTGTGGGCTGAAACGGCTGCACGGTGAAGCCAAGCTGCTCGAAGCAGACCGCCGCCTTCCGCACGGCGCTACGGATCGCGGGCTGTACGGGCACTGAGTACCACTGCTCCATCAAACCAATGCGCACGCCCGACAGCTCAGGAGTACGAAGTGGAACCGGCGCGGAGAATGGATCCTGATCGTCGTATCCCGCCAGCACTTCGAACAGAAGCTTCACGTCGGCGGCGGTGCGAGCCATCGGGCCAGCCACGCCCAGCAGCCCTCCGGGATGACAGATCTCCGGCATGTGTCCCGTGGCGGGAACGCGCCCCGGCGTAGGTTTCAAGGCTGCGATTCCGCAGAAATGCGCCGGTACGCGAACCGAGCCTCCACCATCGCTGCCAATTCCGCCTGCTGAGCAGTACGACGAAATCGCCGCCGATTCACCACCGCTCGATCCGCCCGGCGTGCAGTTCAGATTCCAGGGATTATTCGTGCGGCCGGTCACGTAATTGTCAGTTTCATAGTTCGAGAGGAACTCGGGGGTGTTCGTCTTTCCAAGTGGAATGGCTCCGGCTTGCTTCAACCGCATCACCGCCGTTGCATCGCGGCTGGCGCGTAAATCCTGAAAGAAGCAACTCCCGCAAGTGGTAGGAAGCCCAGCCATATCGAAGCTATCCTTGATCGTGATAGGAACGCCATGCAACGGTCCTTTTACCGATGCGCCTTCAGCCGACTTGGCCGCCGCACGCGCATCGTCATGCAGAACGCGCACAAACGCATTCAGCTTTGGATTGTGTGTTTCAATCTGCTTCAGGTGAGCATCTACGAGCTCGACGGGCGAAAGCTTCCGCGCGCGAACCTGCTCCGCCATCTGGCAGAGCGTAAAGCGATGAGGCATCTTTTTTATGTAACACAGCGCGGCTTTCCGCAAACTGTGGGGCAGGCGGTCGGGGTTTGCCGCCTGCCGGGTGACCCGGTGTTTGGGTCGCCTGCAACGTGCGAAAGCGCATTCTTACCTGTTTTTATGGGCGCGCGATCGCCCACCAAAGGCGATGAAAAGCAGTGAGTGGAGTAGGCGGTTTCGCCTGCTCGGCAGGCCAACGGCCTGCTCGACTCTACCTCGCACTACGGGAGGGTTTTCGAGAGTGTGTGGGTTGTTTACCGATATAGTTACTGTCTGCGTGATGGTGAAGCTTAGGAATTGTGTATAAATAACTGCTTCAATTAACCCTGATTGGTGGTAGCGTTAAAGAGTGATTGGTTCGGTTAGTTCTGAGCGTGGTATTCAGCAGCGCTATGAGGGACTGTCACCGGTTCTGA
>JBPCOQ010000199.1:0-21590 GCA_051000095.1 Bryobacteraceae bacterium | reverse complement strand
GCAGATCCTCGAACCGCATTGGACCGTTTCTGCTCTCACTTGCGACGGTTTCGGCCCGCTATGCCGGCTACGTCCTGGCGGATCGCAATGCGGGTTCCGAGAATCAAGCCGTCGTGCGAAGTTCCTGCCCTGTCAAGGATGTTTGATTGACATTAACCGATTTGTGCTGATATTCTGTGCGTCAGCTTGCAGAGGAGGACTGTTTCTTGGCCGACCATAATGATCCCAATGCAGTTAATTCAATCTTTTCCGACATTGACCACAATGCGGCGGATCTGTATGATCTTTTCGGATTTCCCAGCGATGATACAAGCGGAGGAGAGAAAGTCGTAATCGCTCTGACATTTGCTTCCGTTCCGGAAGCCGGCGTCTTAGACAACGACATGCTCTACAGAGTGCTGATTGCTCCGCATCCGAGAGTCGCGCGGGAAAAGGACGGTCACAGTCTGGAAGGCTTGCTCAAGTATCTGGATGCAGTCAAGACAAAGTACCTGGGCGAATTGAAGACTTCGGAGATTCGGGTTACGGTAGATAAATCAGGTAAGGCCACCGTGAAGTTTCTGGATTTTCCGGGTGGGAGCTTTACAAAGGTAGTCGATATCAACAAAGTTTTGACCATTGATACTCCGGACGGCCACGCGATCAAAACCTTCATCGGCGGCCGCGACGATGCATTTTTCAACGATCTGCCGGGATTCTTCCGGTCGATCAACTACGCGCCCCAGTTCTATCACGTTCCTCATACCATGACGGAGGCACGAGAGTTAAGGATTCCAAAAACCCTGCTGGAGCTGGACGGGAACGATCTATTTAACTTCGATCCAAGCAATCCAAATTGGGGGAACGGGGTCAAAAAGGACCTTCCGCCAGGGCCTCTGACCTGGAACGGCAACAAATTCAAGAAAGATGAAAATGGCAATTTCCGCTTCGTATACAGCGGAAAGGACGCGCAAGCGGGTAAGAACGTCAACGCCATTATTCTTGAAATCCCGCTCAAATTCCTCACGCGCTCACCTGAGAAGGACAGAATCGTCAATACCTGGGGCGAAAGTTGGGTTCTGAAAGCCGCTCACAAAATCGAATCGATTCCGGACGATCCTTTCTGGCTGGAGCATCCCTGGGCGCTGATTGACGCGATCAAGCTGGATGACGAATTGAAGAAATACAAGCTCGTCGATACCGATGGCCAGCCATTCGCCGATGCAGCTTTGAGTGAGCGGGAAGATAACCGGCAGATGGGCGCAAACAATTTCTGGCTCGGCCCGGTTTTTATCAAGCGGTTAGGGCATCTGGGGTGGGGTTTCGGGCCGTCGATCAGCGCGCTGGGTCTCAAAACTTCTTTCAATCATGACAACTCGCCAGTCTCTGTTCACAAGACGTATTCCAATGCCGCGGAAGCCTTCCCGCGAGTTGCGAAAACGCTTTTCCAAGAACTGAACATGCCTCATGATAGCTGGAACAGAAAGGGTCTGAACATCCCGCTAAGACGCTCGTTCGAGATTTTTATTCCGAATGTTTGCGCGATCGATATGGACACGACCGGCACATGGCCGTTTGGACGCCGGCTGGAAGATCAGGTGGCTACGCGGTTTCTGTCGCTGTTTCTGGATATGAGCGCTGAGTTTAACGGCAAGAAGTATCATGTGGATCTGTTGAATGACCAGTCGCTGTGGGATCATGCGCCCATCGTGCCGAAAACACCACCGAACCCATTGAAGAACGACGCGGAATTTCTGAAAGAATTTCCGTATTTGGCAGAGCCCTGGTGACTGCGACTCAGGTAGGTGCGACTCAGGACCACACAGGCAAGAATGCGCTTGCGCACGCTCGTGCCTGTGCTACGGACTATGAGATTGAGCTGCAGCGGGCGCAGAAGGATATCGTCGGGCTGATTCCGTACGATATCGAAAAGGCGACGAAACTTGTCTATCGGATTTATCATCGCGCCTCTCTCATCGGAGACCTTGCAGGATTCGCAGCCGCGGAAAATGCGATCGACGATGCCATTCGGCGGTTTGGTCCGAAGGAAGACCTGTGCCTGTTGAAGGCCAATCTCGATTTCCACTTCCATCGGCTCGCCCAGGGGAAGCGAGACCTGGAAATGGCGCCTGCGCTACCGTCTCGTTTCGAAGGGAAAGCGATGCTGGCGGATCTGGATTTCCAGCAGGGAAGGTATGCTCGTGCTAAAACAGCGTACCAGGAGCTGGTCCAAGAAAATCGGACCTGGGACAATCTGGCGCGCCTTGCGTTTTTCCAACGCAAAATGGGCGATACAGCGGGCGCTGACCGTCTCTACTTCGAAGCTGAAGACGAACTCACAGCCAAGGAAATGCGGTCGTACGCCTGGCTGGAGCTCCAACGGGGAGTTCTGGATTTAAGCCATGGCCGCTATGAAGATGCCAGGATGCATTACCAGAGAGCGGCCCAGGCTTACTCCGGCCACTGGCTGACCGGCGAACACATGGCCGAGTTGCTCGCCGCCGAACGGAAATTTGAGGAGGCGGCCGCTCTCTATGAACGGCTCCTGACGCGTATACCGAAGCCGGAGCTGCAACAGACGCTAGGCGAGGTATACGTGATGATGGGTAAGCCAGAGCAAGCCGAACCGTTGTACGAAAAAGCACTCGCGGCTTATCTGCAATCGGCGCAGCGCGGCGAAGTTCATTACTACCATCACCTGTCGGATTTCTACACGGATGTATGCCCGAATGCCCCCGAGGCGGTGAAATGGGCGCGCAAGGACATTGAGCTCCGGAATAATTTCTCCACCCAGGCTGCGCTAGCCAGTGCACTGCATCTAGATGGCCGCCACGATGAAGCGCTGGATCTCATAGACCAGGCGCTCTCATCCGGCGTGCAAGACGCACATATATTTTCTGACGCCGCGGTGATCTATCGCGCTTCCGCCCGAACCAGCGAGGCCGGCCGGTATCTGGAGCTGGCGCTTGGCATCCATCCCCGCCACGATAACTTCCACGTCCATCGCTGATTGCATGAACCTGGTATTCGCTAGTGGCGTTTTAATTCCTCAAATGCTCGCGGGCCAGGAATATTTTCGCGCTGTGAAAGCGAAATACCCGGACGCGCTTTTTCCGCGTGTGCCCGTTCTCGGCGGCATCCCGCAACGCGCGCAGAAACTCGCTGGCTCAATTGAGCAAAAGTTTCCGGCGGGCCTTGTCCACATCATTGCGCACAGCATGGGTGGTCTCGATTCACGATATCTGCTCTCGAAGGATCTGAATGGATTGGCCAGGCGCGTTGCCTCGCTCTCAACCCTCTGCACGCCGCACCTCGGCACGCCGATCGCAGATTTCATCGTGGCGCCGCGGCCCGATATCTCGAACTTTGCCGAGCACGTGCTGTACGAAACAATTACAGAAGCCATGCGAGTGCTCGGTTGGCCTGCGGGTGCAGCGGGAGATCTCACGACAGTTTCCGCGCGGAGATTTAACGAGCAGAATCCGGACCGCCCGGGCGTTCGATATTTTGCATATGCGGGCGTTGGGCTGGAGTCGTTCGGATTAAAAACCGCTGCACGCATTTCTGGAGATGGCCGGGCGCACACCGGAGGAAGTTCAAAACGACGGCACAGTGAGCCTGGCCTCCGCAACACGCCACGGCCTGGCTGAGCTCCCTTGGCGGGCCGACCATTACGGCGTGGTGGGCTATAACTTTAACAAGCCCGGTTTCGCATCGGATTTCGATCACTTATCCGCGATCGCCCGCGTGGTAGAGCGCGCGAACGATGTAGCATGATCACGCACTCCGAAGTCCTTCGCGAGAAACCGCACGGCGGGCGAATCCTTGAGCAGATATCCTGACGCCCCGGCGTCCAGTGCTCGGCGCACGTTAGCCGGCCTGTGCGAAGGTGGTCAAGATCACGACACGCACCGGAACGCGCTCCCGTTTCAACTCGGCCGCTGGCTCAAGCCCGGCCATCTCGGGCATTTCTATATCGGATAGGAGCAGGTCCGGTTTCTCGGCGAGCGTGAGCTTCAGCGCTTCCTTGCCGTTGCGGGCTTGGCCCACCACTTCGATGTCGCCTTCCGTTTCGAGCAGTGCCGCTAGAGCGCCCAGCACCATCGCCTGGTCCTCTGCGAACACCACTCGCAACTTCATGCAGTGCCGCTGGCGATTGTATGCAATGTATTCAGAGGAAGGCAGATTTTCAAGGTGGTCCCCGTGCCGCCGTCCCGAACTAGTGTACCGCCGAATGCCTCGACGCGGGTGCGCATGCCGCTCAGCGGGTGCGTGACATGAATGTTGGCGATAAGCCCGTTCCCTTCTTTTTTTGGCCCTCTCAACCGACCCGGCTCAATCACTGCCACGCAGGGCCGCTGTGGCAACCCGAACTGCCATTGCCATAGACCCGGAGAGTCCAGCCATGGGCCCAACCTCAGGCTGACCTATAAGGCCAGGGCAAGACCGTTACCGAGAGCTTCGCCACGCCGGCCATGCAACGCAAGGCCGAGCGCGAACTGGCCGAGTTTCGCCGGTTTCAGGAGTTGAGCCGAGCCTTCCTCGAGGTGAATGCCCGGATTTGCCGCGAACGACCCAAGCGATCCTGTATGTGCAAATGGATGGGACGGTCGTACCGGTCGTGAAGAGAGACAGTGGGCCGACCAGGCAAGCTGTCCGGCCAACCGGCCCATACGCGGAAACCCAAGTTGGGACGTGTGTTCACCCAGACCACGTGGGACCAGGAGGGCTCCGTGATCCGAATTCCACCACCTATACCGGCGCTATAGAAACCGCCGAAGAGTTTGGCAAACGGCTATACGCTTGCGTACGTGCCGTATCTGGAAGCCTGGAAGCGTGGCTGGAGCCGTGCGGAAAAGAAAGTCGTCATGGCGACGGAGCCGAGTAGATCTGGAATCGTACCGAGCAACATTTTCCAGGCGCGGTTCAGATTGTCGATCTGTATCATGCTCGCCAGCACCTTTGGGAACTGGCTCGCACGCTGCAACACCCTAATGACGAGGCGAATCAGAAACATTGGATAAAGGTCCACCAAAAGCGCCTCCTCGACACGGGCAAAATTGAAAAACTGGTGGGCGTGCTTCGCTCCTTGAATTCGGCCAATCCGGAACCGGCTGAGAAGATTCGCATGGAGGCAGATTATTTCGACGGGAATGCCGAGCGCACGGGCTATCCCAAGTTTCGCCGCCAGCATCTTGTTTGTCGGCTCCGGGGGTCATCGAGGCCGGCTGCAAGACCGTGATCGGTTCGCGTCTCAAGAAGTCTGGGATGTTTTGGACGGTTCGGGGGTGCCAATGCCATCACTGCTCTCTGTTGCTGCCACTCAATGGCCGGTTTGAGGACTATTGGGAGGCACGCCGGGCCGCTTAGCCTCCACTTTTATGTCGCGCGCCCGTTCGCTCCGTCTTTGGTGAAATACAACGTGGCACGGCGTTCACCGGCTCGAGCTGTAACAAGGTCGAAGATCAATCCTCGCCGGATCTCGAGCCGCTCTATCGGCACGAGTTTAGTGCCGAGAACGCCTTTGGCGGCGAATACCGTTGTTCCGCCGCACGCGGCGAGGTAACCCTGTTTCATCAGTGGCACGCCAGGAATGGATCGTGCAAAGCAGCGATGCACGCGCCAGCTACCGGAACCCTGCGGCCCAAGCTCCCGCTCAAGCCATGCCGGCGGCTGGACACTCGAAACATGCCCGCCAAATAGGCTGGTGAAGCGAGCGGTGAAACCTCGAGCGAGAAACGCCATGGCACGAAACATCAGGGGAGCGATCAGCGCGATTGCAATCAGCATCGCCACAACCACAGATACAGCCACGAAGGGATGTTTGTAGACAAGCAAAACCAGACCGACCACGCCGAAATCCTCAGCCAGACTGAAGATCGAGTTGCTGACCGGCTCGGGCGACGCGTGCACGAGCAACCGGTAACCGAGCTTGGTGGAGTGCGTGCCGAGCGCGATCGATCCGCCTGCCAACATAGCGAGCACTTGCGCGAAGGGGCTCATGTTGGAAGCGGACGCGAGTGCCAGGGCGGCGCCTCCAAGCGGACGGATAAAGGTGTGCACAGAGTCCCAGGCGACGCTTACAAACGGAATCTTATCGGCGAAAAACTCGAGGAAATATAGGACGCCGGCGATGGCCAGGACGAACGGATTCGCAAGCACGTGCAACTCGCCCGGCAGACCGCCAATCCAGCCGTATCGCGTTCCGAGGCCCACCACCAGCACGGCTGCATACAGATTGACTCCGGATGCGAAGGAGAGGCCGAGAATACTCGGGAGGATTTGAATCGAGTTCATTTGGGCAAGCGCTCGATGATTGCGGCGGTGACTTGTTCCGTAGAACTCCCGCCTCCGAGATCTGGTGTCCGGACCTTGCCTTCTGCTAGAACGGCGGCCACGGCGCTCTGCATCTGCTGAGCGGCTTCCGGCAGACCAAGGTGATCCAGCATCATGCCGGCAGACAGAATCTGGGCCATGGGATTGACAATACCGCGCCCCGCGATGTCGGGCGCCGACCCGTGGACCGGTTCAAACATGGACGGAAACTGGCGTGTGGGATCCAGGTTGGCACTGGCAGCCAGGCCTATGCTGCCGGTCAAGATCGCGGACACATCGCTGAGTATATCGCCGAACAGGTTGGATGCCACCACCACATCGAAGCTCGCGGGACGGCGAATAAAATTCATCGCGGCGGCATCCACCAGCAGCGAATCGGTCCGGATATCGGCGTGCTCGGACGCGACCTCTTCAAACACGCGGTCCCAGAGCACCATGCCAAACCCTTGCGCATTCGATTTCGTAATCGATGTGAGGTGCCGCTGCTTGTTCCGCTGGCGGGCCAACTCAAACGCGAATCGCACGACGCGATCGATCCCGCGGCGCGTAAATACAGCGGTCTGGATCGCCACCTCCTCCGGATGGTTGTGATACAGAAATCCGCCCACCTGAGCGTATTCGCCTTCCGTGTTTTCGCGCACAATCACCATATCGATTTCGCCCGGCTGCGCCAAGGGCGATTTGACACCGGCATACAGAACCGCTGGACGGACATTGGCAAACTGGTCGAAAGCGCGCCGGATCGGAAGTAGAAGTCCGTTCAGCGTAATGTGATCGGGGATTCGCGGGTCGCCGATTGCGCCCAGAAAGATCGCGTCTTTCGGGCGCAACAGATCGAGCGCATTTCCGGGCATCATGCGGCCGTTCTGCAAATGATATTCAGCGCCCCAATCGAAGCGCTCGTAATCAAACGAAACACCATGCCGGCTCGCGATTGCATCCAGCACCTGAAGAGCGGCCGGCACAACTTCCTGGCCGACTCCGTCTCCAGAAATCACTGCGATTGAGAAGCGTTTCATGTTCTCAGTGCAACACAGGCAAGAATGCCTGTGTCACCATTAAAGTATGACCCGGCGTACCGCGATGCAGATGCTGCTTGCCTCGCGTGTTGCATTCGGCCAAGTTGAGCCAGAGGATTATGTCTGCCCGATGGATCCGGACGTACGGTCGTCCCAGCCTGGAACCTGCCCGCGATGCGGAATGAAGCTCGTCCTCGGAATCCCGGATCAAATCGAATATCCGATGGATCTCACGGTGAAGCCCAGCTCATTTCACGCTGGCGACCCGGTGCAACTCGCGTTCCGAATCTCCGATCCGCGGACCGGCAAGCAGGTCAAGCAGTTCCAGATCGTGCACGAGAAACTGTTTCACATGTTCATCGTGAGCCAGGATCTCAACTACTTCGTACACGATCATCCGGTATACGGAACCGACGGCATCTTCCGCTTCGACACCCGGTTCCCGCATAGCGGACTGTTCCGCGTGCTCGGTGATTTCTATCCGGCCGGCGGCATCCCTCAATTGATCACCAGGACCGTGATCGTGCCCGGACGGGCTGGAGAAGAAGTAGCGCTTGCTCCAGCGCATCTCATGCCTGCGCTAGCGCCCAATCACTGCGCCAACATGGACGTCGAACTTGTGATGGAGCCCGAACAGCCGATTGCGGGCATGAAGACACTGATGTTCTTCAAGCTCAACCCGGCGGAAGGCCTGCAGCCATACCTGGGCGCCTGGGCACACATGCTAGCGGCCAGCGATGACACCATCGACATGATCCACAACCACCCGTTCATCGCCGATGGCGGGCCGCGGATGCAGTTCAATCTGATCTTCCCGCGCGCGCGAATGTACCGGGTTTGGGTGCAGTTCCAACGGAAAGGCGTGGTGAACACTGCTGCGTTCAACGTGCCGGTTTCAGAGCTGAAGTAGATTAGAGCTGCCGCTTTTTATAGCGTCCTCGAGAATGGCGTAAACTTTCCCAGACAGGGCATCCTTCAAGATAGAACGTCCGTTTTGCCACCGGAATGCACTTCTTTGAAGTTGCACGCGCCTACGTAAATCGGGCGTACGCCGCTTGCTTCAGGAAATGAGCTCCCGCTTCAGAATCCCTTCTTCGGTTAGCTCCGACTCGGAAATGGCACGAATTGAACCGCAGAGCCCATTTTTTCTGTACACAAATCCTCCGCTTAGTCTTGCTGATCTCGGGCACGGTTTGGCGAGCACCAACGTGATCGAGTCCGCGTTTTCCATTGTGGAACGAGTCTGTGCGAATGTGAAGCGCTGGCATGCAGGCGACCAACGGGAACGCTGGGTGGGTTCCGGATTGATGATAGCCGAAAGATAATTCAGCGGGTAATAGGGTACAAACAGATTCCAGCATTGCTGAAGCAACTCGAGGCCATGGCCCCTTCCAAGAAAGAGCTTGTGCAGCGGAAGAAGGCCTCGTAGAGTATATGAAGGGTTGGTCGTTACTTTCAACGGAATGTCGGGCAATCTCAACAACCCTTCGGCATCGAATAGTTTCAGCGACCGCAGACAGCGGGGCACTTCGCGATTGAACCAGGCATGCAAGCGGCCGGCCTCGGTGTCGCGGGCAAACTTGCGCAGAAAATCCTGATCGCAAGGAGTCTGGCGGTCGTATTCGTTCTTGTCGTTGAAGCCTTCACACGACAGCGTAGTATCGCGCGTGTCCGGATGGGTGGTTTGCGTCCCACCTGTGGCCCCAGCGCGGTGATCAGCCCGCCCGAGCGCAGCACATAAGGAAAGGCATGATAGCTGGCGTCATGCAGCTTGAGGCTAATCTGGCTGGCAATATAAAGCCAGACCGGGACCTCTTCTTTCTGGCGGGGCGTGGGATAGCTTTCCGCCAGCCGCGCCAGCACCTCGCGGTCCAGGAGATGGCGGAAGAAATCGGCTTCGGCGGCTTCCGAGATATTTTCCAGATAATCGACCTCGCCGCGGCGCCAAGCGTCGACCACGAGCTCGCGGTCGTGTTCGAAGGCGGCGAAGTCCATAGTCAGGTTGGTTTGCCGGACGACGCTGGGGGAGGCAGGCGCAAGGCTTGCGCAAGCCGATCGATGGCCGCAAGGATTTGCCGGTGCAGTTTCACCAAGGCCGCACGCGACTGGCGCACCTGCCGGTAGTTTCCGGTCAGCCGGCGGATACGGGCACGATCGGCCGCGGCGAGCGAGCGAAGGCGGGTCTTACCGGCCTCGCTCCAAGACAGTACCGGAGCCGAGTGGCGCACGCCGCCGGGCTTGGCGCAATGGCAGGAAGGGTTGCCGCAGCGCGTCTGGAGCTGGTATACGGAACCCTTGATGAGTTCCCGGTGACGGAGCAGTCCGTGGACCTGGCGCGAATACTCAGCCGACAGCCGATCGAGGATCTGGCGTTGCCGGCTGGCGAGACCGGCGGAAGCGGCGGGGCACTTCTGGCTGTCCAGTTTACTGGTGGATCGCATAAAGACCGCCCGTATCCTCACGTCTTCTTATAGCCGGTCCCGTCGGAAAAAGTCCAGAAAAAAGTGGAGCTCGCCGCATTTTTTTCATTCGCCGACGGGAACAGCGGCTGCGAAGCCTACACGAAGGACTCCGCCGGGGTCTTCCCTTTATGTTCTGACCACCCATCGCATAACAGCCACGCAATCGATCAGAGAAGAAAATGACGAAGCGCGAAGAAATCACTTCGAGCCGGAAAGTATCCAGATAAAGTCTTTTTGCGGTGTGCAGAACTAGCGGCGGCCATGGCCCGCCAATAGCCGGTTTCAGACCATTCAGACCGAGACTACTCGCCGGACTGACCGAGAGCCATCCTTACTGTCTGAATCGCAGTTAATATTTTTTGGATCTGATTTAACTTCTACAGGCTCGCTTGCTACTATCGTGATTTGACCAGCCAGGAGCATTTGCGCGAACTGCCTTCGGTAGACGAAGTGGTCTTGCGGATCTCGTCCGTAACGGACCGGTTCCCGCGCCATCTGGTGGTGGATGAAACCCGGCGGGTACTCGCGCGAATCCGCGATGAGATCCGTACCGGCGAATACAAGAATTCACTGGCTGTGGAGGACTGGGTTCAGCGCAATCTGGCCCAGCTTGAGCAGCCCTCGTTGCGGCGTGTGATCAACGCCACCGGCGTGGTGCTCCACACCAACCTGGGTAGGGCTCCGCTCCCGCGCTTCGATCCGCTTTTCGGCTACTCCAATCTCGAATACGATATCCCGGAGGGCCGGCGCGGCAAGCGCGACATCCATATCGCGGGATTGCTCGAGCGTCTGGTCGGAGCGCCGGGAATCGCCGTCAACAACAACGCGGCGGCAATCTATCTCGCTCTCAACGAACTAGCTTCCGGTTTTGAAGTGATTGTCTCGCGGGGCGAGCTGATCGAGATTGGCGAGGGCTTTCGCATCCCCGATATTATGCAGCGCTCCGGAGCAATCCTGCGCGAGGTAGGGACCACTAACCGCACGCGCATCCAGGACTACCGCGACGCGATCACCGAGCGCACCCGCCTCTTGCTGCGTGTTCACCCTAGCAATTTTCGGATGGAAGGCTTCACGGCTAAGCCGGAACTGCGCGACTTGGTGGCTCTGGGTAAAGAGCGCGGGATCCCGGTCTACGAAGACCTGGGCAGCGGATGTGTGGCAGACCTGCGCGCATTCGGCATGGATGAACCGCTGGTGGGTGATAGTGTGCGGGCCGGCGTGAACCTGGTCTCGTTTAGCGGCGACAAACTGCTCGGCGGACCGCAGGCCGGCGTGCTGGCGGGAGATGCGCCGCTGGTTGCCCGGCTGCGCAAGAACCCGATGTTCCGGGCGCTACGGCTGGACAAGCTGATCTATCAAGCGCTCGAATCCACGCTGCGCGGCCTGCTCCTGGAGCGTTGGGACGAGATTCCGGCGCTGCGGATGATCGCGCTTTCGGGAGATCAACTTCGAGACCGGACGCAGCGTTTCATCGCTCGGCTCACTGGCGCGCACGCCGAGGTGATTACCGGACGCTCCGTAGTGGGAGGTGGTTCTACGCCCGAACAATCGCTCGAAACTTGGCTGATCGCTGTGGATTCTGCAGACGTCAACCTGGCCGAGCGCTGCTGCCGCGGAGCTGATCCGCCGGTGATCGCGAGGATTGAAGATGGACGGCTGGTATTCGATCTCCGAACCGTGTTTCCGGAAGAGGAAGAGGAACTGGCCAAGACGATTGCCACAATCGCATCCAAGTAGGTTGTAAGATAACGTATAGATATCGAATGGCCGTGCGATTCCGCTTCCTCCTTCTGTCCCTTGCCGCCGCTGGCGTTATTGCGGGTCATCCGATGGGGAATTTCAGCGTCAGCCATTACACGCGTTTCGAGGTGACGGCGCGCGGTGTTCAGATGACGTACGTTCTCGATCTCGCTGAATTGCCGACCTTCGATCTATTGCGGCAATGGGGCCTGGAGCGTACCAGCCCGCGCGCGGACCTTGAGCGCAAAGCCACGGAGCAAGCTCGTTTGTGGACGAGCAACCTGCTGGTCACATCTGATGGACAGCCGGTTAAACCGAAATTCCTGAGAGCGAGCCTGGTGATATCCGATGGGGCAGGCGATCTGCCCATTACCCGAATCACTTCACATTTGCGAATTGATGAGCCGGCGGGCAAGCTCGAATACGAGGATCGCAATTTCGCCGAGCGGGCCGGCTGGAAAGAGATCGTGATTGTACCCGGCAAGGACGTCACTCTCGCGCATGCAAGTCAGGGAGCGCAGGACCGCAGCCGAGGACTTACCGAATATCCGCAAGACCCGACCGTTGCGCCTCCGCAGGATCTGCGCGCCGCGCTTGCATGGAGTGTGGAGGCGGCTCCGGTGGTGGTCGCGGCAAAGCCCAAGCCAACACCCGTGGTTGCTCCCCCCGTGGTTGCTCCGATAATTGCTCCCATCCCACAACCGGCTCCGGTAGCTCCGCCGATTGCTCCCGCTACCATGACGACCAAAGCGGCTCCGGCGGGGAGTGTCGTGAAGGGCGACTATCTATCCAGGCTGCTGCACCATCGCGATCTCACGATGGGGATGATCCTGATCGCGGTGCTGGTCGCCTTTGGAGTCGGAGCCGCGCACGCTCTTACGCCGGGTCACGGCAAAACGATTGTGGCCGCATACTTGGTTGGCTCGCGGGGAACACTGAAGCACGCGATGTTTCTGGGAGCGATGGTGACATTCACTCATACGATTAGCGTGTTCCTGCTTGGCTTGGCAACCCTGTTCCTGTTCAAGTACGTGATGCCCGAGAAGATTGTGCAGGTGCTCGGGGCGATTTCGGGTTTGTCGATTGTAGGGATTGGTGGATGGATGATGTACAAGCGGTTCCGCGCGCTGCGGCCGGCGCATGTGCATCATCACCACGGGCACGATCATGCCCATGCCGACGCGCATCATCACGATCACCATGATCACGGGCACTCCCATGACCACGACCACTCGCATGACCATGACCACGACCATCCACACACGCGCACGCATGATCACGACCACGGCCATGATCCACTGGTGCACTCGCACGGTCCCGGCGGACAGGTTCATAGCCATGCCGTTCCCGACGAGATTTCCTGGGGCAGCCTGGTCGCGCTCGGAGCCAGCGGTGGCTTGGTGCCGTGCGAGGCTGCGCTGGTCCTTCTGTTGAGCGCCGTTGCGATCGGGCGAGCCGGCCTGGGCTTGCTGTTATTGGTGGCCTTCAGTCTCGGGCTGGCCATCGTATTGATGATAATTGGGATGCTGGTGTTGTACGCGAAGCACCTGCTGCCCAAAAGCGACAAGCCGGACCGGCATCCGGCTTTCCGCTGGATTCCAGTCCTGTCGGCCGGCATCGTCATGTGCGTTGGCCTGCTGATGACCGGCGTTTCGCTTGGGTGGCTTCAGCCGCGCTGGATGCTTTGAACCTTTCTATCGCCGCGTTCAGCATCACTAACCAGACGCACGCTGTCATGTATCCGGCGATCACGTCGCTTGGATAGTGAACGCCTAAGTACACCCTCGACAACCCGATCATCCCGATCATGGCTACACACACCGCCCAGATGGCGATGCGCCTGCTGCGCCGCCGTACCCGCGCCGTAACCAGCAAAGCCCAACATGCCGTAGAGGCACGCCGCCGCTAGCGCGTGGCCGCTGGGAAAGCTGTACGATTTGGGTAATGGGACATTGAAATACGGTTCCGGCCGCGCCCGATGGAACACGTGCTTGAGACCGAACTCAAGAACGAGCGAGCCGGCCACGGCGATCATCATCATCCAGCTTTGGCGCGCCAAACCGGCTGCCCAAAACGACACGACGGCGGTCGAGAGCAAGATGAATACGCACACCGAGGCGCCTATTACAGTGAAGCCTTTCATCACCACCGTCAGTGCTGGAGAAGCGTGCTGGTGGACTGCGTTGCGGACCAGGCCGTCAAACCGGAGCGTCTCGCCTTCCCGCACTTCGAAAGCGAGCCAGGAGAAGACGGCCAAGGCAAATAATGCGAGCGCTAGGCCGCCAACAACACGAACGCCGAATTCAACTTGCCTGCCTCGGATGGTCAAATCAGCGCGGCGCTCGTTAACAAGTCATGATCGCCGGGAGGCGCGAAGCCGCGTTCTCGCATCACACGAGCCACCTGCGCCCAGTGCCGCACTTCATGCATCAGCGCGTGCAGAATAATCTTGCGCGTCGAGGCGCGGATGTGCCGGCCGCCGATCTCGAGATCATGAACCCGGACCCAATCTTCGGGCTGGGCCTTGCGGACAAAACTGCGCATCTGCTTGCGGGACTCGAGGCCGTAGCCGAACAATTCATCAATGTGATGGCACGGCCGCCCGCGATATTCGCTCAACGGCTCGCCCCGCAAGCGTTGCACGTAGCGAAGCTCCGGCCCGAACATGTGCAGGATGAGGGCGCCCATGGTCGTCTCCCGGTCACCCGAGAGCGGCATGCGCAGAAGGTCTTCGCCGTTCTCGCGGAACCACTTTTCCCAACGCTGGCGCTCTTCGTCGGTGTAATGGAGGAGCTCTTCGAGCGACAAGTGCATCTTTACTTTATAGTAAGACCGCTCCCTTACGGTCGCGGCTCGGTATGGTGGGCAGTGATGCGGAGGCGTTTGTAGTCGATGATCCAGGAGCCGTCGCGGTAGAGTTTGGGCCGCAGCTCCGATTCAATGCGTGTAACCTCGGTGGCCGGGAGTTGGGGCTTGAAGAACATGCCCAGCCACTCGCGGAGTCCTGGTTCGCCTTCGAGCGTGGTCGGGCGATCGAAGAGGACAGCGCTGGTTACTTCAAATCCGTTCTGTTCGAGCAAAGCCGCATACTCGCCGATGCTGGGGTAATACCACGGATTGAATCCTGCGGCCTCGACGATGGACCGGACGTTTCCTTTTCCGCCGAACTCGGCGATGAATCGTCCGGCGGGCTTGAGCGCTTCGCGTATTGTCTTTGCGACGTCTTCCGGAGGCTGTATCCAATGCAGAGCGGCGTTCGAGAAGACCGCATCGAAGCGATCGGCGCTGCGAAACGTTCTCGCATCCACGAGCCTGAAGTCGAGCCGCGGATAGTTCTGGCGGGCCTGCCCGATCATTTCGGGCGAGCTGTCAATTCCGGTTACGATCGCGCCGCTCCGGGCGATCTCGCCGGTCAGCGTTCCCGTGCCGCAGCCAAGGTCCAGAATGCGTTCACCCGTTTTCGGCGCGAGCACCTCGACGAGATCCTTGCCATAGCTCGATACATAGCTGTGCACCGCGTCGTAGAGTCCAGGTTCCCAGGTCATTGCACTATTGTCGTGGCACATGCTTTAGCGGGCGCGACGGGGCCAGTCACAAGTATCGGAAACTTGTGAGTGGGGTGGGCTTCAGCCCGCCTTCTAAGCACAGGCTGAAGGCCTGCGCCACTCGAATCAACCACTTAGCGATGGGCCTCTGAAGAGCTTGTGCCGCCGGGAGCAAGCTGAAGCATGCCCCACTTATTCGTAACGCAGCGCGATCATCGGGTCCACTTTCGTCGCGCGCCTCGCGGGTAAGTAGCTGGCTATCAGAGTCACCACCAGCAACACACCGCACGCGCCCGCCATCACTACGGGATCATGAGCCGTTAAGCCATACAGAAAACTGGCCACAAAGCGCGTGACTCCGAGCGCCACGGGAACTCCGATCAGTCCACCCACTACTACGAGGATCACCGCATCTCGCAACATCATCCAGAGCACTCCGTTTCGCTGAGCTCCCAGTGCCATGCGAATTCCGATCTCGCGCGTGCGGCGAGTCACCGCATGGGCCATCACGCCATAGAGTCCGATGGATGCAAGCAGCAGCGCCAGCGTTCCAAAGAAGCCACATAGGATCGCGATGATACGTTCTTGCGCGATGTTCTCGTTAAACTCCTCCACCATGCTCCGAGAGCGTAGCACGGGGATCGAGTTGTCCAGGTTTTGTACCACCCGCCGCACGGCTTCAATCAGCGCCGGCGGATCACCGGTTGTGCGCAAGCACAAAGTCATTTCGGTAGGCCCCTCGCGCCAGGTGGGCACATAAATCATGCTTCCGGGCGGTTCGCGCAGCCCGAAGTACTTGCTCGCCCGGACAACTCCGACGATCTCATAGGAGCTTTCTGTTTTGAATTTCTCGTCAATGGAGAATCGCTTGCCCAAAGCGCTCTCGTGAGGAAAGAACCGCGTGGCCATCACTTCATTGATGATCGCGACGCGGGGCGGCCCGTTGATGTCTTCCGGCCTGGGCCCGGGTTTCACTCCCGGTTTGCGCTCGACGGGATCGGACGTAAACGACGGGCTGTCCTCGATACGGAAATCCCTGCCGAGCAGGATGGGTATGCCCATTGTGTCAAAGTACCGGGGGCTCACCGAATTCATATCAATGAATGGCTCCTCGTTCGGCTTCCACTGATAGCCTTGAATCGCGATATCGGAATTCCAGCGCCTTCCTGCGAGCGGAGTAATGACAGCCAGGCTCGCGGAACGCACGCCCGGCAGCCTCTGCGTGCGTTCCTCCAGATGCTCGTAGAAGTTGCGGAGCCTCTGTCCCTTGTATCCACTTTGCGCCGGACTAACGCCCACCAGCAGGACCTTGTCACGGACAAAACCAGGGTCCAGTTCCCGCAGGTTATCCAGGCTGCGCACGAACAGCCCCGCGCCAATCAGCAACAGCAACGAGAGTCCCACCTGCACGACCACCAGAATTCGCCGGGCGTCAATCCGTCCGGCGATGGGAGTGGCCGAATCGTTCTTAAGCGAAGGTACAAGATCCGGACGAGTTGCCTTGAGAGCCGGCGCCACGCCGAACAGCAGACCCGTGAGCACCGAGACGCCGAAGGAGAATCCCAGCAGCCGCAGGTCGGGCGAAAGATTCAGCTCAATCGGGAAAATATTGACCGGCATCAGTCCGACCAATACCTTGACACCGCCATAGGCGAACGCCAGCCCTGCGATGCCACCGAGTACCGAGAGCATCACGCTCTCCGTTAAAAGCTGACTGATCAGCCGCGTTCGGCCGGCTCCTACGGCCAGCCGAATCGCAATCTCCTTCTCGCGCGCGGCGGCTCGGGCCAGCAGTAGATTGGCCACGTTCGCGCACGCGATGAGCAAAACCAGTCCCACTGTGATCATCAGCACTAGCAGCGGTTTCGAGAGCCGGTTACGGAATCCCGAGTAGCCCTGCGCTCCCGGCAATAGCGTCGCCCGGCTGCGCGCCTTGCGATCCTTGTCGTAACTGGGCGCGGGCTTCCGCTCGGGATCGTTCTGCTCGATCCGATCGAACAGAACGTTAGTCGCGCCAGTCGCTTGCGCCACGTTAACCCCCGGCTTCAGCCGTCCGATCACGTTCAGCCACCAGTAATGCCGCGTGTTCCACTGCCGCGCGTTCGCATCCACTTGCTGCAGCATCATGATGGGGAGGAATAGATCGGGAGAGCTGCCGGCGGCCGTTCCCGTGAAGCCTCTTTGCGCGACGCCTACAATCCAAAAAGGTGAGCCGTTCAGCACGATCTTCTTGCCCAGCACACCGGTATTTCCGCCCAACCGCCTTTGCCAAAATGCATAACTCAACGCCGCGTAAGGAGCCGCTCCCGGAGTCTTGTTGTCGTCCGTGTTGAGCAACCGGCCTAGCGCCGCCCCGACACCGAGGACGTCAAAATAGTTCCCCGAGACCAGAGTTCCGGCCACCAGTTGTGCCTCGCCACGACCCTCGTTCGGTATCGTCATTCCAAGAGGCATTCCGCCGCCGCTCGACGCAACCACGCCCGCAAATACCTGGTTGTGATCGCGCACGTATTCGTAATCCGGGTTGTTGAAGCCGGTCTGCGGTTTTGCTGGATTGCGCGCCAGCACCACCAGCTCTTGTGGATTCCGGACCGGCAGCCATTTCAGAAGCACGGAATCGATCAAGCTGAAAATCGCGGTATTGGCCCCAATTCCGAGCGCCAGCGACAGGACAGCAACCGTTGTAAAGAAACGGTCCTGCCGCAAAAGCCGGGAGCTGTAGCGGATGTCGGCCACGAAAGTCTGCAGAGCGTTTACGAGGCGGTGGCGCATAGTGTTTTAGACTAAGACGAAGGACGTTGGTGTTTCGTTCTGAAGATTAAAGTTAGGAGGAATCGATTGTATGGTTGCCACCATATCCCGAGACGGCCTGAAACAGAAGTTCGACCGCGGAGATAAATTCCTGCTGGTCGAGACATTGCCGGCGGAGACCTATCTTCACGCGCATTTGCCGGGAGCTATCAATCTGCCGCCCGATGAGGTCACCAAAAAGGCGGAATCGTTGCTGCCGGATAAATCCGCGGAAATCGTAGTCTATTGCGGGAGCCCCACTTGACCGGCCTCCGAGAACGCCGCTCGTGAATTAGCGGCGCTGGGCTATACAAACATAAAGGATTACGGTGGTGGTAAAGCGGATTGGATTAAAGCGGGTCTGCCGACGGAAAGTGGTCATCATCACGCGGGCCGGTAAATGGGCTGTTTTGTTGCTCGTGTCCATGCCATGCTTCTGCGTGGACGCGGGCCTGTGGGACGCGACGGTAAAGGAGTACGTAAATCCCGAGGCGAGAGTTGACTACGCGCGGCTGAAAGACCATGGGCGGCAAAAACTGGATGCGTATCTCGAGCAGCTCGCCCGGCCTTGGCCCGCGGGGATGTCCCCAAGCGCTCAAAAGGCCGCGCTGATCAACGGCTATAATGCGTTAACGGTCCGCTGGATTCTCGACAACTATCCCGTCCAAAGCATCTGGCGAACGCCCCACCCGTTTACCGAAGCACGGCACACCATCAACGGCGAAAAGATCTCTCTCGATACGATCGAGAGCCGGTTGCGCAAGCTGGGCGATCCGAGAATCCACGGAGCTCTGGTCTGTGCCGCGCGGAGTTGTCCGCCATTACGGCGTGAGGCATACACCGCCGATCGGGTAGACGCGCAGCTCGATGACAACATGCGGCAATGGCTGGCGAATGGGAAGTTGAATCAGTTTCCGCCCGATGGGCACACCGCCCAAGTCAGTATGATTTTCAAGTGGTACAAGAATGACTTTGACCCCGTCGAGAAGTTTCTGGCGAGGTATGCGCCTGTTCGATTACAGCCCGGAGTGACCGTGAAGTATAACGACTACCATTGGGGCCTGAACGACAGCTCAGACCTCGGCGCCGGCTACAGCAAGCTGAGCCTCGTCTGGGACCACTGGAAGAATAATTGAGTGGAGCAGGCGGTTTCGCCTGCCTGCTGGTATGATGTTTTTCGGCGGTGGAGTGCTGCAAGCTTGGCTTCGATCGGGCTCGCGGGTCCGGTTGTTGGCCTCTCTGGGGTTACCCCAGGGGACAGTGGAAGACTGGGATTTCGTCGCGTGAGCGACACTGCGCGATGCGCAGAACGGCTCACGCCAGGTCAGACTCGTTGCGGCACTCCGCCGTCGTCAGCGTAGTTATCCAAATGTCAAAGCGGTCGCTTTTGGACGTTCTTGCCAAGTCCTTTCTGGCGGGTGAGCCCAGCGTGGAACAAGTGGTGGCAAGAGCCTCCCGGACCCTCGGAAGGCGCTGGCGTTGGCTTCGGCCACTGGCGCAGCGATATCTCGCTGCGGTCGAGGGCCGGACACGACCGCGGCACCGGGATGTGGTTCAGTTTCTCATTCAAGACCCAGGCTTTCAACGCGCTTCGGCGAAATATTTCCACGAATTGTGGGTGGACCAATGGCTAACCGAGCCGCAGCAAATGCAGCCAGTGGCCGCCGCCCTGACGTGGAACGTTCCCGCCATCGAGTCCATTGGCGCTTTGGATCATTGGCTCTCGCTGAATCCGAACGAATTGGAGTGGTTCGCCGATCTCAAGGGACTCGGGTACAGAACAACTCGTGAGCAACTGAGACATTACCGCTACCGGGTTGCGCTAAAGCGATCCGGCAATCTTCGATTGATTGAAGCACCCAAGCCGCGTTTAATACAGTTGCAACAACACATTCTGTGCGGGATTTTAGACCAGATCCCGCCTCATCCCGCGGCGCATGGGTTTCTAAAAGGGCGTTCCATTAAAACGTTCGTGGCCCCCCACCTCGGCCAACGCGTTGTCTTACGGATCGACTTGCAAGAGTTCTTTCCCTCCATCGGAGCGGCGAGAGTTCAGGCTTTCTTCCGGACCGTGGGCTATCCCGAGTCAGTGGCCATTCGGCTCGGGGGCATTTGCACCAACGCAACGCCGCCGGACGTATGGAAGAAGGAGCCTGGATTCGATGTCGATTCCCGGGTTGTACAAGAATGCCGGGCCTTGTATTCGCAACGCCACTTGCCTCAAGGCGCGCCCACCTCGCCGGCGCTCGCCAATCTTTGCTCGTACCGGATGGATTGCCGATTGACGGGGTTAGCAGCCTCGGCAGGCGCCACCTACACGCGTTATGCGGATGATCTCGCTTTCTCCGGCGACGAGGGACTCGAGCTGGGCGTAGAGCGGTTCTCAACGCACGTAGCTGTCATTTTGCTCGAAGAGGGTTTTCGCGTCAACCACCGCAAGACGCGCATCATGCGTCGAGGCGTGCGGCAACACCTGGCGGGCCTGGTTGCAAATCAGCGCCTGAATGTTAGAAGAACCGACTTCGATCTGCTCAAGGCAACGCTCCACAACTGCGTTCGCACCGGTCCGGAGAGCCAAAACCGCGACGCTCATCCGCGCTTCAGTCGCATCTCGAGGGCCGGGTGGGGTTCGTCGAAATGATTAATCCAACCAAGGGGAAACGCCTTCGAACCATACTGGAGCAGATTCAGTGGTGACAGAGTCAATACCCGCCGGCTCCGAGTGGCACAGGCATTCTTGCCTGTGTTGCACTTAGACAAAAGACCCTGACGTTTTCAATCCGGTCTTTGCCCGGCTGGCGTGCAAGAGAAACACTCGTGCGTGCCGCGTCGAGACTCATCCCGACGCTTGACTAGTGAGAAATGCGTGTTAGAGCTTCGACTCTTTCCAGTTCACCGGCTGAAAGTAACGTTTGCCAGGCGTCGTATAAGAATGGGAGTGGCTTGCACTTCGCCAGGCCTTCGACAATGAGCCCCAGCGTCAGAGTTCTTGAGGAGACCATCAACCTGTCGAGACAAGCCCACCTTGACGTAACAGTTGACCGGCTGTGTAGAAATGATCTTGAATCACCGATCGTGTGCCAGGGTCCAAGACATCGATATGCGTTCCTTTTTCGTCTCTGAAGACCGTTCTAATCGACCCCGCGGGTACAGCGGGATCATCGAGGAGATCCGGGCTGTGAGTGGTGACTAGCACTTGGCGGATTTTACTTGCTTCCAGAAAACTGTCGCGCGGAACGTGACTTCACTAATCCGGCTGATGCCTGTGAGAGCTGGAATTCCAGCGTATTGCCCAATGGAGATCTCTCCACAAAGCGCGAAAACAATGTGCCTTGCGCTTTGATAACGTCAATTGTGTCAAACGGAGGTGCAATCGCGCGCAAGTACTGTTGAATGATCTCCAATTGCTCTGGCTGTTTCTCGCCAAGTTTACGAAACCGGGGAGGACTGACGCATTTGACAGAAAAACGCGATCGATGCAGACTCCGGGAAAACGGCTGCAGTTCCTCGAACCGTTCCTTCCTCGACGACATGGTACTGGTGTTCGCCATTTGGACCGCTGATTCGGCATTCTTCAAGGGCGACGGAACTTGTGGCACAGCGCGGCTTTGCCGCAAACTGATTCCCATGCAAGTGCGGCGTCCTCCTTTGTAGTACTGTGTCGTTGAAGTTTCAAATCAGCGGCACAAGGAGAACGCCATGCAACAGTTTATCGAAAA
>JBPCOQ010000195.1:0-39506 GCA_051000095.1 Bryobacteraceae bacterium | reverse complement strand
AAAGCTTCTGCTGCTTGCATGCTGACGATCAACTCCCAGCATGCCGAACCGCCCCTCCAGGCTCATCTTGTATGAGAAACTCGCTCCCGCTCCAGGCTCATCTTGTATGAGACAAGACTGGGTGTTGCTTTTCTCCTTTTGTTCGCCCATAATCAAGATTATGGCCCTTACCAAGCGGCAGAAAGAGGTTCTCGACTACATCGCGGACTTTGTGGACGAGCATGGCTATAGCCCTAGCTATGAGGAACTGGCGCAAGGGCTCAAGCTCGCTTCACTCGCAACGGTTCACAAGCATATTGAGGGGCTGCAGGCTCGCAACTATCTTCGGCGTGGGTTCAACCAGAGCCGCTCGATCGAGGTTGCCTCGAAATACCTGAGCGAGCGCCGGAAGGCGAGGCCTTCAGAGCGGCAGACCCAAGTTCCTTTACTGGGCCGTATCGCCGCCGGCAAGCCGGTCGAAGCTGTTCAAGGCCAGGACACGCTTCAGTTCGCCGACTTTTTGGGGCGCGGGGAAACCTTCGGATTGCAGGTGAGTGGCGAATCGATGATTGAGGATCACATCTGCCCGGGCGATTATGTATTAGTGGAACGAACCAAAGAAGCGAGTAACGGCGAGATCGTGGTCGCTCTTCTCGATGGCTCCGAGACTACGCTCAAGCGGTTCTACCGGGAGCGCGACGGGCGCATTCGCCTGCAGCCCGCTAACTCGTCGATGAAACCCATTTTTGCCAATCCTGAGGATCTGGACATCCAAGGGCGCGTGCTGGCTGTGCTTCGTAAATATTAAAAGACGCCTGCTAGACTGAAATCGATGGGCACCCTCTCCGCGGGCGTCAAGCGGTTCATTTTCTGGGATTACCGGCGCGCTGGCTGGCAATATGACGTCATGGTCGGTGTCATTCTCCTGTTCATCTTCGTGACCCCTCGTGAGTGGTTTCGCGATCAGCCCAAACCCAGCAGCATTGTGATGCTGCCGTCGGACCGTGGCGCCAGCGTCTTCTGGATGGAGCCCGAACTGCTCGCCGGCATACCGGAGCAACAGCGAGAGGCTAAAGCCGCCGCCGTGATCAAGGCCCGGACAGGAAAAAAACAGAAGGTGGTGCGTATCGAACCTATCTCGGATGCGGAACACGACATTAAGGGGTACATGGCGTTTATGGCGCCATAAACACCTGAGCGTCCTGCTTTTGAGCTTGCCATGATGAAAGTATTTCGTATTACGCCTGCACTTCTCCTCGCCATCTCTGGCTGGGCCGAGAGCCCCGACAACGGTTTGCAAGATTTACTCAGCCGCATGGACCAAGCTGCCGCTTCCTTCCAGTCCATGTCGTCCAAGGTGAAATATATAACGCACACCGCGGTCCTCGACGATAACAGTGAGGAGGGGGGGACCGTTCTAATGAAAAAGATCAGAGCCAGTCTGGTGCAGGGGTTGATCGACTTCACAACTCCCGACCAGCGGACTGTGACCATTGAGCAGCGCAAGGTACAGATCTATTACCCCAAAATCAAGACGGTACAAATCTTCGATCTTGGCAAGCACGGCGAACAGCTCGATCAGTTTCTCATGATTGGCTTTGGCACTTCTGGAACGGAGCTTGCTCGCGATTATTCGATGAAGGTAATCGGCCCCGACAAGGCACTGGGACAGAAGGCTCTAAAAATCGAAATGATCCCGAAATCGGGCGAAGCGCGCGATGTACTACAAAAGCTAGAACTATGGATTGCCGATCGGCCCAGCCAACCCTATCCTGTTCAGGAGAAGATCTACGAAAAATCCGGGGATTATCGACTCGTGATGTACTCCGATACCAAGATAAATCCTTCGTTGGGCCAGGACGCTTTGCAACTCAAGTTGCCTGCCGGAGTTAAAACAGAACATCCGCAGAGATGAGCGCCCTCGAAACAACAGGGCTTGAGACCGGGCCCCGCCATCGGGCTCCGGACAAGCCTACGAACCCGGCCAACCGCCCAGCCGCTGGCCGGCTTGGATTCCTCGATTGGACGCGCGGTATCGCCGTAACCATTATGTTGCAGGGCCACGTTTTCCATTCGTTTGCGAAACAGGATTTGCGCAACGATGGGCCCTTCGTAATCTCGCAATTTCTGGGCGGTATTGGCCCCGCGGTGTTCCTGGTGCTGACTGGCGTGACGCTCGCCTTCCTAATGGACCGGCGGCAGCGCGACGAACTTCCACCGATGCAGCGCTGGATGGCGGCAATCCGGCGAGCGGGCTATCTGTTCTTGCTCGCGTTCCTGTTCCGGCTGCAACTTTGGGCATTTGCTTATCCACAGAGTCCGTGGACCGATCTGCTCAAAGTGGATGTGCTCAACTGCATGGGATTCTCCATCCTGCTGATGTCCGTAATGGCGATCTTCACTACCCGCGATCGCGTGCGGCTTTGCGCTGTCCTGGGGGTCGTAATCGCGGGCATGTCTCCGGTCGTTTCGTCAATTGACTGGAGTTGGATGCCCCCGCCGGTGTCGGCGTACGTTGTTCCGAGCTATGCCTATTTCGCATTTTTCCCATGGGCGGCTTTCATCGCCTTCGGCCTAAGCATTGGCAGTCTGATTCGTTTGGCAAAGCCCGAGCAGATGAATCGCGTGATGCAGTGGGGTACTCTGATCGCGTTTGCTCTGATTCTCGGCGGCCAGTATTTTTCCAATTTCCCATACTCCATTTATCCGAAGTCCGAGTTCTGGCTGGACAGCCCAGGCCTGATCGTCATCAAGCTGGGCGTGGTAATGCTTATTATGGCGTTCGCTTATCTATGGAACGAGTACGCTTTGAAGGACAACTGGAGCTGGCTGCGGCAGTTTGGGACCACCTCGCTGCTGGTCTATTGGGTTCACATCGAGCTGGTCTATGGCAGATGGTTCGGATTCTGGAAGGAAAACCTGACCAATACGCAATGCGCCCTGGCCGCGGTGGCGACGATCCTGTTCATGCTGATGCTCTCCGTCGCCCGCACCCGCTGGAAGACCCTCCGGGTATCAAACCTGTTTGCGCCGTTTTCGTCGTTCTCAGCACCGCGGACCTATTCGAACCCGCGGCGCGTCTCAGGCGATTAACTTTTGCGAAAAGTCTGGGGCAGGCTGAATGCCCAATGTCAATTACAGAAGCGGAACCAAACATTTTCAATAACTTACGTCTTTGCAAAATGTGGAGCAGGTCTCCGACCGGCTCGCGTTCCAGTGGCGAATCCCTAAAACACCGCCTTCGGCGAGCAGGTCGGGGACCTGCTCCACGCTGGCAAACCGAACGTAAGCTGATAAATCGGGCCTTTCCCAAAGTAAGTGACATTGGGCTGAATGCCTGTACCACGCTGTCGCGTATACTGAGATTACCTATGATGAAATCGAATCGCCTCCTCTTTGCGGGCCTTGCGCTCAGCGCGCTGGCTACGGTAACGCTGGGCCAGGAAAAAAAGCCGCCCAGTCCTCCCGCCGACACCTCCGTCACCATTAACGGGAAGACCATCACCATCAAATATTCAGCACCCTCCATGCGAGGCCGCAAGATCTTTGGTGAGCTTGTGCCCGCTGGACAGGTCTGGCGGCTGGGCGCGAATGCCGCAACCGCGTTGACCACCGAGGGTGATCTGAACATCGGTGGCACGAAGGTTCCTGCGGGCAAGTACACGCTCTATGCTATTCCCGATGTCAGCCAGTGGCAACTCATCATTAACAAACAGACTGGCCAACCTGGAACCGAATATAGCCAGGATCAGGATCTCGCCCGCATTAAAGTGAAAACGACCAAGGCGGACGCGCCGCTCGAAACCTTCAAAATCACACTCGAGAGCGCGGGTGGAAATAAAGGTACGCTGACCCTGGCTTGGGAGAACACCGTCGCCTCTGTTCCGTTCACAGTAGAATAATCCGCCTCCGATCGGATGCCGCACATCAATACGCTGTTCACCGACGTTGGCGGCGTGCTGCTGACGAATGGCTGGGACAGCCATACCCGCGAAGCCGCGGCCAAGGAATTCAATCTCGATTTAAACGAGATGAATCACCGCCATACTCTGACCTTCGACACCTATGAAATCGGCAAGATTCTGTTGGATACTTATCTCGACCGAACGGTGTTTTACCAGCCGCGCAGCTTCTCGAAAGACGATTTCAAACAATTCATGTTTGCGCAGTCGCAGCCCTATCCCGAAATGCTGGAATTTGTGAAAGGGATCAAGGCCCGGCACGGAATCAAGATCGCCGTGATCAGCAACGAGGGCCGCGAGCTAACGGAATACCGCATCCGGAAGTTCGGTCTGGACAGCTTCGCCGATTTCTTCGTCTGTTCCTGCTTTGTGCGGTTCCGAAAACCCGACGAGGACATTTTTCGCATGGCGCTCGACCTGGCTCAGACAACACCGGATCAAGCGGCGTACCTCGAAGATCGTCCCATGTTCTACGAGGTGGCTTGCCGGCTGGGGTTGCACGCGATTCTGCATAGCAGTCTGGAGCAGACTAGACAGGCATTGGATCAACTGGGGCTTGGATAGGGGACGAGTGCGGCGGTGTAACAAACCCGCCATATTCAACGCCTCTACGGTATCCTCGATTGATGGCTACCTGCCAATTGTGTGCACTTTTTGAAAACTTCAGCTCAGTTCTGTAGGGCGTCCGCAGCGATCACGGTTGTGGCAGCCGGTTTGGCCTTAGTCGCCTGTACTGGCAAGAGTGCTCAGGCGCCCCAATCCCGCCGTGGATCCGGCGCGGGCGCTGTACCGGTTTTGATGACCAAGGTGGTTCAAAAGACCGTTCCTATCGAGCTGCAAATCATCGGGAACGTCGAGGCCTACTCGACCATCGGCGTGAAGTCCCAGGTAGGCGGTCAACTGACCCAGGTTTTTTTCAAAGAAGGCGATTCCGTGACGAAGAACAGCATGCTGTTTGCGATCGACAAACGGCCGTTTGAAGCGCAGGTCGGCCAAGCCAAAGCGAATCTGGCTCGCGATCGCGCGCAACTCAGCCTGGCCCAGGCGAACATGGCCCGCGATATCTCGCAACAGCGTTATGCCGAAGCGCAAACCGGCCGCTATGCCAAACTTTTGCAGGAAGGCGTTACCTCAAAGGAGCAGGCCGAACAGATGCGCACCGACGCCGATGCGAAAGCGCAAGCGGTAAAGGCTGATGAAGCTGCGATCGAGAGCGCAAAAGCATCCGTCCAGGCGGACCAGGCATCGCTCGAGAATGCCGAAGTGCAACTGAGCTACACCGCCATTCGATCGCCGATCGACGGCCGTACCGGCAATCTGGCAATCAAGCAAGGAAACCTGATCAAGGCCAACGATATCGATCTTGTAACGATTAACCAGGTCAAACCGATTTACGTGACGTTCTCCGTGCCCGAAGCGCAACTGGCAACCATCAAACAGCACATGGGCAATAGAAAGCTCACGGTTGTAGCGGTTCCGCAAGATTTGAGTCAGACGGAGAATGTTGGAGAGCGTGGTGTTCTCACCTTTCTCGACAACTCGGTGGACTCCTCCACCGGTACCATCAAGCTCAAAGGCACTTTCACCAACCAGGATGGGAAACTGTGGCCGGGACAGTTTGTGCGTGTCACTTTGCGGCTGGCAACTTTGGCGGACGCCCTGGTGGTTCCAACGCAAGCGGTTCAGACCGGGCAGGAGGGCCAGTTTGTTTACGTCGTCAAGGACGATATGAGCGTAGAAGCCCGTCCGGTAGTCCCGGGAATGCGGGTAGACCAAGACATGGTAATCGATAAGGGTCTTCGGCCGGGCGAGTCCATCGTGACGGAAGGTCAACTGCGCCTGGCCCCTGGCATGAAAGTGCAAACGCGTCAACCCGGAGGCAGCCAGCAACAGAGACGGCGCTCGGGGAAATAGAGTTGCTTCAGCGCGCGCCGGAGTGTGACATCATCCAAATGTTGCCAGTACCTTTGAGTACCTCACGATGGTGGGGCAGTTGCGCGAGCTTCCGCACAGAGCGACGGCCGGCAAGATCGACGGCCTGTTGCGGTTGTTCGCGCTTCCAGTGACCGGTCGTCAACCCGCATGGCGTGGACCGGACGCGAGCCCGCCGAAGCCGGATTAGCGTCTGGAGTACCATGAAGCCAGAACCCACCAATTCATTTCAGCCCAGGGTTCTGGAGGCGAAGCCCATGACCATCACCGCAAGGTACGAACATGGCGTCTTCAAGCCTCTCGAGAACGTGAATATCAATGAAGGGACCATCGTTGAAGTGAGCGTACCTTCATACGCGGACCGCCTCAAGGGCAAATCGCGCTCTGTGCGAGACTTTGCGTTCTATGGCATGTGGAAAGACCGCAGCGGCATCGTCGACAGCGTCGAATACATTAGTAATCTTCGACGCGATCTTCGGGGCTGAACGCTTCTTCCCCGAAATTCATAATCGTTTGCATGCCTTACTTGATCGACAGCGATGTCCTGATTGACATTTCGCTTGGCAACCCCGCGGCGCGCTAAATAAGCGAGACCTCGCCGACATCGATACATTTTCGTCAGCATACGTGATCGTGCCGCTTCGAAGCTCCACTGACGAGCGGGGCGTACGAACTCCTCAAGCAGTACACGAAATCTCACGGCCTACACGTGTTTGATTCGATCGTTGCGGCCACTGCGATCGAAGAGGACCTCACCCTGGTGACCAAGAACCGCCGGCACTTTGGCATGATCGAAGGCTTGCGCCTGGGCGTTCCCCATTATTGAGTGGAGTTAACCCTTCTCGTAAAAGTGCCAAGAAGATGATTTAGGCCTTCACCAGATATATTCTTTGGCCTGATTCCGGCGCTCGTAGCTATCGAGCACGTGCACCACTCGTAGCTTCTTCATCTTCGCCGGCGACAGCGCGCCGATCGGAATGTATACGATCCGCCGGTTGAAATGGGCCGCAATCGACCTGAAAACGGATCGCGGCGGCTTTGCGGCCACATACACCACCAATCGCTGCATGGAATAATCCAAAGCCGCGAGCAACAGCCGCTCCGGTTTATTCAAAGCTTGATCGTAGTCGGGATCGGACCACACGTCCATCAATCGCCGGGGCGGCAGCGTCATCAGAAAACCACCGTATTCCGCGCGCCCGATGCCGGGCCCCACCAGATGATCGAATGGATATGTTGAATAGAACGCCATATCCGATTCGTTCTGATTCTCGCCGAGCCAAGTGGTCAAGTACTGATACTCATCGCCACGGTCTTCATCGAAGATAACGACGACGGCGCCGACTTCACCCATCACTTTATCGAGCTGCCGGACGTAGATCTTGCCGTCGTGCCAGTTGCGGATGGTCTCACGCAGATCGATGCCGTCCTGGACGGAAGTAGAGAATGGCTCAGTCCGCATCCGCTCTTCGGAGAGCAGACTCTTGGCCTTCTTCTTGAGAAAGCGGCCATAGCCTTCGATCACCAGATCCTCGGGAGGGTAAGAACAGATCGCGTTGCCGTTGGTTTGCCGCGCCCACTCTCCTTCGAAAGCTTCGCGCTTGCGTTTCTTCAGCGTTGCAGGCATCAGACGTTGCTTCGGACGCGGCAACCGGCGCCGCAACCGCAGCTTTCTTGTGTTCAGCCAGATTTGCTCGCCGGAAAGATTCACGGTTTCGAGCAGATCGCTCGCTGCCTTCTGTGCCGGGTAGCGGTTGGCCATGCGCCAGACTTCCCAGGCATAGTTATCGTCGGCGATTCCGCGCGCGGCGATGGTCAGATCGAAAACGCTCGCCACCAAATCCCGATTTATCGACGCCAGATTACGCGTGTAACGTGCCATCATGCGCCGCTGCCAATGCTCGATCTTGTCGCCGGTGCTCTTTACGTACTCGGCCTCGGCTTCGCGCAGCACCTCAAACTGGATGCGTGGGCGGTCGAGGAAATCGCAGGCCCTTTCTTTCCGCAGCGATTCGTATCGATCCTGAAGATACGGATACTCGACAGTGATTTCCGCAAGGCAGTCGGGATGAGGATTGAGGAGCCGCACATCGGTATGACGGCGCTTCCTCGGGGCCCCCTGGGGCGACTCCATCGCGTCCAGCAGTGGATCCAGCATGTTCAGCGAAACAATCACCAGGACACGCGCCAGCGGATCGGAGCCTTGCAGCTTCCAGGCCATCGCCGCTGCATGATCGGCTACTTCATCGGTTCGCTCCTGCGGGTACACGCGATACGCTTCAATGTATTTCTCAAGGCCGATGTGCGGAATCGCGTAGGTGTCGGGATAGGAGTCGGGCAGATGGGGGCGCTCACCCAGGTCAGGCTCTATAAAGACGACTTCCGCGTCGATCTCGAGCCCCGTTCTCGCTGCTTCCGTGAAGGGATCGCAGGGCTCCACGGGCACGTAAATCGCGCTCTCATCATCGTTTTCGTCGGCGAACAGAAGCACCGACATCTCGGGCAACCGCGCGAGGGCCTGCAGGTAAGCGTCTTCGAGCGAGCCGGGCAGTTCGACCGCGACGATTTGCGGCCGCTCGGTGAGAATGGCCCGCCTCAGCTCGATGCTGAATTCGAGACGGCCCGGCACGACCGGAAAATAAGTGAAGTTGCCGCGGCGTAAACTGCTGACGTCTTCTATCGATCGTTTATACGCGTGGGACATACCGCAAAGCCTCATCGCCCAGGGTTTCGAGCACGGCGGTGCGAAGCACAAACCTTTGCTCGCCCGCCTGATTGGCGCCCGACCCGTTTTCCATGGTCTTCAGCTTGGTGGCAAAACGGGCAATGTTGATGCCGTCCCGAACGGTATAACGCTCGTCGGCGGCATGAGCCTGCTGCAGGAAATCGGTGACGTAGTTGAGCATACGCTCTTCGACAAACGGAAGGTTTTCCTTGAGAATGGCGAACTCTTCCTGCCGCTCCGGAAAATCGATCGTGATCTGAGGCTGCAGGCGCGAGTGGATATATTCAGGCAGGTCGAAAGTGGACGCGTCGTCGTTCATGGTGGCCACCAGACGAAACAGCGGATGCGCGTGGATCTTGATGCCCGCTACCAGGGACTCGACGTAGCGCCGATTGTCGAGCAGCGGCGCAAGACTGGCCCAACTCTTCTCGCTCATACGATTGCCTTCGTCCAGGATGGCGATTCCTCCGCGCAGCATGGCCGTCAAAAGAGGCGATGCGACATACCGCAGCTTACGCTCGCCTTCGATCACCGGTGTCACCAGCAGGTCTTCCGGCCGCGTATCGACGGTGGCCTGCATGATGTACACTTCCCGGCCGAGCCGCTTGGCCGCCGTGTACGCCAACGTGGTCTTCCCTACGCCAGGCTTTCCGAGCAAGCGCGGGTTCATCGGCAGATCTTCCTCGTCCACAACCAGCCACGCTGCCAGCAACTGGCGCATGACCTCTTCCTGGCCCACCCAGGCGATCTTTAATTCGTCGGGATGGGCAAGGTGCAGCGACACCCCTTCGATTTCCGCAACCATAGAGCTATTCTACAGGCGTGAGCACGGGGCGTGCTCGACTATGCGTTCCGTCAGGCGGGTTGCGGAGCTAATTCCCCTTCGTCCGCGAGTATTGCTTCCGCCCCGCATCCCTCATGGCCGCACCCGCAGCGGCGCTCCACAAAGTCCTGTTCATGTTCGCAGTAAGGGCTGCAATATTTGCTGGCCAGGCGAGGCTCGCAGGTACAGCCCGGGTGGGCGCAAACGTTCTCTTGGTTCTGGATCAACGGCATATAGACACCTTGTTGCATTTGGAGTTCCACCTCGGCCGCGCTTCGCTGTGTTAGGCTAGGCTGTTTTGAGCCGAGCCAAACTTTACATCTTAGGCGTGTTTTTCCTGGTCATTGCCGCGCCACTTTTGCTGCTTTTGCTTCTATCCTCCACGCCTGCAATCGAAATCGGCCAGCCCCCATCTGTTATCGGCACTGCCACCCCGGTGAACGTCCATGTCACGGATACCCACGGAATCCGGCGCTTCACGGCGGTCCTCGAACAAAGCGGGCAAAAGTTTCCGCTGTCGGAAACCACAAAGCCGCCCCATCGTTTCCTGTTCTGGAGGCAGAGAGAGGCTCCCGTTTACCTGACATTTACCGCTGGGACGAAGACCGCACCTGGAGCCAAAGACGGCAAGGCCAACCTGATCCTGCAAGCCACTTCCAACGATCTGCGCGGCGCCACCGCCACTCTGACGCGCGAGGTGACGGTGGTCACCATCCCGCCTTCTCTGGCCGTCGATTCCTCCCAGCACTACATCAACCAGGGCGGCTCGGAGCTGGTGACGTTCGCCGTCGGAGGCTACGCGACTGCATCCGGTGTAAAACTCGGCGATTTCAGGTTCCGCAGTTTCCAAATGCCCGGCAAGCAGCAGCGTCTTTCGCTATTCGCCTTCCCCTGGGACCTTCCCGCCAGCACCGTGCCGGTGGTGTTTGCGACCAATTCAGCCGACGAGGTCACCAGGCAATTTTGGTACCGGGTGTTTCCGAAGAGGTTTCGAAGACGTGACCTGGTGATCGACGATCCCTTCCTCGAGCGCATAGTGAATCAGATCGAACCGGGTGGATCCGGCGACCTGCTGTCCCGCTTTCTGAAGATTAACGGCGAGATGCGCAAACAAAACAACGCGGTTCTCGCGGGGCTACGTGCCAAGACCGCGGAGAAGTTTTTGTGGTCTGGCCCATTCCTGCAGCTTGCCAATTCCAAGGTGGAGTCGCAATTTGCCGACGTGCGCAGCTACATTTACAAGGGCAAGAAAGTGGACCAGCAGGTCCATCTCGGCTTCGATTTATCACGCGTGAAGAACACGCCGATCCCTGCCGCAAACGACGGTCTGATCGTCTTCGCCGAAAAACTTGGTATCTACGGTAACTGCGTGGTGATCGATCACGGCTACGGGTTGCAGTCGATCTATGGACACTTGAGCCAGATTCAGGTGAAGCCTGGCGACGCAGTCAAGAAAAGCCAGACGATCGGGCTGAGCGGCGCTACAGGCCTCGCGGGCGGCGATCACCTCCACTTCAGCATGCAAGTGGATGGAGTGCAGGTAAACCCCGTGGAGTGGTGGGACGAGCACTGGATCCGCGATCGGATCTGGAGTAAAGTGCCGCCCGGGTCGTGAATAACATGGACACTCAACCTATCGAAGCCATCGAGCGCATTCAGTGTCAATGGTGCCAGGGCATGAATCCGAAGTCCGCACTGGCCTGCCATTCCTGCGGCGCTCCTCTGGATATCCGCAATCTGGTGAGCGAATCCGGCTGGCGGGAAGCTCCGCGCATCAAGGACATGACGGAGTTCCAGTTCAGCTCCAGCACTTGCCAGGTGGAAGGAGAGATCGTTCCGGTTGCCGAAATCAATCTCGGCTCCGGAGATTCGATCTTTTTCGAGCATCACATCATGTTGTGGAAGGACGATTCCGTCCCGCTGACCGTCATGCAACTATCCGGCGGTATCAAACGCGCCTTCGCCGGCATGCCGTTCATTATTAGTGTCGCTACAGGTCCGGGCCGCATTGCCTTCTCGCGCGATGCCACGGGCGAGCTGGTGGTACTTCCCTTACATCCCGGCATGGAGCTGGACGTCCGCGAGCACGCCTTCCTGCTGGCCTCGCACCAGATCAACTATTCGTTCCTGCGCGTCAAGGGGCTGACTAATATTCTATTCGGCGGACAGGGCATGTTTATGGACCGCTTCGTCACAACCAACACTCCCGGCTTGTTGATCCTGCACGGTTACGGCAACGTCTTCGAGCGCGCTCTGAAAACGGGTGAGAGCATCATGGTTGAGCCCGGCGCCTTCCTCTACAAGGATTCCTCCGTCACCATGCAGGTGGAATTCCAGCGGCTTGGCGCCGGGCTGTTCGGCGGAACGAATATGAGCCTGGCGCGCATGACCGGGCCGGGCCGCATCGGCATTCAGTCGATGTACGTGCACCATCACACCGAGTAGAAGCCATGCTCTGGATACTGTAATGTTCTGCACTGGCTGTGGTACACGACTACAAGAGGGCGCGATGTTCTGCGGCTCGTGCGGGACCCGTGTTCACCAAAGCGACCCCGCTACCTCCACGTTCCTGCCGCCGCAGGTCAACCCCCAACTCACCTGTAAATGGTGCGGAGCGGTCACGGATGCTACCCACACCAGTTGCCCTCGTTGTGGCGCAACGCTGAACCAGCGCCCCGCGCGAACTGAGTCGGGCTGGTCCAAGCTTCCCGGCCGCAAGGATATGGCGAAGCTCCAGTTCGGCGATTCCTTCTGCCAGATCGAGGGCCTATACGTGCCCGTCGCGGACGTGAACCTGGCCGCGCCCGACAGCGTCTACTTCACCCACCATGTGCTGCTGTGGAAGGATCCGCAGATCAACATAACCACCATGTCCCTGAGTGGCGGATGGAAGCGCCTGTTCGCGGGCATGCCGCTGATCATGACCCAGGCGCAAGGTCCCGGCCACATCGCATTCTCGCGGGATGCTCCCGGCGAAATGGTTGCGCTTCCGATTCAGCCCGGGCAAGCGGTGGATGTGCGCGAACACCTGTTCATGATCGCCACCAGCCGCATCGCTTATGATTGGTTTTCCACCAACGTCTGGTTTACGACCGGCACCGGGAACGACCGGGAGACGCACTATCCGGTGGGCATGTTCATGGATCGCTTCTCGGCTCCCCAAGCCCCAGGCTTGTTGCTGTTGCACGCCGCAGGCAACGTATTTGTCCGGGAATTGGCCGTAAATCAGACCATCCTGGTAAAGCCGACCGCCCTCATCTTCAAAGATCCGTCGGTGCAGATGGCGCTGCATTTCGAGCGTCCGAACACAGGGTTCAGCTTCTGGGGATCCTGGAGCAATCGCTACCTGTGGCTGCGCCTCTGGGGGCCCGGCCGGGTGGCCGTGCAATCCGTCTTCGACCGCCTGGAAGGTGAAGGCCGCAATATCAACAGCTGGTCCGCCGCAACGGAGCAGCAATGGTGAGCTTAGGACGACGACTGAGTTCCTATTAAAATGGTTCAGGATGCATTTGAGATTCTCAATGAAGTCACTGAGATCGAGGTGATCGCTAAAGGGCGTGGCATCCGCAGACTGCAGTCTCTGCAACAAACGCTTCGGTGGAAGACACTGGCGAAAGCTGAAAGGCCTTGCTACAGTCCGGTTGGTCAACGGCTCGATTCGGCGAGCGGAGGTGCACTGGTACGAGGCCCAAGGCGTTGGGCGGAAGGGATGGAAGATCAAACGCTTTCCGATCCGAGCTATGCAAGACGAGAAACGGCAATCAAAGTTCGTGTTATGCGTCCGCAATGACGGATCGGACGATCTCGAATTGCGGAAGGTCTATCAGATGCTGCCCGATCCGGAAGCTGTTTCGGAACAGTATATGCGAGTGATAGACGAGTCCGGGGGAAGACTATTTGTACCCCGAAGAGTATTTTGTTCCTTTGAAATTACCGGTGGGCATAACACGGAGCTTGATGGTTCCGTCTAAGACGGTGGCCCGGCAACCGGCTTGCAAAGGAGCCCCGCGTGTGCGCTCAAGCCGGAATCGGCAACGCAGCAGCTAATTGATAATAGGTGGCACAGGCATTCCTGCCTGTGTTGCACTTTGGCCCATCACTCCTTCGACCCCTTCTCGATCAGCCGCTTCGTCAAAATCACCAGTCCCAGTACCTGCGTCCACTCCGACAGGATGTTGCCAACCACTTGCCCCCACTTCGAATTCGAATCCATGTGGACGTATAGAACGAGCCAGCCGATCCCGGTGATCGCCAGAAAAACCGTCAACGAATGATCGTACAGAAGCCGGAGCAGCCGCTTCCGCGGATGCCCTTTGGGCTGGTTGCTCTCAGCCGATCCGATCTCATACAGGTATTTCGTCCCGTACACCGCGAGCACGGTTCCCATCCAGTCCGCGATCGCGTTTCCGAAGAATCCTCCGGCGTGCGTGCTCGGATTCGCTGGGATGTAAAGCGCGAACCAGAGCGCCAGAAGAAACAGCGAAGCGATTCCAAGTCCGTGCCTTTTCAACCATGGCCGGGTATCAGCCGGGTCTTCTTGCTTTGCGAGCGGCATATCGCCACAGAAGATAACACACCCCCACGATCGATGCCGCCACCGTAGCCACGCGTATGTGATCCTCGATCGCCTGGAACACGGTTTGCCAATGCTCGCCGAAGTGCAGCCCCAGAAACATGAAAGTGCATACCCAGAAGACGGCGCCCCCGTACGCATAGAGAGCGAAAGACGGAAACTCCAGGCATGATGTACCGGCCACCAGTGCAGTGAAGTGACGAACTCCCGGTATAAAATAGCCGGCGAACAAAGCCCAGTGTCCGATTCGATTGAACCAGTCGTGCACGCGTTGAATCTGCTGGCCGGAGATGTGCAGGCGGTGGCCGAACTTCGAGTGAATCAGCGGCAGGCCAATCGTTCGCCCGATCAGATAACTCAGCGTGATGCCAACGGTGCTACCCAGGATGGCGGCGCTCAAGGCCCCGGCGAGAGACAGTCTCCCGCTGTAAACGAGATAGCCGGAGAATACCAGCAGCCACTCGTCCGGAACCGGAAGCCCCACGATCCCTAGAACGAGCAGCCCGAAGATGGCGACGTAGCCATAGGTCGAGACCCAATGAAGGACAGCGTCCAAAACGGCCCTGTCCTCTCCTAAACCGCTACGGCTACCTGGTCTTCATCGTGCGAGTGTTGCTTATCGACGATTGCCTTCGCAATGCGCTCGCGATGCCAGGTCGCATCGCCGAAAGCAATTTCGGAAGCCTTCGCCCGCCGGTAAAACAAGTGGATGTCGTTCTCCCAGGTAAATCCCATGCCACCGTGCACCTGAATCGCGCGATTCCCAACTTCACGGTACGCATCGCTCGCGTAGGCCTTGGCAACCGATATCGCAGTTTCCGCTTCCATCCCGCCTTCACTCAGCGCCCAAGCGGCATAGTATGCGGCCGAGCGGGAGCTCTCCGTGAACACCAGCATGTCCGCGCATTGATGCTGCACGGCTTGGAACTGGCCGATCGGCTTTCCGAACTGCTTCCGCGTCTTTGCATATTCAACCGTGATGTCGAGCAAGCGCTGCATCCCGCCTACCATTTCGGCCACCAGTCCCGTGGTCGCCACATTCAGGGCGTACTGCAAGCCCGCCTGAGCGCGGTCGCCGCGCGCCAGCAGGTCTGCCGCGTTCAGTTTCACCTGCTCGAAGCTCACCGCATACAGCGGCCTAGTCCGATCCAGCGACGGCATCAGCTCGATCCGCAGGCCTGGTGTTTTAGTAGGCAGCGCGAATAAGGCAAGCTCGCTTCCGATTTTCGCCGCGCACACCAGGAAGTCCGCCACGCCCGCGTCCGGCACAAACAGCTTGCTGCCACTGAGCGAATACCCCGAGCCCGCTTGCGTGGCCGTCATCCGAATGGCACCCGCGGACCACGACGCGTGCTCTTCCAGCAGGGCCAGCGTCCACTTCGCTTCACCACTGCAGATTGCCGTAAGATAGTCCCGTTTCTGCGCTTCGCTGGCGGCGTGATCGATGGCCGCTCCCGCCAGTAGTGCCGTCGAAAGATATGGCCCTGGTAGCAATGCGCGTCCCATCTCTTCGAGCACCGCGGCCATGTCCACCATGCTCATGCCGGAGCCGCCGTACTGTTCTTCGAACAGAATGCCGGTCCAGCCCTGGTCTGCAATTTTCCGCCACAAGCCTGCATCGAAAGCTGAATCGGTTTCGCTCAGCTTGCGAACCTCCGCCAGCGGGCACTCGGTTGTCAGAAACTTCCTGGCCGTGGTTTTCAGAGTTTGTTGTGTGTCATTCAATCCGAATTGCATCTTGGTCTCCGGCGCCGATGGGCTCAGTAGCTCTTGGGCAAGCCTAAAACAAAATGGCCTACAATGTTCCGCTGGATCTCCGAGGTGCCCGCCTCGATCGTATTTCCTCGCGCGCGCAGGTAATTGTACGCCCACTGGCCATCATCCACGGCATGGCCTTTGCCTTTGGTGAGCTGCGCATAAGGGCCCAGCAGTTCCGCGGCGGTCTGTTGGAAGCGTTGGTTCAGCTCACTCCAGAAGATCTTCTGCACCGAACCCTCCGGACCCGGCACTCCGCTTTGACTGATCCGCGTCATTGCGCGCATCTGGTTCAATCGCATGATCTCGATTTCGATATAGCTCTGGGCCAATTTCTGGCGCATTACCGGATCATCGGACGCGGGCTTTCCGTTGCGCTCCACCGTATGGGACAGCGCCACCAGCCGGTCGTATTGGCGCTTGAACCGGACCTGCATCCCCGCGCCCAGCGTCGCCCGCTCATGCATCAGCGTGCCCAACGCGACTCGCCATCCATCGTTCACGTCGCCGAGCACGTTCTCCGCCGGCACCCTCACGTCGTGAAAGAAGATCTCGTTGAACTCGGTCTCCCCGGTCAACTGACGCAGCGGGCGCACCTCGACACCCGGACTCTTCATGTGCACCAGGATGTAGGTCAGACCTTTATGTTTGGTCGAATCCGGGTCCGAACGCGTGAGCAAAGCGCACCAGTCGGCGGCCCAACCGTAGCTGGTCCAGACCTTCTGCCCATTGATGACATACTGGTCTCCGTCCAACCTCGCCTGCGTTCGAATGCCTGCCAGGTCGGAACCGGCATTCGGTTCGGAGAACCCTTGGCACCAGATCTCATCCGCGCTGAGAATGTTCTTGAGAAAACGCTTCTTCTGCCGGACCGTGCCGAAGGCGATGATAGTGGGGCCAATCAGGCTCAGGCCGAGAACATTCGCCAGTGGAGGAGCTCCCGCTCTCGCCATCTCTTCGGTGAAGATCACCTGTTCCATCAGGCTCGCTCCACGCCCGCCGTATTCTTTGGGCCAGGCGATCCCTGCCCAACCCGCATCGTAAACCCGCCTCTGAAAGTCGCGCAGGAATGTAAAGCCTTCGCTCAGCTCGCCTTCGTGCTGCTGCTTCTCCCAATCCTGTGGAACATTCGCGTGCAGCCACGCGCGCACTTCATCCCGAAAGGCGAGCTCTGCTGGCGTGAGGTTCAAGTCCATGTTGGAGATAGTATCAGGTTGTTGGACACCGCAGCCATGCGACCGATCCGCCCTACAACGTTTCCAACACCAAGTGCCGCCGATTCCCCGCGTACCCCGCCACATCGAGCGCAAACGTCAGCACCCGCCGGGTCTCCAGCGGGTCAATGATCGCGTCCATGTGACCCCGAGCGGCTGCGTAGAGCGAATCCAGCCAGCGGTCGTAATCGGCGCGGGTCTTCTCGATGCGCGCTTGTAACTCCGCCGGGACCGGCTCGCCGGCGGCCTTCAGCTTCTCCAGCTCGGGCCCATGCACCGCCTGCACGGCCGAATCCCCCTCCATCACACCGATTCGCGCGGTCGGCCACGCGAATGCAAAGCTCGGATCGAAGCCCTGTCCCGCCATGGCGTAATACCCCGCCCCGCTCGCATGATTTAAGGTCAAAATGATTTTCGGCACAGTCGCGCAGGCCATGCTCTCCACCATCTCGGCCCCGGCGCGGATAATGCCTTCGCGTTCTGCATCCAGCCCGACCATGAACCCCGAAACGTCCTGAAAATAGATCAGCGGGACACCGTTGCGCTCGGCATTCTCGACAAAATACGCGACCTTGCGCGCCGATTCCGTGTAGACAATGCCACCAATCCGCGGACCGCTTTCGCTCTTGATAAAGCCGCGCCGGTTGGCAATCAAGGCCACGGAATAGCCCGCTAACCGGGTGTGCGCGCACAGCATCTCCGGCGCATGCCGCGGCTGAAATTCCAGATAATCTCCCGCATCGAAAATCCTCGCGATCGCTTCTTCGACGCTGTAAGGCAACCGGTGATCGTCCGGCATTAAATCATACAGCCCTTCACTGGCCTTAGCGGGAGGCGAACCTTTGGCCATTACCACCGGCGCGGGCGGCAAATCGCGGAATTTCTCGCGAATCAACCGGAGACATTCCGCGTCATCCTTCGCCATATAGTGCGCGACGCCGCTCGATGCAGTGTGCATCTTCGCTCCGCCTAGCGACTCGGCATCGACGCTTTGACCCACCGCCCCCTTCACCAGATTCGGTCCGCCCAGGCCCATAAAGCTGGTGCCTTCCACCATGAACATCACGTCGCTTAATGCCGGAAGATACGCCCCGCCGGCGATACAAGGCCCCATTACGGCGGCGATCTGCGGGACGTGCAATTTCCGCCGCATCAGCGAGTTGTAGTAGAAGATCCGCGCCGCTCCGTACTGCCCCGGGAAAATTCCGTCCTGATACGGCAGGTTCACGCCCGCCGAATCCACCAGGTAAACAATGGGAACGCGATTCCGCATCGCGATCTCCTGCGCGCGCAGAATTTTGGTGATCGTCTCGGGCCACCAGGATCCCGCCTTGACTGTGGCGTCGTTCGCAACGATCACTGCCGGCCTTCCGTCGATCTTCCCTAGGCCCGTAACTACGCCGGCCGCGGGCGCCTGACCGTCGTACTTGTCCCAAGCGATCAGCAGCCCGATTTCGAGGAACATCGAGCCCGCATCGATCAATTTCGCAACCCGTTCCCGCGCGGTCAGCTTGCCGTCACGGTGTTGCTTCTCGACTTTTTTCGGGCCGCCGCCGGCACGAAGGCGGTCTTCAAGCGCCTGCAGATCTTCGACAAGCTGTCTCATGCGGCGGGCCGCGGTGGTGTTCACAAGGATCAGTGGGCCGTATACTGCGGTTGCGGAGCATTCAGCTTTATGGTCAGCGTTTTCTGCTCTTCATCCACGTCAAAAGTCTGCCCAAAAGTCTGGTACTCCTTGGCGTGCACCTGTACCAGTATTTTCCCTTGCGGAATCGGAGGGATCTTCGCGAGACCCTCTTGATTGGTCCGCAGCTCCCATTCTTTGCGGATTCCTTTTCCGAGCTTCGTGACCGAATGCCCCTGGACGAATTTAACGATGACAGCGGCGTTGTCTACCGGCTTTCCGCCGGGGCTCCTCACGTCGATGGTAAGCGTAGTCATGGGCGCCGCGGCGAACAGACAGACCGCCAGCGCCAGTGCCAGAAGAAATCGCGCCATACCTGTATGAGAGCACATCCTCGAAAGCTAGAGCCCCGTGGGGCAGGTGATCTTGTCACCTGCCAAGCGACCGTCGTTGGAACTATTTGTTCCCCAGATTCAAAAGCACCACCCCGAAAAGAATGACTCCGAGCCCGGCAAACTTGGCCGTAGTGAGCGGTTCCTTGAAGACCAGTCTCGACCACAGCAGTGTCCAAATCTGCCCAACGGAAACCAGCGGATAGAGAATCGTCAATTCGCCATGCTTGACGCCAAGCACGAAGAACACCGATGACAACAGAAACATCGCGACGCCCGTGCCGAGCTTCCAGTTCAAGAAGAGGCTTTGCCAGGTGCGGCGCAGCGTGTGCGCGCCCGCTTTCAAGAAGACCGCGCCGAAAGATCCGATGAAAGATCCAATCAGCACGAGAACGATCGACGAGATCGGAGTCTTCACCCTTTCGACCCTCGCCCCAGGATGGCGATGCCAAAGACGATGGCGCTGATTCCTGCGAATTTGAACGCGTTCATGGATTCATGCAACAGCCCGACGGACAGAATACTGACCCACACGTAGGTGAGCGCGATCACAGGATATAACAGGGACAGCTCGCTGTCTTTCAACGCCACCGCGAGCAGTAGCGTGTTGAATCCGTATAGCGCGTATCCGGTGAACAGCATCGGATTGGTGAGCATCCCAACCACTGCGCCAATAAACCCGGGCTGCGCCAGGTTGTTAGCTCCGGTCTTGATGAACATCTGCGCCGCGGCGCCGACCAGCGTGCAGCAAAACACCAGCAGGAACGATCGCCGACGCGCCGTATCCGCCGCCACTGGAGTCACAATTGCAGTACTCAGAAGACCTCCGAAAGTTCTTTCATTGAAGGATGTTGACAGGGACGTTTCTACCGGCTGGTTCGGGATCGGTTTGGTGGCGAAGTTTCCTGACCTCTGACTTCGCCCCCGCGCTGATCGTGAACATCTCAAACGAGTCAAAATCGTCTTTGACTACCGGTGTTAATGCCAGATCGGTGTAGTCACACGCATGCGGGTCTCGCTTCAAACGGTACCGCACCGCGGCAAAACGCAGTATCTGTCGCGCTAGCCGGAGGTGCTTATCTACCAGATCGAAAACATAGCGTGGATAAAAAACAAACGGGCTCTCCACCGGCAGCGCCGGACGGCGTTCTTTCCGGTACTTGCGCCGCAGGTATCCACCCTGCAACGGATGCACTTTCTCGAGAGCGATGCAGCCCCAGTACCAGGTCAGCAACAGCAGCATGTTACCTGCGTTGCTTCCGGTCGCGACGGAGCGGCGCATCACCGTCTCCATATGCTCCGGCGAATAGTAAGTGGTCCAGGCGTCCTGATACACCCGCTCCCATTGCGCCCGAGACATGGTGGCATGTTTCGCGGTCACGTGCTCCAGGTCGTACTTGTTGAGATCCGGATCCAGATACGCGCCGGCGTTGTAGAGGCGCTGGTGATCTTCCGATCCAGGCAGCGGCGTGAGGCAATGAAACTCCAGCAGATCGATCGGCAGCTCATGCTGGATGATCTTGATATCGCGGATGATTGATTCCGGCGTATCGTCCGGAAAACCGAGGATATAGCCCGCAAACACCGTCACGCCAGCCTGCTTCCAGGCCAGCAGCATCTTGCGATACTCGGTGATCTTGTTCTGTTTCTTCCTGGCTCCAAGTAAGCTGTCCGGATTGATGCTCTCGAGGCCAATGAACACCCGCGCTACGCCCGCTCTGCCCGCCTTCTCGATAAAGTGCGGCAGGCGATGGCACATCGTGTCCACCTGGATGATGAACTTGATGTTCAGCTTCTCCTGCTGGCGCATCGCGATCAGCCGGTCGTAGATTTTCTCCCAGTCCGTGTTGCGCGCGAAATTGTCGTCTGTGATAAAGAACCGGTTGACGCCCTGGGCGAGATTGCTGCGGATGATCTTTTCCACATCGTCAGCCGAACGCCGCCGCGACTTGCGTCCCTGCACATTAATGATGGTGCAGAACGAGCACAGAAACGGGCACCCACGGCCAGCGTCGAAGCTGGTGAGTTGGCCCGCGGTCCGCTTGATCCGCGATGCCGGAAGAATGGGCCGAATCGCGCCGTCGAGCGAGGGCAGATCCGTTATGTAGTTATAGAGCGGCTGGAGCGTACCTTCCCAAGCGTCGCGCAGAACGCCTTCCAAGCGGCCTTCGGACTCACCGGCAAACAGCGAAATACCTAGATCCATGGCCTCCTGAAGCTCAGGCGGCGCCTGGGGCAACATGGACAGGCACCCGGAAACGTGAAAGCCGCCCAGGCACACTTGCACACCGGCCGCTCGCAGCGGTCGCGCAATATCCATCGCGCGCGGATACTGGTTCGACTGCACGCCGATCAGCGCAACCAGCCCACGGCCGCCCGCGAGTTGCCGCGCGATGCGATCCGGACGAATGTGCGTATTGGTCTCGTCGTAACAGGTAATGTCGATCTCGACATCCTCGCCCAGCACCCGGCGCTGCTTGCAATCGAGCGCCAGACCATTCATCACGGCCAGCGTATTCGACGGAATGGCCGACCGAAGCCACTGGATCAGATAGCCATCGTCGTCGTAATGCGACGGCTTAATCAGCACCAGTGAAAAACGCTTCGGCAAATCGATAACCTAACGTTAAGAATATCGCACTAGACTGGAGATACTGCCAGGAACAAAGATTGCAACTGTGGAGCAGGTGATCTTGTCACCTGCTTCGTGTATGGCGGATAGCGTGTCAGCTCACGACGTCCTCCGCCGCCGCCGCGGAAGCATCTTCGGACGCATCCAAAACTTTGCTCTTGACTTTCGCCTCTTCTTCGCCTATGATTAAAGGGCGAAGATTAGACGAAGGAGTTCTCCTTATGCCGCTTCCCCCAACGGTGTTCTGCGGACCGGCTGGATGGTCCTATCCCCACTGGAATGGCTGCGTTTTCCCCAAGACGAAGCCCCGCGGTTTCCACGCCCTCGAATCCATCGCGCAGTATTTCGATGCTGTCGAGATCAACACCTCTTTTTATCAGCCGCTTCGGCCCGAAATTTCCGGGCTGTGGGTTCGCAAGGTTTCCGCCAACCCAAAGTTCCTGTTTACGGCCAAACTGCACCGCCGGTTTACGCATGACCGTAATCTGGACGAAGCCGAAGTAACACACTTCAAAGAAGGTCTGTTTCCATTGCTGGGCGCTCACAAACTGGGCGGCCTGCTGATGCAGTTCCCCTGGACGTTCCGTTACACCGAAGAGAACCGCAGCTTCCTCATCCGCCTGCGCCGCACTTTCCACGAGTTTCCGCTGGTGGCCGAGATGCGGCACAGCAGTTGGACCTGCGAGGAGGCGGTCGGTACGCTGATCGATTACCGGGTCGGATTCTGCAACATCGATCAGGCCGAGTACACCAAAGCCACTCCTCCCACCGGCTTTCTCACTACCGGAATCGCCTATGTCCGCCTGCACGGCCGCAATCCCCAGGATTGGAGACAGGAGCTTCACCTCGCCGGCCCACCCGTGGCCCGCCACGATTATCTGTATTCCAACGCCGAGCTGCTCGAATGGAAGCCGCGCATCGACCATCTGCGGGAGCACGCCGAACGAGTTTTCGTCATTGCGAATAACGACAGCGGCGGCAAAGCGGTCGTCAACGCGCTGCAGATGGCTGCTCTGCTGGGTGATGATCGCCGTCAGGCTCCATCCGGCTTGCTGAGCAAGTATCCGATCGATCTGGTGGATTTCCACACCGGCCAGCCACTTCAAGTGGATCTGTTCGAACGCGCCGTTGCCTGACCGATTTCGGATCGCCGCGCAAATTCTATTCCCAGTTGCGAACACGGTTGGCTCGTGTATCATTGACAGCACGGGCCTTGGCCTTGGCAGAAAACTTGCCCGCAGGAGTTGATCGCCCAGAGGTGGATCAGGGAGGCCTTATGGAAAACATCGAGCGTGTTCGCGAATTCCTTTCCGCGGTGCCGGCAGCGGATTATTTCCAGCAAAAACTCGCGCAGGGCTGGAAGCTCGTCTCGATGGATTGGGAGAGGCTCGTGGAAAAACCGAAGCCGGTCCAGGTCGAAGCGACCGAAGACGTCCCTTTCGGGCTCCAGGTTGCCGATGATTGTCAGCATCTGAAAGAGAACTCCAACGAAAAGAGCGCCTTGATGTTCATGATGGAAATGATCGTAAAGGACGAGCCCCTCACCAAAATATCGGATGAGCTGAATCAGCGAGGCTATCGAAACCGCGACGGTAACGCGTGGACTCCAGGCCAGGTTTTTGACATGCTGCCTCGCTTGGTCGACGTGGGGCCACGCATTTTCACCAACAACGAATACATCGCCCGCAAGCATTCTCCCGCCCGCGCATGACGCTTCGGATCGCTCTCCTCGCCGTCTGCGCCCGCACTCTATTCGCGCAAACGCCGGATGCGCCGCTCTCCGCGCTACCCTACACCCCCAGCCTCGATGTCCCGTCCATGGACCGCTCCGTAAACCCCTGCGTCGACTTCTACCGTTACGCTTGCGGTGGCTGGATCAAAACCAATCCCATTCCGCCGGATCAGGCTCGCTGGGATGTCTACTCCAAACTCGGAAACGAGAATCTGCGTTTTCTGTGGGGAATTCTCGAGCAAGCCTCCAAGCCAACTCCAAGCCGCACTCCCGCGGAGCAAAAGATCGGTGATTTCTTCGCCGCCTGCATGGATGAACCGGCCGTCAATGCGGCGGGTAGCCAGCCCCTCAAGAACCATCTGGAGCGAATCGCCGGGATCAAAGCGATCAAGGATCTTGCAGCAGCGATCGTCCCGGAGCAGCATCACACCGGCAGTAGCGGCTTCCTGTTCGGCTTCGGTTCGAATCAGGACTTCAAGAACTCAGACCGCGTGATCGCTTTCGCCAGCGCGGGCGGCCTCAGCCTGCCGGATCGCGACTACTACACCAAGACCGATGCCAAATCAGCGGAAACCCGCCAAAAATTCATGGTCCACGTTCAGCGCATGTTTGAACTGCTTGGCGACACGCCGGCTACGGCTGCCGCGAATGCGCAGACGGTGATGCAGCTCGAAACGGAACTGGCCAAAGCGTCCCTCACTCGAGTGGAGAAGCGGGATCCATACAAGCTCTACCACCTGCTCAGCCGCGCACAGTTAAAGGCTCTGACACCCACCTTCGATTGGGACAGCTATCTTTCCGCATCGGGCCTTCCTGCCATCGCCGACATGAATGTGACTGAGCCGGAGTTTTTCAAGGCTCTCGAATCTCAGCTTCGTTCCAACAGCCTCGATCGCTGGAAAATCTATCTTCGATGGCATCTGGTTCATGCCGAAGCGCCGTATCTCTCCGCGGCTTTCGTACAAGCGAATTTCGATTTCTATAGCAAGTATCTCCGTGGCGTTCCCCAGATGCAGCCGCGCTGGAAGCGTTGTGTCCAATTAGTCGATCGTGATCTCGGCGAAGCCCTCGGCCAGGTTTTCGTGCAGAAGACCTTCGGGCCGGAGGTCAAGGAGCGGACGCTCGCTATGACCAATGGGATCGAGGCGGCGATGGAGAGCGAGATCAAGCAATTGCCTTGGATGGGTGACGAGACCAAACAGCAAGCGCTCACGAAACTGCACGCCATCGTGAATAAGATTGGTTATCCCGACAAGTGGCGCGACTATAGCTCTGTCCAAATCGACCGCAAAGAATTTCTGTCCGATGTGATGCGGGCTATCGGGTTCGAGACCCGGCGGGACTTGGCCAAAATCGGCAAGCCAGCCGACCGCGGCGAGTGGGATATGACTCCACCCACGGTCAACGCCGGCTACAACCCGCAAATGAACGACATCAACTTCCCAGCCGGCGTACTGCAGCCGCCGCTGTTCGATTTCAAAATGGACGACGCGCCGAACTACGGCAATACCGGCGCGACCATTGGCCACGAATTGACCCACGGGTTCGACGATGAAGGCCGCCAGTTCGATGCGAAAGGCAATCTGCGCGACTGGTGGACCGAGCAGGATGCGGAAGAGTTCGAAAAGCGAGCCAAGTGCAGCTCCGATCAATATGCGCGGTACACCATCGTCGATGACATCAAGATCAACAGCAAGCTGACTCTGGGCGAAGATGTCGCGGATCTCGGGGGCACTCTGCTCGCCTACATCGCGTGGAAACATGCAACCGCCGGGCAGGAATTGAAACCGGCGGACGGTTTCACTCCGGATCAACGCTTCTTCATCGGAATGGCGCAGTGGGCGTGCGGCAGTGATCGCGACGAGAACAAGCGAGTCGACGCGATTACGAATCCACACTCCCCGGACGAGTATCGGATCAACGGCGTGGTTTCCAACATGCCGGAATTCGCGCAGGCGTTCTCGTGCAGAGTGGGCCAGCCGATGGCGCGGGAAAACGCCTGCCGGGTCTGGTAGCCGCGTCGTGTTCGGCGTAGAATCAGGACATGGCGACAAAGCGCAGCCCGGCCGTCACGTCTGAAGCGGAGCAGGCATATGAGCTCGAACACCCCAGCCGCGAGGTGATTTGGGCGCGCGCCGTTGAGGTTCTTGGCACTCAAGAACTCGCGCGGCAATGGATGGGAACGCCGCTTCCGATCCTGGATCAACACAGCCCCGAGCAGTACGCCAACTCCAAAGATAAAGCCAAGCAGCGCGAAGTGCTGGTCATCCTGGGCCGCATCGACTACGGCCTGTTCAGCTAAATGCGGATCTTCCGGTTGCACCGGGCACAGCGCGCGGCCACCGACTATGGCGGGTCGATGCTCTATTCCAATCGCTGGAATATCGCGGGTACGCCGATGTTGTATGCCGCGTCGTCCCTGGCGCTGGCATGCCTGGAGATTCTGGTTCATCTCAAACCGGATCAGGTTCCACCCGGCTACGTGTACTCGACCGGGAAGTTGGATCATCGTCCTCGCCAGGCCGGCTTTCGCGGGGATGTCGAAGACGAAGAAAGCACGCGTCTGTTCGGCCAGTGGTGGTCCAACCAGCGGCAAGAGGTAGCGATCCTGGTGCCGTCGGTTGTGATCTCGCAGGAGCGCAATGTTCTGCTTAACCCCACCCACTCCGGTTTTGATCGGATTCTCTGGGAAGCTTCGCGGCCGTTCCAGTTCGACAAACGCCTGCTCAGGACGGCACCGCAGCCGCATACGATTGGTATACTTTGATAGCTTTTGTATCTCGGAGGAGAATAGATGAAAGTCACACTCAAGTTGTCAGTTCGCATTGCTCTTGCCGGTCTGCTGGCTATGTCATTGCAGATCGCCGGCGCGCAATCCAAGGATTCAAAAAAGGCGGCAAAACAAGATGCCGCTTCGAAAGATGAAAATAAACCAAAGAAGTCTGGGAAAGCGGCGCCGTCGGCACCGGTAGATCTGAATACCGCTTCCCAAGCCGAACTCGAGAAACTTCCCGGGGTCGGCATGGCGACGGCCAAGAAAATCGTTTCCAGCCGCCCGTATTCATCGGTGGCCGATCTGTCGAAAGCCGGCCTCACCGCGAAGACCATTCAAGAGCTCACGCCTATGGTGATGGTAGGTCCCGCTACGGCCGCGGCGCCCAAACCTACCAGGGCGACTCCCCCGCCCTCCACTCCGTCTGCAGCGCCTCCGGCCAGTTCCAAGGCGGCGTCGCCGTCCGCTCCGGCAACTTACAAACCAGCGACTCCTCCGCCCGGTCCTGGAATGGTTTGGGTCAATACGGCCACCAAGGTGTTTCACCGTCCGGGGACAAAATGGTATGGGAATACCAAAACCGGAAAATACATGACGGAAGCGGATGCCGTAAAAGCCGGCTATCGCGAATCGAAAGAAAACTGAAGCTCCGCAATCTGGCCAAGCCGTGCTACCGTCGACCTGGTGCATGCCAAGCTGATGCGAGTGATTACAGACGGGGCCCAACATCAGCCGTCCCTCAGCATGAGCCTGACGGGCCCGAGTTATTCGGTGTAGTACTCGCCCATCAATTCTTCCAGCCAAGCAACGGAACTGGAGCCGGTTTTTAAGTACCCGCGCAATCGCTCCGGCGCACTCTTCGCCCACCGTGAAGCCCCCGCGACAATCCCTTCCGCGCGGGCTGGAGCGCCGAACACGATCTCGAATTCAGGTATGAAGTACATGTCTGACGAAAACTCGAAGGTATTTCCACCATGACCAATCACTTGAAGGCCTTGCTCTTCACTGCGGAGCAATCCCAACCCGTAGCTGCTCCTGTCATCGATCCAGATGCCACCTTCCCAGCGTCTCTGCAACGCCGCCGCGGGCAATACGATCCAGGATGTTTTTGAAAAGGTCATCCATCGTCTGATTTTCGAACCGTTGCGGATGACGAACATCGTGGAGAGGCGGCTCACAAACACGGCGCCGCGAAGCCACACGCCTCGACGTCGACGGCAGGTGTTCCCCGAGCCGTAAACGCCACCATCCGGTTAGAGTATTGAAATGATTTTCCCAGAGGTGTCGTGGGTTCACAGTGCTCATTTCGGAGACGCGCTGCTCGGGCGAAACTCCTTTGAACCTGAAGAAGAGGGCCGCGTCTCCGGGTGCCCACCCTGTGCAGGCACAGACGGTATGCCGCATTCCCAACCTGTCCGCAATTTCCGGATGAGCCAATGTGAAGTCCGGCAGAATTTCTCTCACGCGAGTAGACCAGTGGAAGCCGCCATTCGCCACCAGCGTTGCCATCAGGAGCGTGGTGATTGGTTTCGTAGAGGATCCAATCATGAAGAGCGTATCTGAACGAAGTGACCCAATGCGCTGCTCGCATCGCCTGTCCTAGACGCGAGGATTCTGAGCCGCAAGATTGGTTGATGCAATCGCTCCTCGTGTGAGGCATCCGTCAACTGATGGACCTACTCCTGCCGCAGCGCTCTCATCGGGTCCACCCGGCTCGCGCGGCGGGCCGGTACAAAACTAGCGCACAGCGCGGCAACCACCAGTACGGAAATCATTATCGCGAAGGTCAACGGCTCGGTGGACCGCACCCCCGCTACCAGGCGCTCCAAGAGACGCGCGGCCACTAGGGCCGCGGCTACACCGGCGCCCACGCCGCCAAGAATCATGCTCAGGCTCTGCCGCAGCACCAGCCGCCGGACATCGCGAGCGCTGGCCCCCAGCGCCATGCGTACACCGATCTCCGGCACGCGCTGGCTGGTCACGTACGCGAGCACGCCATAAATGCCGATGCAGGCCAGCAACAGAGCCAGGCCGGCGAATATGCCGAATAACAGCAACAGGAAGCGTTGCCGGGCGAGCGAGTCGCTCGCGAGCTGTTCCATAGTGCGTACCTCATAGAGAACTTGATCGCCAGTAGCTCCGCGCACTTCCCGCCGCAATGCTTCGACCATGTTCAATGGCGCGATGCTGGTCCGCACGGCAATCGACATGAGTTCCGACCAACGCCGCAAAAGCGGGTCTGCCACCTGGGCAAAAGGATAGTAAAACTGCGCGCGCACTTTGGCTTCATCGTCGCTAGCGAGCCCCCAATGCCGGACATGACCCACTACGCCGACCACCCGAACGGGGTCGCGGCCCATATCGGGAATCCAGAGGCGCTTCCCGACAGCCTCCGCTCCGCCGAAGGCCTGTTGCGCCAGAACGTCGTCGATCACCACGACAGGCTGGTTGCCGATACGATCCTGGTCGTTGAAGAATCGCCCCTGATGCAGCGGGATGCCCATCACATTTAAGTAATCCGGCGTTACGCTGGTTGCCAAAGCGATGGGCTGCTCGTTCCTGGGCGGCACAGCCGCGGTGGACCAAAAGCCGAGTTGGTTATTCCCTTCGCGCATCGGAACGGTGTCAACCATCGCAACGGACTGCACTCCCGGTATGCGGCGCACATGATCCAGCACGTCGCTCCAGCCCGCCCGTATCCGCCCTGGGTTTGCGAGCACGCCAGGCGAAAGCGCCGCCCGAGTCACCAGCACGTTCCGGATGTTCACGCCTGGGTCAAGAGAGGAGAGCCTTATGAGCGTGCGTCCGAGTATCCCGGCTGTGACCAGCAACACCACTGCCAGGGCGATCTCGGAGATGACAAAACCGCTGTGCAGACGTCGCGAGCTTCCGACAACCGTCCGCGCTCCGGCACGGAGTGTCTGTTCCAGTTCGCGCGAGGAAGCGCGCAGAGCCGGCGCGAGTCCGAAAAGGAGGCCGCTCGCGAGCGACGCGGCCAGTGTGAACAGCAGCACATGCCAATCGATCTGGACCTCCTCGGCCCGCGGCAAACTGCCTGGCCAGAAAGCGACAAACGGCCGAATACCAATGGCTGCCAGCAAGGCGCCGAGCACGCCCCCGGAAAGCCCCAACACTGCACTCTCCGTCAGACATTGGCGTACCAACCGGCCCCGTCCCGCCCCAAGTGCCACGCGCATGGCAAGTTCACGCTCGCGCGATACCGCGCGCGCCAACAGCAAGCTGGCTACATTAACGCACGCAATCAGCAGCACCAGGCTGACCGCGCCCAGCAGCAACCATAGCGTTGCTCGGACATCGCCGACATCCGGACGGAGCGGTTCCGCTACAAAGCTGCGGCCCTGGTTGGATTCCGGGTACTGCTCAGCGAGACGGCGGCCGATCAACGCCAACTCTGCCTGTGCCTGGACCAGCGTCACCCCGGGCCGGAGGCGCGCGCAAACCTGAATGCCTGGACGCATCTGGCGATTCTGCATGAGGCGCTGCGTGTTCTGGCCAATTGGCGTAAACACATCTACCTCATCTCCGTCCAAGCGAAAACCCGCTGGCGCGATCCCGGCAATTGTATAGGGCTGTCCATCGAAAACTAGCAGCGTACCAATGGCTGCCGGGTTTCCGCCATAGCGGGCTTGCCACAAGCGATGGCTCACGATGATGACGGGCGCCGCGCCCGGCCGGTCTTCTTCAGGCAGGAAGGCGCGGCCCCGTAAGAGCGGGACCCCCAGGATGGAAAATAGTTCGGTTGAGATCTGGAGGCCATCCATATATTCGGCTTGCCCAGGCCCGCTGACGGTCCCTCCGCTGTTGCGCCATGCCGCCATTGTTAGAGAGCGGATCTCGCGCTTGCAATCGATAAAATTCGGGTATGCAAATGACCACAGATTGCCAAACTGAGTTGCCTTGTCCGTCCGTTCCTGCAGCCTGACCAGCCTGTCGGGTTGCGCATACGGCAGCGGCTTCAGCAAGACCCCGTTAATGACGGTGAACATCACGGTCGTCGCGCCGCTCCCGAGGGCCAGTGTCAACAGCGCGACCGCTGCAAATCCCGGCATCTGCCACAGGGTACGGAGCGCATAGCGGAAGTCCTGCCAGAGGTCCTCCAACCAGCGTGTTCCGCGGGCATCGCGGCACTGCTCCTTCACCTGCTCCTCGCCGCCCAGAGCCAGCCGGGCTTCTCGCCGTGCTTGTTCAGGATCGTAGCCCTGCGCGATCAGATCGCTTGCGTGCTGGTGAAGATGGAAACGCATTTCCTTGTCGAGTTGCTCTTCCATCTGCTTGCGGCGCCACAAACGATGCCACCAGCTCATTCCACACCACCTTCCGATAGTCGAAGGATGAGACCCACGGCTCCAGCCAATCGCCGCCAGCTCGCGGTTTCCGTTTCGAGCTGTGTCCGCCCTTTCCGCGTCAAGCGGTAGAACTTGGCCTCACGCCCGGTCTCGGTCTCCTTCCAGTCCGCGGCCAAAAGCCCGCGGTTTTCGAGCCGGTGTAACGCCGGGTAGAGCGAGCCTTGCGGAACCTGAACCACATCGCGCGACACCTGTTGAAGGCGCTGCGCGATGGCGTATCCATGGACAGGGCCAAGCGCGACAACTTTCAAGATCAACAGGTCCAGGGTGCCTTGCGGGAGATCCGACTTCGCCGTCACTGATCTATACCTCGTGCTTCTACATAATAACCCAGGACGTGTAGAAGATCAAGGTATGACTCAGCTTCCCGGATGGTACTCCCGCTCGGTGTGCCCCTGGAGTTGCGAGCGGTAGAAGTAGACCTCCCGCAACTCGCCCGTGCTGTACCGCTTGGCCTGATCGTTGAAGTGACGGGACGCCGGATCCCCGCTCTCGCCACCCGCCGTCACGGCCCTGGCCCGCACCTTCTCGCCGAACTCCACCACGGCGACGAAACTGTTTCCGCTGGTACCGTACCATTTCTTTGTCCCCGGGTACGGGCGCGCTCCGAAAGATGCCAGCGATCCCCATTCCGCGGAGGTGAAGCCGACCGGAATGCTCGGTGCGCCGTCGTTGAACGGCTGGACGATGTCGCCGGTGAGGCGCTGAAACCGATTGATGTCACCCCACGGCGTCTTCCAGCTTCCAAAGTCGGATTGCAGTCTGCCGGACGCCGCCGCTAGCGATTGCAGGAGCTGCTCCGCTGGCGCCTTTTCGACAGATTCGCCGGCGGACCTGGCCGCCCTTCTCCCAGCAGCGCCCACGCGCCGGCGGATATCCTCGCCCCAGAACACCGCGAGCGACGTGGGGACGGACGTCACGGCCCACCGGAGATCCCAACTGCGCAAGAGCTTGATCTGCTCGGCCACTTTCGCTTTCAGAGGATTGGCGGCGGGGGTCGCGTCCCAGGCTTTGATCAGAGCGGGGATGGGCTTTTCAAACCAGGTGAGATAACTGTCGTACGCCGCGGCCATGAGCGAGCTGAGCGTGAAATCTTTCGTGTTCTCCAGAACTCTGATCGCGTGCAGTCCACGCGCGGATTCACCGCCACTCTCTACATAAACCGGATAGTCTGCCCTCTTCGGGCTACTCGGCCCGGCCGCCGACCACGGCCAATTGTTGGTGTTGTAGAGCCAGCCGCTCTGGGGATTCAGCAAATGCGGCGTCTCGTCGACAGAAAGCAGGCCGCGCCACTCCGTCGCGGGGTTACTGCCGTCCACCGGCTTAGTCCAGTCGAAGCTGGTATCGCGCCTGGGAATAAAGTTGCCGTGGAAGTAGGCAATGTCGCCGTCCGCATCGGCGAAGATCGTGTTGTTCGAGGAGTTTGCCTTTAGTTCCATGGTCTGTAGGTACGACTTGTAATCCCGCGCCTTGGTGCGCGTATAGGATTGCGTCAGCGCCTTCACTGGCTCCTGCATCAATCGGATGCTCACCCATTTGCCGTTCGCCTCACGGATGATGGGGCCGTGATGGGTGCGGTAGACGGTGAATTTCTTTGCAGCCATTCCGTGATCGGTCCTGTACGGCACACTGATCTCCGTCGCCACCAGCGGACGCTGCTCGTTACCGTACCGGTAGTAGAAACGATCGCCCTTCTTCTCCACAGTTTCAAGATACTCATCGACGGCATCCACGCCGCTGGAGGTGTGCATCCAACCGGCGCGCTCGTTGAATCCCTGATAGATGAAGAACTGGCCCCAGGTCACGGCGCCGTAGGCATCCAGCCCTTGGTCGCTCACCATCTGTAGCTCGGACCGGAAGAAGAAAGAAGTATGAGGATTGATCAGCAACAGGGCATGGTGCGCGGCAGTGTTCGAGGGCGCGATGGCGATGCCGTTCGATCCCGTGGGCTCTGCCGGCTGGCGCTCGGCCGCGGAGGCCGTCTGGCTCACGGAATCTTTGCCGTAGAACGCCTGCAGTTGGTTGAGGTTCACGCGCTCGATATCGCCGCCGATGCTCCCTTCGGTGAAGCTCAGCGCCATCCAGGGCTCGAATCGCCGGATGGCCCTTGGCTTCACTTCGGGGTGCTTCGAAAGGTAATAGTTCAGGCCGTCGGCAAATGCGTTCATCAGCGTCTTCAACCACGCAGGGCTCGCCGCGTATTGCTGCTTCATCGCGTCGGGGTCGATGAAGAGCTTCACCCGCAGGTCCTGGTAGACTTTGGACTCACCCTCGGCCTCCGCCAACCGTCCCATCGCATTCATGTAGTTCGTCTCGACACGATTGAAGTCGTCCTCGGCCTGAGCAAATATCATGCCGAAAACCGCGTCGGCATCCGTCTTTCCGTAGACGTGCGCGATGCCCCAATCGTCCCGGATGATGATGACACTCCGGGCCTCTCGGGCCCAGCGCGCGGCTTCCGGCTCGGTGGCTGCCTGTGGAGCGACAGAGCCGGATACGACCGCCAGGATGAGAACGAGTTTTTTCAGGCAAGCTTGGTTGTTCATGAGTTAAACCAATTCCTGAATGATACTGCACATCGCCCTGGCACGCCGTGGCTGTGGTGATAACCTGACGATAAAGATGCGAGAACGCGATCGAGTTGAATTGGCCCAAGCTCTCCGGGAACTGGGCGAGACCGAAAGAAAACTGAAGAACGGCACTGCCGCAAGACAGCATTATGAGGAAGCGGTGGCGATCTATCGCGGGACGGGCGAGACTCTCCGGTTGGCTCACACGGTTCGTCATCTGGGCGATGTCTACTACGCTGAAGGACGCCTGGACTTGGCGGAGCCTTGTTTCACGGAAGCGCTCGACTTGTACCGCAATGCTGCCGCAACCTCTCCGCTTGATTTGGCGAACGCGATTCGAAGCCTCGCAGTGCTGAAAAGCGGAGTTGGGGATGCCGGTCAGGCCAGGCCGCCTTGGGAGGAGGCGCGTGATCTCTACGCCGCTGTAGGTGTGAAAGAGGGTGTAGCGGAAAGCTCCGCCCGGCTGGCGGGGACGAGCTAAAGCATCTCCCACGGTAACTCGGATTCCACCGGGGGCGTCCATATGATGACTTCCCCGAATGACGACAACCGCCGCGCCCGCGACAGATCTCTATTCCGAGCATGTGAATCCGCAGTGGGTGCGTCTGCTCAACCTGCTGCAGATGAATGTTCGCTATCAGCGTTGTGCGGGCGCGGAGTTATTCATGGCGGATGGCGCGCGCGTTCTCGATTTTCTGTCCGGTTACTGCGTCCACAATGCTGGCCACAATCATCCACGCATCGTACGAGCGCTGCATGAGGAACTGGATCGCAGTGGTCCGGCAATGCTGCAAAGCCACGTACCCGGTTTGGCTGGCGAGCTGGCTGAGCGCCTGGGCCGGCTGGCGGGTGGCGGATTGCGAAAGGCGTTTTTCGCGTGCTCAGGAAGTGAAGGTGTTGAGACCGCGATTAAGTTCGCGCGCGCGAATACCGGCCGCACGGGCTTGCTGTATGCCGATGGCGCCTTCCATGGGCTAACGTGCGGCGCGCTCTCGCTCATGGGCAACAAGTTCTGGCGCGGCAAATTCGGGACGATGCTGCCGGATACCGAGGCGATCCCGTTTAACGATATCGCCGCTTTGGAAGAGCGCCTGGCAATCGCCGTTTTGCCGCATTTTTCACGGAGCCCATTCAAGCGGAAGCCGGCATCCGCATTCCGGACGAAAACTACCTTCGTCATGCAAAACAGCTCTGTGCACGTTACGGCACGCTGCTCGTGCTGGATGAGGTGCAGACCGGCATGTTCCGCACCGGCCGCTTTCTGGCCGCTCATCATTTCGGCGTGGAAGCGGACATAGTGGTACTGGCTAAAGCCCTTAGCGGCGGCTTAGTCCCGTGCAGCGCGGTGCTGATGACGGACGCGATCTACGAATCCGTTTACGATTCGCTCAAACGCTCGATTATCCATACCTCAACGTTTAGCGAAAATTCGCTTGCGATGCGCGCGGGCCTGGCCACACTCGACGTGCTCGAAAGTGACGGGCTGGGATCTCAAAGCGCGGCCCTAGGCGAATACCTCCGGGAGCGCCTGCGCCAGGAGCTGGGCTCTTACGAGATGGTGAAAGAGATTCGAGGCCGCGGCATGCTGTCGGGCATCGAGTTTCAGCCGCCGTCCCATCTTCGCCTGCGCCTGCCATTCGAGGCCTTCCGGCATATCCATCCGGGCATGTTCGGGCAGGTCATCGTGATGCGTTTGTTCCGCGATCACCAGATTCTCACGCAAATGTGCGGGAATCAGTTTATGGTATTGAAGGCCGCTCCGCCGCTGGTGGTCAGCCGCGAGCAGATCGAGAAGTTTGTCTCAGCGCTCAGCGAAGTGGTAGATCTGATGCATTCCTCGGCATCGTTCTGGACGGAAGCTCTCGGCTTGGCGCGGCGCGCCGCCAATGTTTAGAACACCCGGAACATTTGCGATCGCTGCTGTTTTCTTCCTATCGCCGGTGATCGCGCCAGCCTTGCACGCAACCGAACCGACGCTGCTCGATCAGGGCTATCGCGACATGTACAACCTGAATTTCGACAACGCGCACCGCTCCTTTCGGGATTGGGAGCGCAAGTATCCGGGCGATCCGATGGGGCCGGCATCGGATGCGGCCGCGTATCTGTTCTCTGAATTCGATCGGATGCATATCCTGCAATCGGAGTTTTTCGTCCAGAACAGCAGCTTTTTGCATCTCCGCAAGATGGCGCCGGACGCGAGAGTGAAAGCTCGTTTTGAAGAAGCGCTGCATCGATCCGAGCTGTTGGCGAATGCCATCCTGCAGCGCTCGCCCGGCGACCGGACCGCGCTGTTTGCAACCGTGTTGCGGCTGGGGTTGCATGCCGACTATTTGGCTCTAATCGAGAAGCGTTACGTGGGCTCTCTCAGCGAGGTGAAGCAGAGCCGCGAAGTGGCCGAGCAACTGGTCTCGAAGCATCCGGAGTGCTACGACGCCTATCTAGCCCCCGGAGTAGAGAACTACCTGCTCAGCTTGAAAGCCGCTCCGGTCCGCTGGATCTTGCGGATGAATGGCGCCCAGACCGACAAAGACGCCGGTGTAGCCAAGCTGCGTCTCACTGCCGAAAAAGGCCGCTATTTGAAGCCGTATGCGCGGCTGCTGCTGGCGGTGGCTGCGTTGCGGGACAAAGATCTTGCCGGGGCGAGACAGATCCTCACCTGGCTGACGCAGCAATTTCCGCAAAACCACTTGTATCGCGAAGAGCTCGCGAAAATCCAGTGAAAATCCTGAGCGCCGCCAGCGCGTTTCCGAAGCACTATTACAAACAAGAGGTTTTGCTGGCTGATTTGCGCGAGTACTGGTGGGAGCAGCTTCCGAACCCGCAAGTTCTAAACCGGCTGCATGGGCGCGCGTGCGTGGATGGCCGTTTCCTGGCACTCCCGATCGAAGAATATTACAATCCGCGCACGTTTGGCGAGACCAACCGCGCGTGGTTGGAGGCTGCGGAAGAGTTGGGCAGCCAGGCGTTGTGCCGCGCACTGGTGCGTGCCGGCGTAGCGACAGCGGATCTCGGAGCGTTGTTCTTCGTTTCTGTGACTGGGGTCTCGAGTCCTTCCATCGATGCGCGGTTGATCAACCGGATGGGGCTTTCAACGAATATCCGGCGAGTGCCGATCTTTGGACTTGGCTGCGTGGCCGGGGCGGCGGGCATCGCACTTGCAGCCGGCCACGTGCGGGCTTATCCGCACCAGGTTGCCGCACTCCTATCCGTTGAGACGTGCTCGCTGACGCTGCAGCGCGACGATCTATCGGTGGCGAATCTGATCTCCTCAGGTCTGTTTGGCGACGGCGCGGCCGCAGTGTTGATCGCGGGCTCCGAGTGGGAACTGCCAGGGCCGGAGATCGTCGCTACTAAGTCAATCTTCTATCCTGGCACCGAAGACGTGATGGGATGGGATGTCTCCGAGAAGGGCTTTCGAATCGTGCTTTCTCCTGAGGTGCCAAACGTGATCCGCGAGCACTTGGGGCACGATGTGGATTCGTTCCTCGAAGAGCACGAATTGCGGCGCCTGGATATCGGCGCGTGGATACTTCACACCGGTGGCCCGAAGGTATTGGAAGCGACGCAGGATGCGCTCGGCTTGGATGAGAGCGCACTCGCCGCCTCCTGGGAATGCCTGCGCAAGGTGGGAAATCTATCATCGGCATCGGTATTGGTTGTGCTTGAAAACTTCTTCACAGGGCGGCGGCCTGAGCCGGGGACCTGGAGCATACTCGCCGCGATGGGTCCGGGGTTCTGTTCGGAATTAGTGCTGCTGCGCTGGTAGGCCATTATGTTTGACACAGACGTATTCGTGATCGAGGCGGACCGGCTGGGCTGGCCGCCGCGATTGCCTGCCGGCGAAAGGGCTTGCGCGTGATTGTTGCGGATGGCGACCATCCGCCCATCGATAAAGCGTGCGGCGAAGGGCTGATGCCAGACGCTCTCGCGGCGGCGGCGCGGCTCGGCACGGCGATCGATCCAGCGCTTGGATACTCGTTTCGGGGAATTCGTTTTCTCGGCTGCGGTACGGAGACCCATGCGGATTTTCCCGGCGGTACGGGTCTGGGTATCCGGCGGACCGCGCTGCACTCGTGGTTGATCGACCATGCGGAGCGGGCCGGCGTGCAGCTACGCTGGGGCACCCCTGTATCGAGCATCGACGACGTGCGCGCGCGCTGGGTGGTGGGCGCGGACGGAAGCGGCTCGCGTGTGCGCCGCTGGGCGGGGCTCGATCGCTCGGTTCGCAACTCGCGCCGCTGGGCGTTTCGGCAGCACTTTGCAGTCGCTCCCTGGACGAGTTGCATGGAGATTTACTGGGGTGGGGACAGCCAGTTTTATGTGACGCCCGTGAGCGCCTGTGAGGTCTGCGTAGCGCTGATCTCGCGGGATGCGCAGTTGCGTTTCCCTGAAGCATTGCCACCTTTTCCGGAACTTCATGCGAGGTTAGCTGACGCGCGGATCACCACGGCCCAGCGGGGAGCCGTGTCCTGCACCCGGCGTCTACATAGCGTATCGAGCGGACGCGTGGCGCTGATCGGCGATGCCTCTGGGTCTGTGGACGCCATTACGGGTCAGGGTCTCTGCCTGGCCTTCCAGCAATCCGAGGCGCTGGCGGATGCGTTCGCGGCGGAGGATCTGCGGCATTATGAAGCCGCGCACCAGCAGTTATCCAGGCGGCCGGCATTTATGGCAGATTTCATGCTGCTGATGGATCGAAGCGCTCGATTGCGAAAGCGTGCTTTGCCCGCGCTGGCTGCACGCCCCGATCTCTTTGCCAATCTGCTGGCGATGCACGTGGGCAATCCCGGTGTCGTGGGATTCATCAGCACGAGCCTGCAGCTTGGATGGGAGATGGTATGAGGCTGCGAATTCTGACGATGGTTGCAGCCGCTCTCGCGCCGTTATTCGGGCAAGAAGCTACGCTGCACCTGAACCCCGCGACAACCCAGGTCGAATACACGCTGGGTGATGTTCTCCATACAGTGCACGGCACATTCAAACTGAAGAGCGGCCACATCCGTTTTGATCCAAGCACCGGCCAGGCAAGCGGCTCGCTCATCGTGGATGCGACGAGTGGGAACAGCGGCAGCGGCGCGCGCGACCGCCGGATGAATGACGCAATCCTGGAAAGCGCTCAATATCCCGAAATAGCGTTTACTCCCGACCGGGTAGATGGCAAGCTGAACCTGCGGGGCGATTCAGAAGTGAGCCTGCACGGAACATTTCGCATTCACGGAGCGGATCACGAGATGGTGCTGCCGGTGAAGGCGCATGTCGCTCAATCGAATCTGTCCGCGGAGATTCAGTTCCCAGTGCCCTACGTGAAATGCGGGATGAGGAATCCGAGCACGCTGTTCTTGCGGGTCAAAGACACCGTGCGGATACAGATTCATGCGGTGGGGCAGCTTTCAGGCGTCTCGTTTTGAAACGCTACAATACGGCAAGACCATGGAGTTGATTGAGATCCAGCGGAATACCGATGCCCATGAAGCTTTGGAATCGGGAAACATTCTCTATTTCCCGCTTGAGCCATCCGGGCTGAGCGAAGCCGACCGTAGTATTCTGCTTTCGATTCGTCAGGCCAACGGCGCTCTTCACAAGAACATCGCCTACCGTCCGCTCGAGGACCGGATCTCGGGCGCGGAGCAGCCTGGATCAGCTTCTGCCAAAGCGCTTCACTCGGCGTTGAAGAACTATTCGCAATGGGCGATTCGCTTTACCGGCGAAATCCTGCCGCGCTACAAGCAGTACTGGCGGCTGGATTACGCCAGCTTTCGTCCACAGGAGGAAGAGGGCCGCGACTTACCCTGGAAGAAACGCAACGACCTGTTGCATGTGGATGCCTTTCCATCCCGCCCGACGAAAGGCGATTTGATTCTGCGCGTATTCACCAATATCAACGCCGATCAGAAGCGCGTCTGGCTTACATCGGATCCTTTTGCGAAGCTCGCGTCCCAGTACGCCCCCGCCGCCGGCTTGCCGGAGATCGCGCGCCAATCTGACTCGGGAGTCGAACAGATGCGCCGCGCCTCCATCCGCGCTTTCCGCTCCATCGGACTGCCGCTCGCCGACCGGTCACCCTACGACCGCTTCATGCTGAGTTTCCACGACTACTTAAAAGCGAACCCGGAGTATCAGCGCGATTGCACGAAGTACCGTTTCGAGTTTCCACCCGGTTCAACCTGGATGGTGTTCACCGACGTAGTTCCGCACGCGGTGTTATCGGGACGCTTCGCTCTGGAGCAAACGTTCATCATTGCCAGATCCAGTCTCGCGAACCCGGCCCACGCGCCCGCGTCCATTCTCGAGGCGCTCAGCGGAAAGCCACTTACGCAGTAGTATTAGTGGCACAGCGCGGCTTTGCCGCAAACTGATTCCCATGCAAGTGCGGCGTCCTCCTTTGTAGTACTGTGTCGTTGAAGTTTCAAATCAGCGGCACAAGGAGAACGCCATGCAACAGTTTATCGAAAA
>JBPCOQ010000198.1:0-29605 GCA_051000095.1 Bryobacteraceae bacterium | reverse complement strand
AACCTGCGGGCCGATTGGCAATCGGCCCCGGCGCTGGACCAGACGAACGCTTCGGGGTAGCAACCAACCCAGCCTTAGCGGGATTCATCTCGATAATAATGAGCGATCTCCCGAATTCGATTTGATTGCGCACCAGATGGTCGTAACTTTCATCTTGCCAAAAGGGTCGCCCCGTAAGCTTCAGAAGTTCATTGGCTTTCCTGGCAGTAAACCTCTTGAGCGAATGCATGGCCTTCGAGACCGCGATCCTTGGCGTGATCAAAAGGTGTACGTGATTTGCCATTACGACATAGGCGTGGAGTTCGTAGTGATTCAGCCCTTGCTGGTGATAGAGAATGGATTCAACCACCAGATTGGCGATCTCCGGACGTCGAAGGTACAGTGGGCCGGTGCGAGCGTTATCCAGAATGCGATCCATACTGATGCCTTCCAGACGTCAGATGGCCGGGAAAAGGGCGGTTGGGCGGCAGACTGCCGTGGAGACGCCATGTGAAAACATAGACCGTCCGATCTCGTACAGATGCGGCAAACGTCTGTGAGTGAAGGTCGCCACGGAACGGCAGTGGCTGCTCAGTATGAGAATTCTCGGTTTCTGGGAGGAGGCCGATTGTCAATCGGCCTGCAGGTTAGCCCAACCTGCCCCACTTGAAAATGTAGAAACTCCACGCACAGGCATTCTTGCCTGTGTTGCACTTTGGCCTCGAATCCACACAGGCTAGACAGTCTTGCTGTCTGAGCCAGCCGCGGTTGCAGGCGACCCAAGCAGCGGGCCGCCGGGCAGGCGGCAAACCCCGACCGCCTGCTCCACGGTTTGCGGCAAAGCCACGCTGTGCCACAACAGCGTATAGTAAATGGGACATGCCGGTTCTGATAGCGGTAATCATCGTTGCGGTTTATCTGATATCGTCCATCAAGATTCTCGCCGAGTATGAGCGCGGAGTGATCTTCCGTCTGGGGCGCGTCTTGCCGGCGCCGAAAGGTCCGGGCGTCATCTTCGTATTCAAGCCGATCGATCGCATGGTGAGAATGTCTTTACGGATCGAGGCCATGGAGGTGCCTGCGCAGGATGTCGTCACTCGGGATAACGTAACGGTCAAGGTGAATGCAGTGGTCTACTTCCGGGTCGTCGATCCTACGAAAGCGGTGATCGAGGTCGCCAATTTCCTGTATGCGACTTCGCAGGTATCCCAGACCACTCTGCGCAGCGTGCTTGGTGAAGTCGAGCTGGATGAACTGCTCAGCCAGCGCGAGAAGTTGAACATTCGGCTGCAATCGGTGCTCGATCAGCACACCGGTCCATGGGGCGTGAAAGTAACTCTGGTGGAAGTGAAGCAAGTCGATCTCGCGGAGCAGATGATTCGGGCCATTGCCAAGCAAGCGGAGGCTGAGCGCGAGCGCCGCGCCAAAATCATTCACGCGGAAGGCGAGTATATGGCTGCCGAGAAACTCGGCATGGCGGCCGAAGTCATCCAGCGCCAGCCCGCCGCCATTCAGTTGAGGTACCTGCAAACGCTCGTGGAGCTTGGGTCTGAGAAGAACACGACGATTGTGTTCCCTCTGCCAGTCGATATATTCTCGTCTTTAGGGCGCGCGCTGGAGCGGTTGGGCTCAGAGCCTCCTATCTTGAAAAAAACGGAAGGTTGATCTGGCAAGGAACGAAGAAGGCGAATTCGAATTAGTTTTAGGCAACCGGCAGCTAGTGAGCGTCTTTCTCATTGTTGTTGTACTGCTCGGCGTGTTCTTTTCGATGGGTTATATTGTCGGACGAAACACACCGGCTCCTGCTTTCCCGGATGTCGCTTCCCATCCGGGTAATCCGATTGCCGCTGACAATCCATCGAAGACCTCCACGCCGCTAACTGAGCCGGCTCCCGAGCAAGCCGGTCCACCGGTCGAGACGAAGCCTTCTCCAGTCAGGGTTGCCGAACATCCACCGGCGCCCAGGAAAGAGAAAGTGATCGAACCTGCACCGAAGCCCGCCGTGGGTGAGCCGTCGGCCGGAGAAACGTTCCTGCAGGTGGTGGCTACCACCCGCCCGGACTCGGAGTTGATCGCCGAGACGCTGGCTAAGAAAGGCTTTCACACGACGGTGGCTCCCGGCCCCAGCCCCGCCTTGTTTCGCGTCCTGGTTGGGCCGCTGAATGGCGCGGCGGACATAGCGGAAACACGGGTCCGTCTGGAAGCCTCGGGGTTCAAGAACCCGTACGTGAGAAAATACTAGTTGGAGTCACTGGTTCAACTCGACCCGCGCCCACCGGCGCAGCCGCGGTTACCCGAGTGGCTTCGGAAAAACACAACGCACTTTGGCGCAGTTCATCATCTGAAGCAGGATCTGCGCCGCTTGAATCTTCACACGGTTTGCGAATCCGCGCGCTGCCCGAACATGCACGAGTGCTTCAACCGCGGCGCGGCGACGTTCATGATTCTCGGTAATCTGTGTACGCGCGGCTGCGGCTTCTGTTCGGTGCCGAAGGGATCGCCGCGTAAGAAAGAGTTCACGCTCGATCCTGACGAGCCCGGAAACGTCGCGCGCATGGCCAGCCGGATGGGGCTCCGCTATGTCGTGATCACATCCGTGAACCGGGACGACTTGCCAGACGGCGGATCCCATCACTTCGCCGCTACTGTCCGCGAAGTTCGCAAAGCTTTACCGAAATCCCGCGTGGAAGTCCTTACGCCAGACTTCTGCGGTGCGCTCGATGCTGTCGCGCGCGTCCTCGATGCCGAGCCCCATGTCTTCAACCACAACATGGAGACCATCGCGCGCATGTACCGGCGGGTGCGCCCACAGGCCAATTACCGGCAATCGCTCGACGTCCTTCGATTCGCGAAGCGCTATCGCCCGGGTACGTTGACCAAGTCGGGGCTGATGGTCGGCCTGGGCGAGCAGCCCGATGAAGTCGAACAACTCCTGCGTGACCTGTCCGCCGCGAATGTCGATATCGCGACGATTGGCCAGTATCTGCAGCCCACCCGCCGCAATCTGCCGGTTGCGAATTACGTCACTCCAGGTCAGTTTGAAGCCTATCGCGATTACGGATTGTCCATCGGTTTCAAAATGGTGTTCAGCGGTCCACTGGTCCGCAGCTCTTACATGGCGGACGTGGTCAGTAGCACGGGCATTCTTGACTGTGTGGCACGTTGACCCGAAATTACGCGCTTGCCCTCCTGAGCGCTGTCCTCCTGATCCTGATCGTCCCCAATTGGAACCTGGTCTGGCTGGCCCCGTTCGCGCTCGCTCCGCTGCTGTTCGCGCTCTCCCGGGAACCTCGGCCGCTGCACCGTTTCCTGCTCGGGTGTGCCGCTGGAATTGTGTATTGGTTTGGAGTTTGTAACTGGATCGAATTCGTCCTCGACGTCCACGGCGGCATGGGCCGCTGGGGCGGCTGGGCGACTTTCATGCTGTTCTGTCTTTTGAAATCCGTTCATCTGGGCCTGTTCGCGCTCGCCGCGGCCATTGTGCTGCGGCACTGGTACGCGATTCCGGCGGTCGCCGCGTTGTGGACGGGGATCGAGCGTACCCACGGCGATCTCGGCTTCGCTTGGCTATGTCTCGGGAATGCCGGCATCGACATGGGCCTTCCGATGCGAATGGCGCCGTGGATCGGCGTGTATGGACCTTCGTTCCTGTTCGCGATGCTGTCGACCGCGACCACGCTCATCCTGCTGGAACGTGGTCGCAAGGAGCTCTTATGGCTGGCCCCCATCGCCGCGCTATCCCTGTTCCCCGCGCTGCCCGGCCCGCAAGCGGGAGACAAGACCGCTCTGCTGGTGCAACCCAATGTTCCAGAGGAGCAAGAGTGGACAACCGAGCTCACCCGCGGTCTGCAGCGGGAACTGGTGGCAGCATCGCTCGACCCCTCACGCCCCGGCTTGATAATCTGGCCGGAAGTTCCCGGGCCGCTGTATTATTACCGCGACTCGGAGTTCCGGGAGCAGGTCGCGCTGCTCGCCCGCACCGCTCACGCCTACGTGCTGTTTGGCACGGTCGCGAACACGCCCAAGGGCGCTCCGCTCAACTCGGCGGTCGCGCTCACACCGGAAGGAGAGCTGGTGGACCGCTATGACAAGATCAATCTCGTTCCGTTTGGCGAGTTCGTTCCAAAGCTCTTCAGCTTCGTGAATCGGATCACCCAGGAAGCGGGCGATTTTGAGAAAGGGACCAGGATCGTCGTGTTTCCCATGAACGGCCATCCGGCTGGCGTGTTCATCTGCTACGAATCGGTCTTCCCGCAAGAGGTTCGCAAGTTCGTGCAGCAGGGCGCGGACCTGCTCGTCAACATTTCGAATGACGGGTACTTCGGGCACAGCGCCGCTCGCGAGCAACATCTGGAGATCGTCCGCATGCGTGCCGCCGAGAATCGCCGCTGGATTCTGCGGGACACCAACGACGGCGTTACCGCGGCAATCGATCCCGCTGGCCGGGTCATGAAACGGCTGCCGCTGTACACTCCCACCGCGGGGCTGTTCCGCTACTCCTATGTGCAGGAGACTACCTTCTACACTCGCCACGGGGACTGGTTCGCCTGGGGCTGCTTGTTATTAGGCGCAGTAAGCCTGTTGACATCCCAGATCCCGCACTACCGGCCACGATATACTTTGATTTAGCGCAAGTTGCTTCCGATGTACTTCAAGAGATCAGAAGTCATCTACCCCGCCGTCGCGCTGATTATCCTGCTCGCCATCACGCTTTTCTCTCTCCAGGACTGGCGCAGCTATCAACAGTCCAGCACGGAAGCTAACGACACACGCCGCATACTGCAAGCCGATGAAGACTTAGTGGCGGCGATTACGGAAGCGGAGTCCAGTGAACGCGGATTCTTGCTGAGCGGCGAGGATTGGTACCTCGATACATACAACAAGGCCATCCGGAACGTCCCGCCATTACTGAGCGAGCTCGAAACTATCACTCAAAAGCACCGGGCTCAGTTTGACCGGGTAACCGCGTTGAAGAACCTGGTCCCCGAGAAGATGGATGAAATGGTGACCACGGTACGAGTACGCCGGGATGAAGGTTTGAATGCAGCCCTGGATGTGGTGCGGACCCATCGGGGCAAGCTGGCGATGGATCAAATCCGCGGGATTTGCGGTCAGATCCGGAACGAAGAGTTCGCTAAGTTTAAAGAACGCTCGGATAACACCGTGAGATTTGGAAAGCAAACACGGATTGTTTCCACTTTAGGGTCCGGCCTGTTGGTCATTTTCATTGTGCTGTCCAGCGGCGCGCTCTCGCGGGCGATGGCACGTCGCGAGCAGGCCATCGCCGATCTGCACACTACTCTCATCAGCATCGCGGATGCGGTTGTCGCAACTGGCCTGGACCGGAAGATCACGCTCATCAATCCAGTGGCCCTGGATCTGACCGGCTGGCGGGAGGAAGAAGCATTGGGCCAACCGCTCGAAACCGTCTGCTACCGGACTGACGGTGAACTCATCTCGAAGGATGGACGTCGCATCCCGGTGGATGAGCGAGAGGCTCCCATTCGCAATAGCCAAGGCAAGACGATCGGGGCCGTGCTGGTCTTCCGCGATATCACGGAACGGAAACAGGCCGAGGATGAGCTGCGGCGTTCCAGCGAAGATCTGCAGCAGTTTGCGTATGCCGCGTCGCACGATCTAAAGACGCCTTTGCGTACTGTGACGAATTTCTCCCAATTATTGGTGGCGCGCTACCAGGGGCGGCTGGATGGGGACGCCGACGAGTTTATCGGCTTCATCGTAAACGCCGCAAGACAGATGGGGCAACTGCTGGACGCCTTGCTCGAGTTCTCGCGCTCTGGCGAGGTTCTCGATAAGCCTCGCGAGTTGCAGGCAGAGGAGGTGTTGGAATCGGCCCTGTCGAATCTGCGGGCCGAGATTGAGGAGACCGGCGCGGAGATCGACCACGGACCTCTGCCCGCCCTGGTTGTGGACGAGCTTCATTTACGGCAACTCTTTCAGAATCTGGTCGGCAATGCTCTCAAGTACCGCAGTGAACGAAGACCCAAGATCCATGTTTCGGCCGAACAACTCGGCCCGGAGTGGATCTTCTCCGTCCGCGACAACGGGATGGGGATCGAGCCTCGGCATTACGATCGGATCTTCGGCATCTTCAAGCGCCTGCACGGCGCCGAATACCCCGGCACGGGAATCGGACTTGCGACCTGCCGCAGAATCGTCGAGCGGTACGGCGGCCGCATCTGGGTGGAATCCCAACCAGGAGAGGGATCGACGTTTCGATTCAGCCTGCGAGTAGCACAGCCATCCCTGGCTGTGTTGCACTGAAAAGCGGACTACGCCTGCTTTGCGGCCATGGGCCCGATAATCGGCATTACGAACCGGTCGCGCTGATAGGCTTTCACTGCCATCCAGATCCAGCCGACCACGAATGCCAGTTCCACTAGCCGCCAGATCAGGTGGAAAATCGTCCACACACCGTAGGGCAGGATCGTAAACAAGATTCCGAATATGACGCTCATTCCGATGGCCACGATAATCCAGGCGATGAAATAGAAGATCGACTGCAGGGCGTGAAACCGGATAGTTTTGTTTTTGTTATAGGGCTCGATCAGAAGAAAGATCAACCCGACGATCGGGATGTAGCACAAGGCGCTGGCAAGGTTCTCCTCCATTCCCAGACCCGCGGCGGACGGCGGCGGAACGTAACCCGTGCCGCCTGGCGCCGGCGCCGGTGCTCCGGCGGCCGCTCCGCATTTGGGGCAGAAACGACCCTCAACTGGTGAACCACACGCTGCACAATACGTCATGATGTCTACTCTCCCTACCTTTTGTACTGCTATAAAATCCCGTGACCCAGTGTTAACCGGATCATGCCAAACAGGCTCGCGATCACGCACATCACCAACCCGGCAATCCCCGCTTTCGAGGCGCCGCGGTCCGATGAGACAACCGCAATTATACCGACTACCGTCCCCACGACGGCGAACGGAATGTTCAGCCAGTTGAGGCTTCCGAGGCAGGGTATCAGTCCGATGAACATTCCACAAATAGCGAGAATGCCCCACATCAGCGTGATCACGTTCAACATTGTTTCATTCCTAATCCGCCTCTTACCAGCGCAACTATCAAACCGAGGCCGTTGCAGACAAATCCGCCGTACAGTGGAATCGCCCCCCGGTTGGAAGCTTCCGCCTCTTTGAAACGCCCTTGTGCGATCTCGATAAAGCCGGTCGTCATGCCGCAGAAGAAACATTCCTGGCCGTAGGCAGCTTTCCGCTCACATTGGGGCGTGATTCTGGCGATTTGACCGGCGCTCAACACGTAAGGTGCAATCACGGTCGAAATCGTGACAAGGCTGGCGGCAATCCAGGAGAGCGTGATGGCCAAGCGGACTTCACGCATGGGAACGCACGAATCCAAGCGCTGATAAGAGCATCATAGGCAAAGCCAGCAGAACACCTCGATTGTAGGACAACGCAAGCTGCACTTTTCCGTGGAGCAGTGCGCTGAGGGCGCGTGTCATCCCGCAGCCATAGCACTCGATTTCGAAGAATCTTTTGAACGGGCAAAATACAGGAGCTGCTGCGAGGCTTTCGAGCGGCACGATCGCCAGAGCAACCAATGCGAGGACGCTCGCCGCGCCCAACCAGAAGACGATCCGGCCCGCGTTAATCTTTGAGAGGTCTGCCCTGTGCATCTTGATTGATGGATCCAGTCAGGATCATGATGCCATCCACCAGGCCCCAGAGGTGCGCGCCCAGGATGAAGATCAGGCTGATCCCGCAAGTGAACGGAAGCAGGATCCATCCCACTACGTCGATGGCAAGCTGCGCGATTCCGATATTGTTATAACCAAGATAAAACCTGTGAACGCCGAGGCCGCCGACCAGAATGCCCAGCAGTCCGGCCACCAGCTTGGATTTGGCATTGGGATCTTGGTATGGAGGCGCCGTGTAGCCGGCCGGAGGTGGTAGATTGACCGAAGGTGGTGCGACGTACCCTGGATCAACGGGCGGCGGCGCGCCTTCCACTGGCGGAACCGAAGCAGTGGCCTCTCCGCCTAACCGCGCTCCACATTTGGTGCAAAACACGGTGCCTGGATCATTCTGTGAGCCACAATTTGTGCAAAACATACTGTATAGTGATCCTCCGTTTCAGTCTGGACTTGCCGGGTGAATCATCACTCTAACAGAATCCAACCTTAGACGGCCGCGGTGGCCCCGCGCTAAAATCTACCAATGCGCGAGACGAGCGGCCGCCTTACGGCGTATGGACCGGGTATCTACGTCATACCGCCAACCCCGTGGGCCCGTTTTTGGGGCTTGCTGCGCCGAACCTTTGTTGCAACCTACGAAGATAACTGTTTCAGCATAGCCAAAGGAGCAGCCTATTCCGCGCTCCTGGCATTCGTGCCGGTGCTTAGTTCCCTGACGGCGATTCTGGTGCGCGCGAATGCCCAGTCGGTTTCGCGGATTTTATCCGAGTTCCTGTTCAAAGTTGTGCCGCCCGGATCCGAGGACCTGGTCCGATTCAACTTTACAGTGCGCGGACAAAGGCCGGTCTGGCCTCTGGTAGTCGCGACTTTGATCTCCGTATGGGCCGCTTCCGGAGCCATGATCAGTTTGATGGAAGGATTTCAGGCCGCCTATCGTCTGCCGTCCGGCCGCCCCTTCCTGAATCAGCGGGCCGTTGCGGCGCTATTGGTGTTCATCGCGGCGGCCCCGGCCATTGGCGCTTCGCTGCTGATCCTGTTCGGTAACTGGACGGAGGCCGCATTCGTTAGCTGGGCCGGCCATTCGGCCAGCAGCGACTTGAAAGGCGGAGTCGCGCTGATTGGCAAGCTGGTCCGATATCTAGTGGCCCTGGGTACCACGGTGCTGGTAACTGGTCTTCTCTATTACTTCGGTCCGAATCGTCCGATCAGACTTCGATCTGTCTGGCCAGGGGCCTCTCTCGCGACGGCATTGTGGCTGCTGGCGACATTAGGATTCGCCTGGTACGTCCGCAATATCGCGAACTACAACGTGCTGTACGGCAGCATCGGCGCGGTAATCGTGCTGTTGATCTGGATGTACCTGTTGGCCGCGATCGCCTTGTTAGGTTGCGAATTCAACGCGGAGCGAGAGCGGCTGCTACACGCGAAGTAGCACGTGAGGCGCTGCCTTCAGCGATTTTCCTAAGTAGGACGTTTTTAACACTGCTGCTGAAGGCCGTTAGGATTGGCCTGCGACTGAAAGTCGCCTGAACAGTGTGGCGTGCGCACCCTCGAAAAACCCACCCGCATCCGCCGTGTTGCACCGAGTAGCACAGGCATTCTTGCCTGTGTCGCGAGTTTCTACATTCTCAAGTGGGGCAGGTTGCCTAACCTGCAGGCTGATTGCTAATCGGCCTTCCCGCAAGAAACTGAGAATTCTTGGTCTCGAAGGCGATGCATTCGCTCCAAAGGTTCCCCGCCAGAAAGGCCAATGAACTTCTGAAGCTTACGGGGCGGCCCTTTTGGCAAGATGAAAGTTATGACCATCTGGGGCGTGATCAAATCGAATTCGAGAAGATCGTTCATTACATCAGATGAATCCCGTTAGGGCTGGGCTGGTCACCACCCCCGAGGCGTTCGTCGGGCCCAGCGCCAGGGTCGATTGCCAATCGGCCCGCAGGTTGGCAACCTGCCCCACGGAAGAAATGTAGAATCAATCCGGTCTTTGCCCGGCTATCGGGCAAGAGAAACACTCGTGCGCGCTTGGGTGTTCTCACGCCTGACCTGGTCACTGGGCGGCATCGCTATTTCAAGAAAGCGCGTCGAGTAGAGACTCGACGCTGCACGCTTGAGAGCGTGCGCCACGGCCTGCTCGAAGGTATCCGCCTGAAGAGCGGTTGCCGTGGCGCACTCCGTGCCGCGCAAGCGCCATTTTTACTTCGCCCGATGGTCCACTTTTCATTCCGCCCCTTGACACCCCTCGGGGACCCGAAATACGTAGAATGCAATCTGAGGAGATGCATGCGCTTCGTTGGAGTTGAACTTTATTTTGACGATATGGAGCGGGCCAAGAAATTTTACTCCGAAATCCTTGGGCTACGAGTGTCGGAGGAACAACCCGGTCATTATGCTCAGTTCGGGGGCGACGCTGGGTTTGTTTGCCTGGAGCGGAGGGGCTCGGAGTCATACCCATCCAGTGACAAGGCTGTCCTTTTCTTTGAAGTTCCCGATCTGCAAACGGCGATCGCTGCTATCGGGCGGAGCCGGTTGGTGCGGTGCGAAGCCCAGTGGGCCGTGCTACATGATCCCGAAGGCCACAACATTTTGCTTCTTCAGGCTGGCTCAAACTAACCGTCACTGCCCTTTAAGTATTAGGCCGCGTGGTAGCCGTTTATGAAGACCAAAGCTTGCGATCAGAGCTTGCGATCAGATTGACATAGCCCGAGAAACGGGCTAATCTGCTTTTTTGCCGCAGTTCAACGTACATGAGGCCAAATCCAATCTGTCGCGTTTGCTCGATCGCTCTTTAGAGGGAGAGGAGGTCGTCATTTCGCGTCACGGTATACCCCTTGTTCGTCTCATGCCGGTCCGCACGAAACGGGGCGATCGTAAACTTGGCTATGGGCGCGGCGGACCCATCTTTTCGATACCGCAACGTTTGTTTGGGCAGTGGAGTCGCCGGAGGATCTTTCGCCCAAAGCGCGCACCATTTGTCAGGGAAAATCCCATGAACCCGCGGTGAGCGGATGAACTGAACTGATGAACGACTACCCGGTTGAAGTGATCTGGTGAGCAAATGCTCCCACAGTAAACTGATACTTGGGCCAGACTTACACTCACGAGCAGTTGCTCGAAGTTCGCTCAGGATGGAAGCGCGCGGGCAAGACGGTGGTCTTCACCAACGGCTGCTACGATATCCTACACCCCGGTCACATCCGCCTTCTCGAGAGTGCCCGGTCGCTTGGAGATATTCTGATTCTTGCGCTGAATACCGACGCGAGCGTGCAACGCCTGAAGGGTTCGTCGCGTCCTCTGATTCCAGAGCGGGACCGCGCGGAATTAGCTTCCATGCTAGCGGCCGTGGACGCTGTTACCTTCTTCGATGAAGACACCCCTCGGGAGCTGATCGCCGCCGTTCTGCCCGACATCCTCGTCAAGGGCGCGGACTGGTCGCACTTCATCGCCGGACGCGAAGAGGTGGAGGCGGCCGGTGGAAAGGTACTGGCCCTTCCGCTTGAGCCCGGTTATTCCACGACCGGGATCGTGGAAGAGATCCTTAAGCGCGCTTCGTGATTCACCCTGCAATTCGCGATCTGTTCCAATCTCTGGGCCGCAACCCCTCGTTCCAGAGCGTGGCGCGGCAACTAACCCGCGATCGTAAATCCCGTCTCCCGCTATCCGGCTTAACCAACACCGCGAAGGCGCTGTACCTCGCGCTGCTTTGGCAGGCCACAGAGCGGCAGTTGATCGTGATTGTCGACGGCAACAAGCAGGCCGAGGCAATCAGCGAGTTGATCGACACCTTTTACGATCTGCTGGTCACTTCCGATTTGCCGAAGCCGCTGGCCATTCCCGCTCTGGATGTATTGCCGTCACAAAGGCTCTCGCCGCACACGGAGATCAGCGAGAAACGCGCCATCGGGCTGTGGAGGCTCTCGAACGGACATGTCCCCATCACAGTCACCCCGATTGCTTCCGCGCTACTCCGCACCGAATCAGCCGCCTTTTATCGGCAGTTGGCCCTTACGCTGCGAGTTGGCGAAGAGATCCCGCTCGAGGATCTGATCTCACATCTCGAGAGCATTGGGTACGAAAAGCGCGAGCCGGTCGAGATGACGGGAGAGTACTCTCTCCGTGGGGGCATTCTCGATGTGTTTCCCGCCGAAGCATCCAAGCCCGTCCGCGTGGAGTTGTTCGGAGATCTGATCGAGTCGATTCGCCGCTTCGACGTCGAGACCCAACGATCCGTGCTCAAGATCTCTGAGACCAGGTTACTGCCTCTGATCGAATATCCCAAGCCCCAGGATCCCTTTCCCGGATGGGAGTTTTCTGTTGCCCGGGAGCGCGCCCGTACCCATTCATTGATCTCGCTCGTAACGGATCCGATCGTCGTTTTGGACGAGCCTGAACAGATCGCGTCCGCGGCGGAGCGTTTATGGAAGCGGCTCGTAGATCCTGACCGCCTTTCGCCGATCGAGCCGGACAAGAATTTCTTCCACTGGGACGAGCTGCTCGCCCAGTTCCAGGACGAGGCCGAGTTGCAGATCCGTGAACTCGATTTGGATGCTGCCACGGCTATACACATCAATACGCGTCCATCCATGGCCTTCCATGGCAATATGCAGGTGGCCGTGGCGGAGGCGCGCACTCTCGTGGACACAGGCGAGCGCGTCGTATTCTTTGCGCAATCCGCGGGAGAACTGGAGCGCCTGGCCGGGATTTTGCAGGAGTATTCCGTTCCTTACCAACTCGGGCTGGAAGCATCCGACTCTTCGCGCCCCTATCTGACCGAGCGCTCCTACATGGCCGGGACCACGGCTAGCACGTTCCTGGTGAAAGGATGCGTTCGCCGCGGGGTCATCCTGCCCGAGTCGCGCCTCGCGGTCTTCGGGTCCGAGGATCTGTTCGACACTTCAGAACTAGTGGCTCGTCCCGGGCCGGGCAAGTCCCAACTTGCGGCTTTTCAGGCCGACATGGCGGACCTCAAGCCCGGCGATTTCGTGGTCCATGTAACGCACGGAGTCGGCAAATTTCTTGGGCTCCGCGAGATCACGCAAGGCGAGAACAAGGGCGACTTCATGCTGCTGGAATATGCGGCGGAAGCCAAGCTGTATGTTCCGCTCACCCGCATGGATCTGATCCAGAAATTCCGCGGGGCAGGGGAAGGCTCGGCGCCGCCACTCGACCGCCTGGGTGGCGCTACCTGGTCGCGCACCAAATCGCGTGTCAAAGCCAAGATGCGCGACATGGCTGACGAGTTATTAAAGCTCTACGCCGAGCGCCGGATGACCAAGGGTTTCGCCTTCTCGGCCGACAGCAACTGGCAGCGGGAGTTCGAAGACGCGTTTGAATTTGCCGAGACCAAAGACCAGGCGGCCGCGGTCCGCCGGATCAAGAAGGACATGGAGGACGAGCAACCCATGGATCGCCTGCTGTGCGGTGACGTGGGGTTCGGTAAGACGGAGGTAGCGATGCGGGCCGCTTTCAAAGCGCTGGGAGACGGCAAGCAGGTGGCAGTGCTCGCCCCCACTACCGTGCTCTGCTTTCAGCACTTCGAAAGTTTCAAGCGGCGCTTCGCGGCGTTCCCGGTGCGCATCGAGATGCTCAGCCGCTTTCGATCCGCAAAAGAGATCAAAGCCGTGCTGGAAGAAGTGGCCAACGGCAAGATCGACGTTTTGATCGGGACCCATCGCCTGCTTTCGCAGGACGTCGAGTTCCGCGATCTCGGGCTGCTGGTGGTGGATGAAGAGCAGCGCTTCGGAGTGCGTCACAAAGAGCGCCTCAAGCAAATGAAGAAGAACGTGGATGTCCTGACCATGAGCGCCACGCCCATCCCGCGCACCTTGCACATGTCGCTGCTTGGATTGCGCGACATGTCGATCATCGAGACTCCTCCCAAAGACCGCCTGTCGATCCACACGGTGGTCTCTCGCTTCCAACCCGATCTGATCAAGACCGCCATCGATCAGGAGCTAAGCCGCGGAGGCCAGGTCTACTTTGTCCACAATCGCGTGGATTCGATTTTTTCGCGAGCCGCCATGATCCAGGAGCTGATACCGCATTGCCGCATCGGCGTGGGGCATGGCCAGATGGGCGAGGCGGCGCTCGAGAAAGTGTTGCTCGGCTTCATGCGGCACGATTACGACGTTTTTGTCTGCACCACGATCGTTGAAAATGGCCTTGACATTCCGCTGGCGAACACCATCCTTATCGAGAACGCCGAGCGCTACGGCCTGTCGGAGCTTTACCAGCTTCGTGGCCGCGTGGGCCGATCGAACCGGCGCGCTTACGCCTACTTGCTGGTGCCCACCGATACGGAGTTGAGCGACATCGCGCGCAAGCGTCTGGCGGCGCTCAAGGAGTTCAGCGATCTCGGCGCGGGTTTCAAAATCGCGGCGCTCGATCTGGAATTGCGGGGCGCCGGCAATATCCTGGGAGGCGAGCAGCACGGGCACATCGGAGCCGTCGGGTTCGATATGTACATCCGGCTACTCGAAGAGACAGTGCACGAGTTGAAGGGCGAAGAGGTTCCTCTCGAAGTGCACACCAGCATCAATCTCAGCCTCGATATCCGCATTCCTCCCGAGTACATCGCGGACGAGCACCAGCGGCTTCGCGCGTACAAGAAAATTGCGGATGCCGGTACGCCGGAAGAGGCGCAGAAGGTGGTAGACGAATTGACCGATCGCTATGGCCCGCCACCCGAGGCCGTAACAAACCTACTGAACTTTTCGCTCCTCAAGAGTTCCGCAAAGAAGCTGGGTATCGACAATATCGAGCGGCGTCAGGGTGCGCTCAATGTGAAATTCCACACCGATTCGCGCGTCGACCCCGCGCGTTTGATGGAGCTGGTCAATACGACAGAGGGAGCGCAGTTCACGCCGGCCGGCATTCTCCGGCTACCGCTCGATGGAATCAACGCGCCCGGCAAAGTGATCGAGTTTCTAGGCGGGAAACTCGCGCAACTAAACTAGCACCGAGTGGGGCAGGCGTTTCGCCCAATGCCACTTACTCTGTGGTAACGGCCGATTATATCAGCGGCTTACGTTTGGTTTGCCAGCGTGGAGCAGGGCCCCGACCTGCTCGCCGGAGACAGTGTTTTAGGGATTCGCCACTGGAACGGCGAGCCGGTCGGAGACCTGCTCCACATTTTTGCAAAGGCGTAAGCTATTGAAAATGTTTTGGTTCCGCTTAAGTAGATGGCATTGGGCGGTTTCGCCTGCCCGTGTTTTTTTTGGAGAACAGGCGAAAGCGCCTATTCCACTCTGCCTTTCAATGACTTCCGGCGATGCAGAAAAGTAAATGACATTGGGCGGTTTCGCCTGCTGGTATTCGTATTTGCTTAGGTTAGAATCGCAGGGTGTCCTCCATCCCGGTCCGCTGGATCGCAGTCACGGTTTTTGTTTTCTCCGCGGTTCTGAACTACCTGGATCGCCAGGTGCTGGCAACGATGGTGGATATCTGGAGAACGAGGCCGGATTTCCCATTCACCTACTCCGATTACGGAATTCTGCTGTCCGTTTTTTCACTGGCGTACGCGGTTAGCGCGCCGTTTATGGGGTGGTTCCTCGACCGTGTCGGCCTGAACATAGGCATCACGATTTCCGTTTGCGTGTGGGCGCTCGCCAGTTTCGGTACGGGATTCGTGCATGGATTCCACGAGTTGCTGCTGTGCCGCGCGCTGCTTGGAGTTGCCGAAGCGAGCGGAGTTTCCGCGGTGGGAAAGATGGTCGGCCTGTATCTGCGGCCGGAGGAACGAGCGGTTGGATCGGCCATGGGCCAGTTGGGCCTGAGCCTGGGAGCCGGACTGGCGCCACGCTTTGCGGTGTTTTTCGCATATCAATACGACTGGCGTTGGGCGTTTTACGCAGCGGGAATCCTGAGCCTGATTTGGATTCCTATATGGCTGTTCACTTCGAGTAAGATCCCCCCCGTCACAGCGGCGGGCGCCGGGCCTGTTCACGAAAATTCCTTCGCGCTGATTCGCGATCCGCGGCTGTGGGCGATGGTGGCTGCCAATTTTATCAGCATGACGATCTACAGCCTGTGGACGAACTGGTCCCCCACGTATTTAGTTCGCGTTCACCACCTGAAGCCGTCGGAGGCTGCGAATTACTCGTGGATGGTGCCGATCGCCGGTTACATCGGGGCCGTCATCGGTGGAAGCATTTCGTGGCGGCTGATCCAACGCGGATCTATTCCAGTGGAGGCTCGCAAGCGAGTATGCCTGATGGCGGCCTGTGCACTGCTGATCACCCCGGCCATTCCTGTGATGCCGACACCCGCGCTCGCGACCTTCGGAATGTCTCTGAGCTTTTTTCTGATCGGCGCGTGGAGCACCAACTTATACACGATGCCGGTGGATCTTTACGGAGCGAAGCACGCTGGATTCGGAGTATCCGCTCTGGTGTTTGCCTACGGAGCGATGCAGGCCATTGTGTCCCGTCCGCTCGGCAAGGTGATCGAAGAGTACGGATTCCAGCCGGTGTGCCTGGTGTTTGGAGTACTTCCGCTAGTGGCGTACGCGCTATTGGCATCGGTCGTCCGGAAGCCGGCTACGCCTTGAACTTCTCGATATACTCTCGCCGCGACAAGAAGCGATAGAATCAGAACGGAGATGGAATCCGGGAGCTCACAGGGATGTTTGTCTTGATGTGAGGTCGGACCCCATTCAAGAAATGTGGCCGGGATTCGCCATCTTCCCGGTGTAAAGCTCAGCCGTCATTTTACAGTCGACAAATTCCCGAAATTGCGAGTTTGTCAGGATGCGTGGCTTAGCCTTGTTCGGATTGCTCGTTTTCGACCGTTGGCCCCGAGCCAGAACATTTCGTGGCGCGTCTTGTCCTGCTGAAACCCTTTTCGAAGAAGTGCTCTCTTGATGGCTTTTATCGAAATTAAGCTCAGACATGACCTCGCTGACGGGCCCTGCTTTGGCAATTATACGTCCGAGCCGGCGCTTGAGTAGTTTCGCGCCGGCTCCCAGCTTGTCGTCTTTTTCGCAACCGATCCATTGCCATGCTGACGAGAACTCTTGAGCAAACGCTACCAGGGAATCGAGCTTGGTTCGCCCAATGCTGAAATTCCAAGAGGGGCATATTCATGAATCCAAAATCCATGCTTTTTATAAACGACAAGCGATATCGGCCTCCTTAGGCGGTAACTGTAATCGCTGTAGAATATCGCCATCACATTATTCGTAACGTTGGTGGCAAGCCTCGTCTTATTGGCAGCCGGTTTACGGATCGGTATCGCTGCCATCCGCTATTGAGTATAGGGCAGTGGGCCGCCTACCCGGACGCGACACTACTACTCGAGTCCTGGCTGCTTGTTGTACTTATCAAGTTCGCCCAACGTGACACCACCGCCCGGTAAATCAGCAAAATCGCCAGGATGCCGCCATACAGCACCGGCAGGCGAATGTCGGACTTCACCAGCCAGTAGTAATGCACCACGCCGGCCACCGCACTGACATAGATCAAGCGGTGCAGCCGCTGCCAGTTTCTACCGCCGATGCGCCGTATCCACCCGCGCGTCGATGTCACCGCTAGTGGAATCAACAAGACGAAGCCAGTCATGCCAGCCGTAATGAAGCGGCGCTTCATCACGTCCGCCCACATTTCGTGCAGGTCAAAAAATTTGTCAAGCCAAACCCAAGTCGTCAGATGCAGGCAGCCGTAGAAAAACGCGAATAAGCCGAGCATGCGGCGAAATCGAATCAGGTTGGGCTGGTGGAAAAGGCGCCGCAAGGGCGTGATCGAAAGCGTGATGAGCAGAAATCGCAACGTCCAATCGCCCGTTGTGTGAGTGATGTATTCGATCGGATTGGCACCAAGGTCCTGGCGCAGGCCTTTGAACAGTAGCACCGCAAGAGGCGCCAGGCATGCCGCAAACACCGGGATTTTGGGCCAGGTGACCCTGACGCGAAAGCGCATCCCGTCAGTAGTTCTTCTTCAGATCCATGCCGTTGTATAGTGAGGCAACCTGGTCGCCGTAGCCGTTAAACTTCACCGTCTTGCGCTTAGAAAACTCGCCGAGCCGCCGTTCCGTGGCTTGCGTCCAGCGCGGGTGATCCACTTCCGGATTCACGTTGGAGTAGAAGCCGTACTCGCGGGCATTTGCGATGTTCCAGGCTGTAGGCGGTTGCTTCTCGACGAACTTGATTTTGACGATGGACTTGATGCTCTTGAATCCATACTTCCACGGCACCACCAGCCGTACTGGCGCGCCATCCTGATTTGGCAAGGTCTCTCCGTACATTCCAAAGCAGAGCAATGCCAGCGGGTGCATTGCCTCATCCAGACGCAGACCCTCCAGATAGGGAAGTTCGATTCCGGCATTCCGGCCTTCAGGCATCTGTTGCGGGCTGTAATAACTTTCGAACGCCACGTATTTCGCCTTTGCCGTTGGGTCCGCTTGTTTCAGCACCGTCGCCAGAGAGTAGCCAATCCAGGGCACCACGATCGACCACCCTTCTACGCACCGATGACGATAGATGCGTTCTTCAAGCGGCGCTGCCGTCATCAGTGAATCGAAGTCGTAGGTCTTGGGCTTGTTGCACAAACCTTCGACCTTGACGCGCCACGGACGGGTCACGAACCTCGTAGCATTCCGCGATGGATCGCCTTTCCCAGTGCCAAATTCGTAAAAGTTGTTGTAGGTGGTGACGTCTTTGTAGGGAGTTTCTTTCTCGGTGGTACTGAACGCGCTTTTTGCCAGATTGGGAAGCTTGTTCGCGAATGCCGGGGTGCGGGATAGCCACAAACCAGCCGTTGCACCAGCCAAAAATAGGCGGCGATTCAAGTAGAGGTTTTTTGGCGTGATCTCGGACGAGCGGATTTCAGGAGCTTTTCGAATCAGCATTGTACCCCTCTATAACGATGATCTCATGCGTAGGGGATGTATGTTTTGCGAATGACATTTCTCATGCCGGATCTCGACCGGCGGACCAGGCAGATCCGGCCGCGACACGCATACCTTTGACGCCACTAGGTAGTAATTCAAATCGATTTACGGCAGTTGTACATAGCCTGCCTCGCTTCAATTCAACTGCTACGCGCGCAGCGGCCCGGCCGCCGCCTTGCAGGTAATCGATCAGCACGTCCGAATCCGCGACAATCTTCGCCAGAAGCCCCGGATCCCGGTGACACGGTGGCGTAACAGCTCCGCGTCCTTTTTTTTAAACTTGCCGCGAACGCTTAGGGCCTTTGTCCTGACTTGGCCTGCTCCATTTCGATTCTTGAGGTAAGACTCAATCGCGTCGGCGATAACAGAAGAAAAGCCCTTGTCCCCCTTTCGTGCAGCCAGTTCGAGCAGTTTCACTCTGCGCTCCGGTTTCAGCTCGATGGTTGTCCTCATGATTCAGGCTTACATGCACATGCATGTAGAGCTTATCGGTGGTCTTCCGCCAACCGCTTCAACGTCAGCAGTTGCTTCCGCATCATGATTAGATCGCCCCACGGCAGCAGCCACTTCATCAGCCGCCGGACGTGCCGAACCCGAAGCTTCACAGCCAGACGGCCTGGGCGCACCGCATAGGTCACGGCAACTTCGCCAAACAACCGCTTGGCCCGTGGCGCGTCCATCACCACCGTAATGTGCCGATCCCGCTCGAAGGCTGCCAGCCGGAAGATGTGCATCACACGCTGGCCAACTGCGAGTTGGTCCAAACCCGGAGTGAGCTCGCGCGGACTGCGCTTGCCGGCGTTGTCGATCCAGTCGTAGCTATACGGCGCCACGCGCAACTGGCAAAGCCACCGGAACATCACGGACGGAGGCGCCGCAATATCTACTGCACGGAAATAGGTACCCTCGGCGTCCGGAATGAAGTCGTCGCAGGCGCGAAGTGCAGTGCCCGTTCCTCAGCCGTGGATCCCCATGTCTCCGCGATCGACATCCACTCCAGATGATAATGGAGATGTCCGGCAGGCCTGTGCCGGGCTGACCTGCTATGTCCACTGCCATCGCGCCTCCTCCGGCGCCCGCCAAGGCGTTGCCGCTTGATGATCCGAGTCTGTATCTGAATCGGGAGCTCAGCCTGCTTGCGTTTCAGCAGCGCGTCTTGGAGGAAGCGGAAGATGCGCGCCATCCACTCCTCGAACGCGTCAAATTTCTGTCGATCCTTTTTTCGAACCTGGACGAGTTTTTCATGGTCCGGGTCGCCGGATTGATGCAGCAGGTGGAATCGGGTAATCCGGAGGTAAGCATGGACGGCCGGCCTCCCACAGCTCAGCTCGAATCTATCCGCGCATCGGTCACCGAGCTTGTGCATCGCGCCTACGATTGTTTCCTTGAAAAGCTGATGCCTGAGCTGGATCGTGCCCACATCCATTTGGTCGATTATTCCGTTCTCAACGAGCAGCAGTGCGAGCAGATGGAGAACTATTTTCTCCAAACGGTTTTCCCAGTGCTCACGCCTCTGGCTTTTGATCCGGGGCGGCCATTTCCGCACATGTCCAACCTCAGTCTGAACATCGCCGTAGCGGTGAAGGACGACGATGGCGAGCATTTTGCGCGCGTCAAAGTGCCCCACACTTTGGCGCAGTTGGTTCGTGTGCCGATGGCGGTTCCGTTGGTGGAGAGCCAGGCAGCGAGCCCGCTTACCGGGGATCAGACCTTCGTGTGGCTCGAGCAGCTCATCATGGCCAATCTGCGATACCTGTTTCCGGGAATCCAGATTGCCGGCGCGTATCCGTTCCATATCACGCGCGACGGCGAGGTCGCCATTCGAGAGCTCGAAAGTGACGATCTGCTCGAGACTGTGGAAGAAGCGGTATGGCAGCGGCGATTTCGCGATGTGGTGCGGCTGCAAGTCAATGCCGCGCTGCCGGCTGAGATCCTCAAGATCCTGACCAGCAATCTCGAACTGGATCAGAACGACATTTACCGGGTCGACGGGCCCATTGACCTGAGCCGCTTGCGGCACCTACTGACTTTAGATCGTCCCGACCTCAAGGACAAACCGTTTCTTCCCTTCACGCCAACCGGATTGCAGCCTAAAGCGGAAGAGGACATTTTCGCGCGCATCCGGCAGGGCGATGTGCTGTTGCATCACCCCTTCGAATCGTTCCAGCCGGTAGTGGAGTTTCTCCGCAAGGCGGCGCGCGACCCCGATGTCCTCGCGATCAAAATTACGCTGTACCGCGTAGGCAGCAAATCGCCTATCGTGGACGCGCTGGTGGATGCCATTGAACACGGCAAGCAGGTGGCTGTGCTGGTGGAGCTGAAGGCGCGTTTCGATGAGGAGAGCAATATCGAGTGGGCGCGGGCCCTGGAGCAGGAAGGTGTACACGTTCTGTACGGCCTGGTGGGCCTGAAGGTGCATTCCAAAGTTGCCATGGTCGTGCGGCGCGAGGGCGACACAATGCGCTGCTACGTACATCTCTCCACCGGCAACTACAATCCGGCCACGGCCCGCCTCTACACAGACCTGGGCCTGTTTACCGTGAATGAGCAGATTGCCGCGGATGTCACGGATCTTTTCAACTATCTCACGGGCTATTCAGCCAAGAGCCGTTACCGCAAGCTTTTGGTGGCGCCTATTAATCTTCGGCAGCGTTTGACGGAACTGATTGAGCGTGAGGTCGCGAATCAGGAATCAGGCCAACGCGGCCACATCATTTTAAAAATGAACGCGCTCGAAGATCCCGGGATGATCAAGCTACTCTACCGCGCTTCACAAGCGGGTGTGCGGGTCGACTTGCTCGTCCGAGGTCTGTGCTGCCTGCGGCCGGGCATTCCCGGCATCAGCGAGAACATTCGGGTGATCAGCATTCTGGGCCGCTTCCTGGAACACAGCCGCATCTTTTATTTCCGGAATCGGGGCCAGGAAGAAATTTACTTGAGCAGCGCCGATCTGATGCCTCGCAATCTGATTCGCCGCGTGGAGGTTGTCTTCCCGATCGAAGACCCCAAGCTGATCCGCAGATTGAAAGACGAGATCCTCGAGACCTATCTGGCTGACCGGACCCGGGCGCGCATCATGCGCAGCGACGGTTCCTATGCGCGCACCGATGAAGAGGGCGGCCTGGATAGCCAAGCCTGGCTGCTCGCTCAACACGCCAGGACGTAGGCGCGCGATCACCTGCTTTAGGCTTGTGCCGGGAATAACTGACCTCAGTACATCTGTACACTGGCCAAATGACCTCTCCACCGACACTCGTCGCGTTCTTCTCCGCTTCGATTCTGCTGGCTGTCACGCCTGGACCGGGCATTATGTACGTTCTCACCCGGAGCTTGGCGGGAGGCCGTCGCGAGGGCATACTTTCCGCGCTTGGAACATTCGTTGGCGGCTTCGTGCATGTTATTGCCGCCGGATTTGGAATATCGGCGGTGCTCGCCACATCTGCTGTCGCTTATCAGGCTGTTCGCTGGGCTGGTGCCTCATATCTAGTTTATTTAGGATTACGCATGTTCAGATCAGCTACAAAGGACAGCGAATCCGTCGCGGGAGAAACGGCCACTGGTAATCCGTTTACTCAAGGCACTCTGACCGAGGTTCTTAACCCCAAGACTGCGCTCTTCTTTCTTTCTTTTATTCCCCAGTTCATTGACGTCAGAGCTGGTTCGGTGTTCGGGCAGTTTTTCGTCTTCGGCACTGTTACGGTTGTCCTGAACACAAGCGCTGATGTCTTTGTCGCGCTGTTTGCGGGGCACGCCGGAAAGCGCCTGCTCGCGTCCCGGCGAGCTCGAAGGAATCAACGGAGGGCAACTGGCGCAGCGATGATTGGACTCGGCGTGTACGTGATCGCGCGTGACGCCTAAGTCCGGTCAGAAAAGCCAGGACTGCACGCGGCCAATGTGTATCGACCCGCGGACAAGATCATTCCTGGATTAGGCCCACTCGGCGCGTCCTTCATTCTATCGGTGAGTCGCAGGCCCATGGGCACTCCCTCCTTCATGGATTTCTAGCTCTAGCTGTGCTCCTGGCTATTGCAGCCGCCTTCAACCACCCTGCTCGCCTGTTATACACTTTTGCATAAGAGACCATGCTCAGCTACTCCAGAGGCCACGATGCTCCGCTGATCGCTGAGAGCATCGATCGGGTTTTCCGGCGGACCGCCCGGCGCCACGCAGACCGGGACGCTCTGATTGTCCGGCGCCAGAAAGTACGTCTTTCGTTTGCCGAGTTGGACGCGGCCGTGGAACGCACGGCCAGCGGGCTCGCCGGGCTTGGACTGAACGCCGGGGACAGGGTTGGCGTCTGGTCTACCAACTGCCTGGAATGGGTGCTGTTGCATTTGGCGTGTGCCCGCATGGGCGCGGTTCTCGTCAACATTAATCCGGCGTATCGCGCATACGAGCTTCGATACGTCCTGCGAAAATCCCGGATGCGGGCGCTGTTTCTATGGGAACAAGACGACCGCTCAGACTACGGCGCGATTTTCAAGGAGGCTCGCGAGGGACAAAGTTTGCTCCTGGAACATGTGATTTACCTGGGTGCGGAGTCCTGGTTGGAGATGCTTCAGAACGGACGGGATATTCCGGAGACTCGAGTCACGGCGGATGACGTCACCAACATTCAGTACACTTCGGGAACAACAGGATCTCCCAAAGGCGTGCTGCTGACGCACTGCAATCTGCTGAACAACGCACGGGGGATCGCGGATGGCATGCAGATTACCGAGCGCGATCGCATCTGTGCGCCGGTGCCGCTGTACCACTGCTTCGGCTGCGTCGGTGGAACTCTGGTGTCCGTTGTGACGGGCGCTGCGTTGGCGCTTCCGGCACCTACCTTCGACGCGCTCGCCACCATGCAGGCCATTCAGGAGTACCGTGTCACCACGATTTATGGGGTGCCCACCATGTTCCTTGCGGAGCTGGACCATCCCCAATTCAGCACCATGGATTTCAGCTCGCTACGTACCGGCGTAATGGCCGGCGCGCCTTGTCCGATCGAAGTGATGAAGCGCGTAGTACACGAAATGCACTGCCCGGAGATGACGATCATGTACGGGCAGACGGAAAGTTCGCCCGTGATCACGATGTCGAGCGTGAACGACAGCCTGGAACGCCGGGTTTCCACGGTGGGCGGCGCCTGTGCAAACACGGAGGTGAAAATAGTCTCGCAGGCCACCGGCGAAACAGTGGAGGCCGGCCAGCAGGGTGAGTTGTGTACGCGTGGTTATCTGGTGATGAAGGGCTACGATCAGGAGCCGGAAGCGACGGCGCGCGCCATCGACAGTGAGGGATGGCTGCATACGGGCGATCTGGCGGCCATGCGAACGGATGAATACTTTCGCGTTACCGGGCGCGCCAAGGACCTGATCATCCGCGGAGGCGAGAATATTTATCCGCGCGAGGTGGAAGAATTTCTATACACTCATCCGAAGGTCGCCGACGTACAGGTGGTGGGCTTGCCGGATCTGAAACTGGGCGAGACCGTCGCGGCCTGGATCAAGCTGAAGTCCGGCGAGACCGCGACCGAAGACGACATCCGTCAGTTCTGCCGCGGAAAGATCGCGCACTTCAAAATCCCGCAATATATGCGTTTTGTGGACCAGTTTCCCATGACGATAACGGGCAAGATTCAAAAGTTCAAGATTCGCGAATTTGAAGTCGAGGCACGAGTTCTGCAGGCGGCGGCAGGCGTGCAAACGGCTTGAGGTTAAGACCGTGCTCAGCGGCTACAGCAGCGCAACCGGCTTTTCCCGCTGCTCCCGCAACAGCACTAGCGATTGGCGAACCAACTCCACAGGCTCCCCGCCGTTGACAGTTTCATGGTTCGGAGCCAGCTCCGGCCGGTTGGTGTCCACCACCAGCTCCCAACAACGGTCTTGCGGGCCCGGCGGCACAAAGAATTTGATCGGCTCATGATGGCAGTTCAGCAGTATCAGGAACGTGTCGTCCACCACGCGCTCGCCCTTTTCATCCACGTGATCGATGGTCTGTCCGTTGATCATCAGGCCAAGGCAGCGCACCCACCCGGCCGACCACTCTTCATCCGTCATCTCCTGCCCGTCAGGCCGGACCCACATGATATCCCGGGCATCCGAGTGCCGGATGCTGCGATCCTGATAAAATTTCCGGCGATGCAGATTTGGATGCACACAACGGATCTGGATCAGCTTGCGCGTGAACGCGAGTAGCGACAGACGCCTCGGATTCAGTTGCCAGTTGTACCAGGTCAGCTCGTTGTCCTGGCAGTAAGCGTTGTTGTTTCCCTTCTGGTCCCGATCGATCTCGTCGCCGCCGCCGATCATCGGCACGCCCTGCGAGAGCAGCAGCGTCGCCAGAAAAGTGCGCTTCTGCCTTTCGCGCAATTCATTGATCGCAGGATCTTCCGCCGGGCCTTCCACGCCCAGGTTCCACGAGTGGTTATCGTTGGAGCCGTCGCGGTTGTCTTCTCCGTTCGCCTCGTTGTGCTTCTGGTCGTAGCTAACCAGATCATGCAGAGTGAATCCATCGTGGGCCGTGATGAAATTGATGCTGGCCGATGGCCGTCTGCCATCCGCTTCATATAGATCGCTGCTGCCCGTCAAGCGGTAAGCAAAATCCGAAAGCTGGCCGTCGTCGCTTTTCCAATAGCGCCGCACGGTATCGCGATATTTGCCATTCCATTCCGCCCATAGCACTGGAAAACGGCCCACTTGATAGCCGCCTTCGCCCACGTCCCATGGCTCCGCGATCAGCTTCACCTGGGAAATCACCGGGTCCTGGTGAATGACGTCGAAAAACGCCGACAGGCGATCGACGTCGTGCAACTCGCGCGCGAGCGCCGCTGCCAGATCGAACCGGAATCCATCCACGTGCATTTCCTGTACCCAATACCGCAGGCTGTCCATGATCAGCTTCAGCACCTGCGGATGCCGCACGTTGAGGCTGTTTCCGGTCCCCGTGTAATCCATGCAGTAACGCGGATTCTCGGCTACCAGCCGGTAGTAGGTGGTGTTGTCGACGCCCCGGAAACTGAGCATCGGGCCCATATGATTACCTTCGGACGTGTGATTGTAGACCACGTCGAGGATCACTTCAATCCTCTCCTTATGGAGAGCTTTCACCATGTTTTTGAATTCCGCTACCTGCGCGCCCCGGTCGCCGGAGCTCGAGTACCGGGAATCCGGCGCGAAGAAATTCGTCGTATTGTATCCCCAGTAATTCGTCAATCCTCTGTCAACCAGATTCTTGTCGTCCAGAAAATCGTGCACGGGCATCAGCTCTACTGCCGTGATACCCAGCTTTTTCAAATACGCGACACTCGCCTTAGACGCCAGGCCTGCATAGGTTCCGCGCAACTGTTCCGGCACGTCCGGGTGCAGCTTGGTGAATCCCTTCACGTGGACTTCGTAGATGATCGAATCGCTCAGCGGAATCTTCGGCGACCGGTCCTGCTCCCAATCGAAGAACGGACTCACCACCACGCTCTTCGGCATTCCGGCCGCGCTGTCCCGGTCGTCGCGTTTTAAGTCCTCTTCGGGATTGCCGAGCTCGTAGGGAAAAACAGGAGCGTTCCAATTCACTTTGCCGGCAATCGCCTTGGCATACGGATCGATGAGCAGCTTGGACGGATTGAAGCGTAATCCCTGGTTCGGATCGTAAGGGCCGTACACCCTGTACCCGTACAGTTGCCCGGGTTCGACGGCCGGCAGGTAGCAGTGCCAGACATGCGCGGTGCGCTCCGGCATATCGATTTTCTCCGATTCAGTGGAGTCGCGATTCGCAAACAGGCAAAGCTCCACCCGTTCGGCGCGCTCGGAATAAATGGCAAAGTTGGTACCAGCGCCATCCCAGGTGGATCCCAGCGGGAAGGATTTTCCCGGTAAAAGTGTTCTCGCCATAGTTCCGGTCAGAGCCCCAAAAACGCTCGCACGCTCGCATGCAGTCCCGGAGCGCAGGCCACGCCGTTGCCGCCATAAATACTACTGCGTCCATCGAAGTTCATGAACACGCCGCCCGCTTCTTCGATAATGATCTTCAATGGCGCAAGATCCCAGGCGGCGGCAACAGGCTCAATCCAGACCTCCGCCTGGCCGGATGCGATGAGCATTGCATCCGGCGCGCCGCCCAGGCTGCGAACCGCCCAGAACGGCGCGGCCCAATCGAGCAACCGGTCGCGAAACGGCGTCTGGGCGAGCTTGTTGATCGCATTTACGCATAGCACCGAATCCGTAATTTGCACTTTTAACGAAGCGTGGATGGGCAGCCCATTGCGGTACGCGCCGAAGCCCTTGGAAGCAGAATAGAGACCTCCCAGCACCGGCAGATTCACGACCCCCACCACGACCTCGCCGCCCGCTTCCAAAGCGATCAGGTTGGCCCACAGCGGATTCCCGCGCACGTAATCGCGCGTGCCGTCGATGGGGTCGATAATCCAACGCCGTCCGCTACTCGATTCTACGCGCGCGCCTTCTTCGCCGAGCAAGCCGTCCTCTGGAAAAGCCTCGCTGAGCAGGCGCGACATAAGCAGCTCGCATTCCCGATCGGCATGGGTGACGGGAGAAAGATCAGCCTTGCTCTCCGCTTGGATGCCTGGTTGATAACGCGTTGCCAACTCCGCAGCCGCGCGCGAGGCTTGCTCCGCAATCTCCAACTCCCGATCCCAGTGACCCACAGAACTATTGTGGAACACGTTTCAGCGGGAGCGAGGTAGTGCGCTAAAGGTTGGTTGATCCATGGTGGGGGCCTGGGGAGAGTCGGGAGCCAGCCGATCACGCCGCCTCCAGTAGTTCGCGCACAGTCCAGATGTGATCTGTAATTCCGGCGGCCATGGCTGGAGTCATCCTTATGGATTTGTGAACACGTCCGAAATTATAGAAAGTGAACCAAACCGCGACCGCAGCCCAGTGGTTTTCCCACTTCTTGGAAAAGGCATTCGTCAAGCGGGTGAATCGGCGCGTTGACATTCTAGTGCTGAGGTTGTTTCGTTCGACAATCGAGGTGCAAATGCGTTCGGGGTCGGGTTGACCCATAACTGGGACTACCTCCACGGAAGCGACTTCAGCAGGCGAGTACCGCGCTTCACCGTCACTGGAGGCGCGGTATACCTTGATAAGCATTGCGAAATCACAGCGATCTTCGAGCGTGTTAGAGATGGCCGAACGATAGGGCGCGAACCCGTCAGTCGTGATCTGAAAATGGGAGGATGCGGTAGCATGACGGAGGCCTTCAATAAACACATCTGTGGTCGCTTGGTCGCGTTTGCCGAGAGCGATATTGAGGACAAGCTTGCTGTTTCGTTCGATAGCAACGAAAGTATAAGCGTCACCTAAGTTTTTATCGTCATCAGGCCGGACCCGCTTTTGCTTCTTGCCCACATACGACCACAGCTCGTCGCATTCAACATCTCGTACTTTTACGTTGCGGATTCGCTTCGCCATGATCCGTTCGCACTTTTCGCCTGCGATGACGAGTAGCTTCAGGATTGTTGTGTGGTGAATATTGGTGATACGTTCCGCGCTCGAAACACTGTTGCCTTCGAGCAAGAGCCGAAGAACCATTTCCGCTTTCTCGACCGGCAAGTACATGCCGTCAAGATGGTCTTGGCGCGGGTCTGTGAAGATCTTACGGCAGGTAGTGCATTGGTAGCGTTGGCGGTTCTTACGCTTTCCGAACTTACGGCATTCGATCCGGCAATTGGGACAGGTCATTGCGATTCTCCTTGAGAAGCGCAGCCAAAAGCCGGATACTGGGGTTGAGGGACCTGTACGGCTTCGGCTGTGCGGTTCTAACCCCGGTAGCGGCTCCAACCGTTATCGGGGTTTGTTTATATTTCAATTATACGTACCCCCCCTACGAATGTCAAGGGAAAGTTATTGCAATTCGTACTGGGGGCACGTACACTAGAGACATGTCGAAGAAAAAGCTACCGCCCGAAGTCCTAGAGTACTTCGTGAGGATGGGCAAGAAGGGGGGCGCGTCAGGTGGGCACGCGAGAGCGGCTAATATGACCGCTGAACAGCGCAGTGACAGCGCTAGGCGTGCCGTCACAGCACGCTGGAGGAAAGCCAAGAATAAGGACGGATACTAGCGTCGGTCGCGAGTTATTCGGTTCACGGATCGCAGCAAACTATTAAGATCTTTAGCTTCCGCTGTGCCGCATGAAAGATTAGCCATCAGTGCCGTAATGACCTCACGAAGTCCTTGCAGAAACCAGTTTTCTTTGTCTTCTAACGCTGTTTTTTTCAAGAAAGCAATGACCTCTTGAGACAGCACTTCGTAAGCCTCACCGCGCGCCAAGAACGCAGCTTCTTCCAGTGCCTCGCGAAGCTTCGCCCTCCCTACCCGTCCGTCTGAATAGACACGGTCGAAGGCCCATGTAATAGCAGGAGCGGCAACGTCTCGATAGTCATCCCCGGAGAGCAGGAGACCCCTAGTTAACATCATTTCCAGAAAACTGGCTGCAGGGTATTCAAGGGAGTAATCGCTGGAAGCCAAGATATCAGCAATCTTAGAGACGAAAAGCGCTCTTTGGCCTGGGGGAAGATTGGCGATATCGCTGGCGGAGAGCGCCTCAAGGCTTATGGCGATCTCATGGAGCCTGCCATGCGCGAGGACTTCTGATAGGGGCTTGGATGGAAGCTTTAGCGCTCCCTCAAGTTGGCTGCTGAATACCTTGGCGGAGTCGATCCTACGCTTTGCGTCTTCTAGGCATCCAATAATCAAATCGTCAACCTGGGGAGGAATTGTTTCGTTCGCAGCAGACAACGGCTCGTAGAGCGCTGGTCGCAACGGTTTCCCAGAAAGCGTCTCAAAAAGCGTAACCCCAAGCGAATACAAATCTGTCTTGTGATCAACCTGCTCACCACGGTGCTGTTCTGGCGACATATATCCCGGAGTGCCAACTATGTATCCAGACTTTGTGAGCTTTCTTGCATCCTCCGCCGTGATCGCAATCCCGAAATCGACAAGGTATGGGGATTCCGGCGAAGGCGAACACTGATTCCGGGAGGAACGCGAACGGCATTCCGGGCCGAAGGCGAACAGATCTCGGAGCGTAGCGACGCTGGCAGTTTGATTGTGGCGTAAGTGTTCGGCTTC
>JBPCOQ010000148.1:0-5328 GCA_051000095.1 Bryobacteraceae bacterium | reverse complement strand
GAAGCCGAACACTTACGCCACAATCAAACTGCCAGCGTCGCTACGCTCCGAGATCTGTTCGCCTTCGGCCCGGAATGCCGTTCGCGTTCCTCCCGGAATCAGTGTTCGCCTTCGCCGGAATCCCCATCATGTAGAAATGCACTTGAATCGGCCCGGATGCCGAGCCGGACCCCTGGTAGGGAACAATGCAGATCATGCGCTCGTAAGTATTTTTTAAATTGACTTTCTTTCGGACAAAGAGTGGAATCGCTTGCTGCTGCGCTGACGCAAGCGGCAGGAGCAAGAGAGTCAAGGCACAAGTCAAGTAAATACGTAATATTCGGCTTCGCATGATTTACCTCTTAATTCAAGGTATTGTCCCGTCCAGCTATTTGGGAGAATAAATCTATCGTGAGAAGTAGTCAAGGAAAATTGTAAGGATGGAATGTAACGTTACAACTATGCGCGGACGAACTACAGATCGAAGCTCGGACTCGGCGGAACAGAGCCGCGACCAGCCTGCCCGAAAACCGGGTCAGGAAGCGGTTGTTACGACCCCCAAAGCTCATGCACGGGCGCGAACGGATACTGCTCGTTGGTCGGGACGTATTCAAAGCCTCGATGCAGCGGATCATCGTGACGCACCGTAGTCCAGTCGATTCCAAGCGCCGAATAGATAGTCGCCTCCAGATCTTCCGGCCGCACCTCGCGCCCTTGCGACCAGCCCGGATCCTTGATCACTGCGCCCGTGCTGTCGGTCGCCCCGATAGCGCGCTGCCCTGCAATTTTGGCGCCGGCGAAAAGGGCGCTTTGCTGCGGATGATGATCGCGTCCGTTATTCGCGTTAGTCGGCCCAACCGTTCGGCCAAATTCTCCCAGCGCCACAATCAAAGTCTGATCGAGCGTCCCATCCTGCTTGAGATCGGCGATCAACTGTCCCACCCCGTTATCGAACTGTCTCGCCATGGATTGTAAGGTCTGATTGGGAGCGTAGATGTTGACGTGGTGATCCCAGCTACCGAACGAAATTTGCACGAATCGCGTACCCAGGTTAGCGCGCATCAGATTACGCGCGACTACACACGCGTTGCCGAAACTCGTGTTGCCGTACAAATTGCGCGTGGTCTGATCGAAATTGAAGATCTTGTCCACCGCCGGATTGTACATCACCTTGCGCGCGGACTCGGTGGCCTTGTAAGCGTCTTCGATGGCTACTCCGAGCGACGGATCGGCGATCAGCTCGGTATCGATGTCCACTTTCATCCCGAAGCGCCGGTCCAACACTGCCTGGCCGCCCAGATGGGTAGTATCGCCAAGCCCGCCGCCGTTCGGGCTTACATAGAATGGTCCATTGTCCGGAGCCAGATAACCCTGATCCGGGCCGCCGCCTGTGTTCAGCGAAATGAATGCGGGTAAAGTGTGATCGGCCGAGGCGGGTGAGAGTTCGAGCGAAACCACAGAGCCAATGTGCGGCGCAATCTTGGAAAGCCCGGACACGGGATTGCGCCCAATCTGCACCCAGGTTTGCGCCAGCCCATGTGCCGTCGCCCACGCGCGCACCGACCGCACGAAGGCCACCGAGCCAAGCTGGTTTGCAATGTTGGGCATCAGGCCTTGCGGAAAACGGAGATCGCCGTAGCTGGTCGGGTTGAAGTACGACGGAGTCCACGGTCCTTCTTTCAGATCGAAGGTGTCGGTGTGGCTGGGCGCGCCGGTCAGCAAAATGAAGATGCAGTTCTTGGCGGTGCCAATCGGAGACGCGGAGGCTTTCGCAATATATTCTTTGGGCCGCGAGGGCAGCAGGAAATATCCGCCTACCGCCGACGCCATGTGGCGGAAGAACACTCTTCGGCTGGTGTGCGGCAATCTCCAGAACGGCTTGCCGGCGAACATGCTCAGGTCTTTTCCAAATCGGTTGCTCATGGATATTTCTCCGCCTCAGTAGCTGAACAGGAAATCGAGCTTGTTGATGCAAGCCCAGCTCAGATCTTCGATCGCCGTGTTGCGCGCAGCCGCCGTGGCCGCGTTTTGCAGATAGCCGGCGGCGTGAGACCGCTCATACGCCGAGGGTTTCCGCGATAGGAATGTCAGGAACATCTGATCGATGGCTGCTGAGTTATCGGTGATTTTGGAAATTGCCAGCAGCACGGGCGACTTCGCTACTTGGGTGCGGCTGGTAACGAAATTGTCGTTCATCAGGTTAAGCTGCTGCAGAATCGAACTGGCCTGATGGCGCTGGGCGGTGTCGCGATTGCCGCGCAGGAATGAATTCATGAAGGCAGCCACCGCGCCATTGCTCCGAGGCTCCACCGGGTCGGGTAACTGCATGGCCCATTGCACCGGATTGCCCCAGCCCTGCACCGTGTATTTATTGAACACGCCGGTCGCTTGTGAGATCGCATCGTGAATCTCTTCGCCTTCGAGCCGCCGTGGATAATGGCGGGCGAACAGCGGGACGTCTTGAATTTTCCAGTCGCCGTCGTAGCGCGAGCTGAGCTGATAGGCCTTCGATTGCGCCAGCACCTGCAGGAATGCGCGCAGGTCGAAATTCGAATCGCGCAACGCTTTGGCCAGCTTCTCCAGCAGCACCGGGTGGGTGGCCTGCAAATCCCAAGGCGCCGGGGGCGGATTATTTGGATCCAGCCGGGCCGGATCCAGAGTGTCCACCGGGTCCACGAGACCCAGGTTGAACATCTGCTTCCAAAGCCGGTTTGCCAGGTTGCGGGAGAACATCGGGTCATCCACCATGAATTTCGCAAAAGCGTCACGCCAGAAGCCGTCCTGCGGCGCCGCGCCGGTGTATTGATAAGAAGGCGTCAGCGTTTGGGTCTTCTGCCCGTTGTAAGGCACGCGATTGGGCCGGTTCCCGTAATTGGTGTTCAGATCGTATCCCGCGGTGGTGGCGATGTTGTCGACTGAGAAGCTTTGATAGTATGGGTCGGAAGATACCTGGCCCGGAGGCGGAACCGGGGAGGGATAAGCAGTGAAGCGGGTGCGCGCAAAGAACGCCGACATTTGCTCCGCTTGCTGCCGCGTGGTCTGGCTCCCCCATAAGCTGATCTGGTCCAAGTGGCCGCGGCCATTGTGGCAATTGAGGCAATCGTAATGGGCCATGCCCAGGAAGGCCGTCGCGCTGCGGACCAGCATTCCGTCATAGGTGTCCTGCGCGGGGCCGCCCGTAACGCTGCCTCCTATAATAAAGTTGTCCGCTCCGTTGGCCATATCATAGTTATTGCCGCTTCCGGCAACTACCTCGTAGGCGATGTCCCGGAGCGGCTTCCATCCTGCCAACGACCAGTAAATGTAGCCGTAGAACGCGTTCCGGCCTGAAATCTGGCGCTGCACCGCGGCGGTGACCTGCGTGGGCGTATTCTGCATCAGGTCGCCCAGCCACATGGTCCACTTATCGTTGAACGGGTCCGAGTACAACAGCTTCGCGATGATGGCGTCCCGCTTGTTCGAATTCGTGTCCGCCACGAAGGCTACGACATCCTCCGGCGCGGGTATCCGCCCCGTCAAATCCAGGTTGATGCGCCGGAAGAACTCCTCATCGGTCGTGAGCTTGGCGGGTGCGACCTTCATGCTCGCCAGCTTGTTAAAAATCTCATCGTCGATAAAATTGCGATGTGGAATTGGGTCGGCAACGGCCGCAGGCGCAACCTGTCGCGTTACCGCCAGCACGCCATTCAGCCTCTGAGCCTGATCGTAAACCGCCCGCCGGGTGCGGCTTTGAGCCGAAAGAAAGGCATCCGGAGTAGCTTGGAAAGTGCAGTTGGACCCCGACGCTTGAGAATTCACGTCCTCAGGGGCGGCCCAGGCAAAAACAGCAGGTATGCACAACAAGCACAGAAGCGCGCGGTGAGTTCCCGTCATGAGATGGTTTCCTTCGAACAGAGAGTCGCTCTTAATGATAACCCGGTCCACAAACCCCGAGTTACGGTAAAAGTACTAGCGGGTACGAATCCTCGTAGGGGGTCGCATCGGTTTGTGCATTTGATCCAAGCCCAGCACGTGAGCGTGACAGAACGCTCGATCGGCGTAGAATCAACCCTGATACCATGAGAATGTTTAGAATTCAACTCCTGATGACCATCACTCATCCAATTCGCCTGACCCCACAAGAAGAGTCTGAACCGATCGCGCAGGCAAGGGCGCGAGGTGTTTCTGTCGATGAGCTTCTCCAGAAGACAGTTCTCCAAATCATTGCAGCGGCCCCCGAGGTCAAGCACGAACCGATGAGCGCTGAGCAGTGGGAGAAGGAATTTGAGGAGTGGCTCGACAGTTTGCCGGATCTGCGGACACTATCCGACGAGGCGATTAGCCGGGAAAGCATCTACACTCGCGAAGACGAGTGGCGGTAGCTTTGCTGCCGCTAAAGCTTGCGGCAAACTGGATGCGCTGCCTCATCGAAACCCACGTCCTGCTCAGAGCCTTGGATCGCAATCATCCGCAATCGCGGCTGGCACGGCGGGCTATTATTGCGCTCCGGCGGCAAGGCGCCGAGTTTTTCGTTGCGGCTCGGAATTTGATTGAGTTTTGGGCTGTTGCAACACGGCCCGTGGATGCCAGAGGGTTAGGTATGACTGTCCAGTGGACGGTGGACCAGCTTGCCAGAATGAGGCGCTTCTTTACGGTCCTTGCTGGAACGGCGGTTGTGTTTTCGGAATGGGAGCGGCTCGTGATTAACCATCAGGTTTAGGAAAGAAAGCTCACGATGCACACCTTGTAGCGGTCATGAACCAGAATGCAGTCATGCACGTTATGACATTTAACACCGTGGATTTTGGGCGGTATCCGGGGATCACTGTGCTAGATCCCGCGGTTTTGCAGGTATCGAGTAGCTCCGATGATCCCGGTGCGTAGCGTCGATTTAAGAGCCTATGCTGCGCGCAGGAATGAGTAGGCCGGCTGCCACTCGCCGCGCCATCCCGTGCGCGGCCTGTCCTCCGGACAGTATTGCCTGTTAGACCTGCAGCCGCACCGCCAACTGCAGGATACGTAGCGATTCAAGAGCGACAACTCCCTCATTCAATAATGCCTTCGATTGCGTGTCCAAAGCGCCGAGTTATTCAGCAGCGCCGCCGAAGCAACCAACGCATCGCCGAGCTCGAGGCCGTGACTTTTGCGATATTGCCGGAGATAATCTCCTGCCTGGCGCCCTGTTGGGCCGTCAATTGGAACACAAACCAGTGCCGCGGTAACGTACTACCGGGTGCGATTCCCCGTGGTTCCCTAATAGTCAAATTCCATCCAAATCCGGCAGGCTTTTCTTAGGCTGCGGAAAGCATCGGCACCACGCGCAGGCTCTTGAGATAGAGACCAGTGGCGATCACCTGCTTTCCAGTAGGC
>JBPCOQ010000081.1:0-8928 GCA_051000095.1 Bryobacteraceae bacterium | reverse complement strand
CCTACTTCCATCTTCAATGGAACCGGTAACACGCGTTATGCCACCTCGCGCGTCAAGGTGCTCAATGCACAGAAGCATGGCGCCGTCGCGGTCCTGCTGGTAGCGGAGCCCAACCGCAAGCACCCTTCCAATCAGGAGCGCATAGCGCGTATAGCAGGAACCGCCGGCCGGGTTGCGCGGCTTCCTTCGCAAGCGATCGAAGGCGACGAGGTTGGCATCCCGCTATTCACCGTCAGTGACAGAGTTGCCGCCGACCTGTTATCTGCCGCGGGCAAACAGGCCGCGGCCGTCCAGACGGCCATCGACCGCGATCTACATCCGGCGTCGATCGCCATTCCCGATTCCCAAGGCGAGCTGCATGTCGTAAATCGCGAACGCCGGCGCGCCACTACGGCGAATGTCGTCGGGCTGCTCGAAGGCAGCGATCCTGCGCTTCGCAACGAGACGATCGTGTTCAGCGGGCACTACGATCACGATGGTCCTGCCGCCAACGGCCAGGTCTTTCACGGAGCGGACGATAACGGCTCCGGCACCGTAGGCGTTGTCGAGTTGGCGCGCGCCTATTCGCGCAACGCCGCCCGGCCAAAACGCACTCTGCTGTTTGCGGTATTCGCGGCTGAAGAGCGCGGCTTGCTGGGGTCCTATTACTATGTCCAGCACCCGTTGCGTCCGCTCGATCTTACCCGCGCCGTGATCAATTTCGATATGATCGGACGGAACGAGGCGGACAGCGCGCAAACTAAGGGGTTGATCCAGATCTCGGCGGATACGTCGAATGAGCTAAACCTAGTCGGGATGAAGTACAGCCCGGATTACCGCGCCGCGGTCGAACGCGCCGACCGGACCGTTGGACTGCACCTCAATTACAAGTGGGACGACGAGGCCGCGCTGAACGTTTATTTCCGTAGCGATCAGTTTCCGTTCGCGCTGCACGATATTCCAGCCATGTGGTGGTTCACCGGCTTTCACCCCGATTACCACCAAGTCACGGACACGGTCGAGAAAATCAACTTCCCGAAGATGGAGAAGATCGTACGCCTCGCCTATCTCACAGGCTGGATGTTTACCGATGAGGCAGCTCCGCCGCGCTTTATCGCCAATCCGGCCGGAGCCGCGCTTAGCTCTGATCGAGCCCGGCCGTAGCGCGCACTTGATCCACGATCTGCTGCGTGGTTTCCCGCGCCCATTCCGGATTGATCAGATACGCAATCCCCACGCCGAGACCGAGCCCGCCCGCCGCCATCAGCAGGCCGCTTGTGAGACCAATACCTTTGCCGTGTTCCGATGCCGGCTCAGTTACTTCTTCCACCAACTCGCCCAGGGCGCGCGGCTTCACGTTGCCGGCCAAGTCCGCCTGCGAGATGATTCCCACCAGCCGATTGTGAGTGGTGACCACGGGCACGCGCCGAATCTGCCGTTTTGCCATGGCGGAGATAACCTCGTTGCGTTCGTCGTCGACATGGCACGCCACCAGGTCTTTACTCATCACGTCGGACACGCGAGTGCGGTAGTAATCCCGCTGCTCCGCTACTACGCGAATCGTGAGGTCGCGGTCCGTCACAATGCCCACCAGCGCCCTGTCGCCGCGGTCCGAAACTACCGGCACCGAGCCAATGTTATGGTTCTTCATCAGCATCGCGGCGGTGACGGCGCTGTCTTCGGGCACCACAAAAGCCGGGTCCCAGGTCATTATGTCTCTGCAAGTCATCGCTTGTTAGGACTGATCAGCCCCCCGTAACGTTTCGTTTTTATGCGTCGTGTTAGCCTGCGATTTGGACCACTCGTTCAACATCACAACCACCTGGACCGGAAACGACGGGCAGGGCACGCTGGATTACAGATCTTACCGCCGGGATCATGAAATGGCCGCACCGGGCAAAAGCGCCCCAGTCCTCGGGTCCTCCGATCCGGCCTTCCGCGGGGATGGCACGCGCTACAATCCGGAGGAACTGCTGATTGCCTCTTTGTCCGCCTGTCACATGCTCTGGATGCTGCACTTGTGCGCGAATGCAGGAATCGTCATCACCAAATACACAGATGACGCGAGCGGCACGATGAATCTGAACGAGGACGGCAGCGGCCAGTTCAAAAGAGTGGTGCTGCGGCCACATATGACCATCGCGGACGCGTCCCAGATAGCAGAGGCAACCGGCCTCCACGCGCAAGCCCACCACCTGTGCTTCATCGCGCGCTCCGTAAACTTCCCGGTTGATGTAGAACATGCTTCAGCGTATTCTTCGTAAAGCAAGCCAAAGCGCCCTCCACAGCGCGGGTTACAATCAAAATATATATGCGTTTCCTCCTTCTGGCCGTATTGTGCGCATGTTCTCTGTTCGCTCAACCCAAGCCGCCCTCGGCGCTCGACAAGCCCACGCTCGAGGCTTACGTCCGTCACCTGCTGGCGGTCGGTCCGGAAGTACAGGTAAAGATCGACGATGCGAAACCATCTACGCTCGCAGGGATGAAGCAGGTGGATGTGCACCTGTCGCTGGGCGGCCGTACGCAAGACGAGACGTTCTTTGTCACCAACGACGGCAAGAACGTCGTTCGAGGATATATCTACGACGTTGCCCAGAATCCATTTCAGTCCAATCTGGAAAAGCTAAAGACCGATCTTTCGCCCAGCTTCGGAACCGCGGGCGCGCCGGTTGTCATGGTGATCTTCAGCGATTTCCAGTGTCCGAATTGTAAAGAAGAGGCCAAGGTCATACGCGACAACGTCACGGCCAAATTCCCGACGCAGGTGCGCGTGTACTTTAAGGATTTTCCGCTGGAGGCGATTCATCCATGGGCCAAGTCCGCCGCTATTGCAGGACGCTGTGTGTTCCGCCAGAGTCCGGCCGCGTTCTGGAAATATCATGACTGGATGTACGAGCATCAGGCTGAGATCGCTCCCGGCAACCTCAAGGACAAAGTGCTCGACTGGACAAAAACCGGCGATGTCGATTCTCTGCAATTAGGACGCTGCATCGATACCAAGGCCACCGAAGCCGAAGTGGACAAATCCCTCGCCGAAGGTCACGCGTTGCGCATCGATGGCACGCCGACTACCTTCATCAACGGACGCCCGCTGTTCGGTAATTATCCCTGGGCAAACCTGGAGCAGATCATAAACGGCGAGCTCAATTATCAGCAGACCGCCCACAACGCAGGCGAGAAGTGCTGCGAAGTATCGATTCCGTCACCACTTAAAAAGTAGATGCGGATACTACCGGGCCGCGCGCGGAAGCCCGCGGTTGTGCTGTGTCTCTCAGTCGCCGGTATGCTGTACGGCGCGGCCATCCTCAGTTCCGATGAATACCTGAGCTACGTCAAATTCCTCGCATCCGAAGACATGAAAGGACGCGCCACCGGCTCTCCCGAATTGGAGCGCGCGGCCGCTTACATCGCAGCCAAGTTCCGCGCTATGGGACTGCGGCCGCTCGATGGAAACGGCTACTACCAGAATTTCGATGTCACTACCAGCGCGCGTCTCGGATCGCATAATTCGATGGTCTATGAGGAAGGACATCACAAACACGCGCTCAAGCTGCAGCAGGACTATGTCCCTCTGAATCTCTCGGCTCGCGGCAAGGTATCCGGGCAGGTGGTGTTTGCGGGTTACGGCATCACGGCTCCCGAGTACAACTATGACGATTACGCCGGCATCGATGTAAAAGGCAAGCTGGTTTTGGTGCTACGCCATGAGCCGCAGGAATTCGATGACCACAGCGTGTTTGACGGCAAAGTATACACCGCTCACTCCCAGCTCTTCAGCAAAGCGGTGAACGCGAAAATGCACGGGGCTCGAGGCATCCTGCTGGTAAACGATGTCGCCGCGCATCCCAACGATGACGACCGGCTGGAGAAGTTTGGGGCAACCGCGGGTCCGGGCAATTCCGGAATCGCTTTTGTGCAGGTGAAAGCCGGCCTCGCGTCAGAATGGCTTTCTTCCGCTGGAAAGGAGCTGGAGACGATCGAAGCCGGTATCGATAAGGACCTCGAGCCCGAATCGTTCGGCTTGCCCGTTACCTTCAGCATCGACCTGAATGCCGATGTCGAGCGCGAAACCAGGACCGTGCACAATGTCGGCGCGTATCTGCAGGGTGAAACCGATGAGTACGTCATCGTTGGCGCGCACTATGATCACCTGGGCTTGGGAGATCAGTACTCGCTCGCCCCGTCTTTGGCGGGAACGGTACATCCCGGGGCCGACGACAACGCATCCGGAACGGCGGGCGTGTTGGAGCTGGCGCATTGGCTCTCGCAAGCACCGAAACATCACCGCGGGGTCCTGTTTTTGACCTTCGCGGGCGAGGAGTTGGGTCTGCTCGGTTCGGCGTATTATTCCGAACACCCCGAGTTGCCTCTTTCGAAGGCTGTCGCCATGATCAACATGGACATGATTGGCCGCGTCCGCGACGACAGAGTCTATATCGGGGGGGCAGGGACGGGCACTACGTTCAACACCGTTTTAGAAGACGCTACCGCGCGCCACCCTTTCCACACCGATTTTACGGAGAAAGGCGGCTATGGATCGAGCGATCACACCTCGTTCACGGCCAAGCAGGTGCCGGTCCTGTTCTTCTTCTCCGGATTGCATAGCGACTATCACAAGCCGAGCGACACCTGGGACAAGATTGACGCTCCCGAAGCCGTGAAGCTGTTGACTTTCATTGCCGATGTGATCGGGCAACTTCAGGACAACTCCGCGCGTCCGCAATTTGTGCGGGTTTCCGAGCCGCAAGGGCACGGCGCGCAAGGACCCGGCCCGCACGCAACCGGCAACGTGGCGGGGGATTCCACTAAATCCGGGTATGGCCCCGATTTCGGCAGTATTCCCGATTTCACGGAATTGCCGAATGGCGTGCGCTTCGCCGACATCCGTCCCGGCTCGCCGGCCGCGAAAGCCGGTCTGAAGCCCGGCGACATCCTGACAGAGTTCGATGGCAAGCCGATCCAAAATCTCTATGATTTTACGTATGCCCTGCGCGCCAAAAAACCCGGGCAAGAAGTACTGGTGAAGGTCGTCCGTGCGGATCAGACGATTGAAGCCAAGGTACTACTGACGGAACGCAAGTAAACCCGCATACTTAGGTTGTGCTTACGACCGCTCACGTTCTAGAACAAACCGCCGCAACGGCCTTTCTTGGAAGTGTTTGCCAGCTTCCTCCGCTGATTTTGCATCCTTTTTCGGACCCCTCCGGACCGGGCAAACTCATGGACAGCTCGCGCGCCAACCTCAAGATACAAGGGCTGCTGCCGACCGGTGAATCCACCCAGGATGATCTGGACTGCACCTTGCTCGATGGGCGCTATTCCGAGCTGCGGATGTTGTACTACGTGGGTAAGGACATCAACCGCTGGGTCGAGCAGTGCATGGACTGTATTAGCCGCAAAATCGGCGGCCCCTCCGACATCCGCCCGCAGAGCTTTATCGCGCTGCTGATTCAAAACACACCGGAGCACATTCGCGAAAAGCTGCAGAAATGGGGAGTGGCCGATTACCGTGCGTTGTTCAGCCGCGGGCTGGGCCTGAACACAATCTGGGCGGAGGCGCCAGACCGGACGAGCCTCTCCGACGAATTCGTCCGCAACTACTACCGCTACACCGATCAGCTTTTCTCGTCCTACCAGACCCAAACACCCTACGCCCAGCTAAACATCGCGCATTTTCATTTCGACCTCTATTCCTCCGGCGAATACTCCCGAATGCTCGAACGCTCTTGGGAAACGCTTTAGCGGGTCATGAAGGCTTCACCGACAATGCCAAACCCTGTTGACTGCGGCTGGTGGAAAACGCCGGGTTGCCACGGTTGACAGGACCAACCACGAGCAAAACCGACACCTGGGGCGGCATTTTGAAGTTGAGCAGGTTCGGGTTTTGCGCCGCGAACTGGGACGGGTCCGGAATGTACACCGAGATCGCGTAGACGCTGCCGGACAAACCGTCGGCCTGCCGGATGCTGGCGGAAATGCCGTTCGCATAGAAGCCGTCGATGAAAACGGAAACCGGCTCGGCTGTAACGGCGTAAGGACCATCGAACGTCACCAGACCTACTCCATTAGCGAAGATCGTGATCGCCGAGCCAACTGGCGCGGGATTGTCCGGCGAGTTCAGGCTGCCATCGCTGTTCAAGATATAACCTTGGCCGAATCCGCTGCCTGAGACCGAGTAGATGCCCGGGGAGGCGCTGGCCGTTGGAAGTTCCACTGAATTCGACCTGCTGCCGGATGAAACAACCGTGACTAGCGCGGTGCCCGGCACTGGAAGGTCCGCGGGAACCGTGGCCGTGAGACGTCCCACGCCGCGCGCTTGTATCGGTAGCGGAGTGCCATTGAGCAGCAGTTGCGTGCTGGAATCGAAGCCCGAGCCGATGGCATCGATCGACTCGCCAGGCGACAAGGGCACGGCGTACCGACTCGCTGTGTTTACCACCGCGTCCAGACGAATCGGAGGGGCGCCGGACAGCGCGATTTTATTTACGAAAGCTGCTGTGCCCCCACTCAGGTTGCACGGCGTGGGCACGCAAAAGGAACTGCCGGTCACGAGCGTGAATCCAAACAGCAGAATATTGCCGCTCGCATCCGGGGCCACCCCGCGCACGTCGAAAAACCGGCTGTCGCCGATGTAGGTGGAAAAGAGCAGCGTCGACAAGCCGGGGTCGAAGCTCGCGAGAAATCCCGAATAGTCCGAAAATGACGATTGTAAGGGCGCGCGAGTTGGAAAAGCCTTGGATGTAGTCACGCCGCCCAGCACGATGTTCCCGGCGAAATCGATCGCGATGCTTCGGCTATAATCATCGCGTTCGCCGCCCAAAAGCGTGCTGGCCAAGACCTTGGACAGAGCGCGATCAAACTGGATCACAAAGGCGTCGGACCCGTCGCCACGTTCGCCGGGTAAAGAAGGTATGGCTGGTTGCGGCGAGGTCTGGAATCCGCCGGGCGTGGCCGGCAGCGCGTCCGTACTCCAGCCCGTTGCGTACAAATTGTTGTTCGCATCGAGAACGATCGCGCTCACTTGGGCCGCGGTTTGTATATTCGACCCCAACAGCGCATCTCCATCCGAGCTCATCAGGAACACGGCCCGGTCGCCGCCGATATAGGCATTCCCCGCGGGGTCGAGCGCAATCGCCGCTCCCTTGACGAGTGGGATGTTCCGGGTGTCCTTTGAGATGTAGGTTGAAAAAACCAGCGCGGAACCATCGTGCGCGAATTTCGTGAGAAAGGCGGAGGGCGCGAACAGCGGGCACGGACCAATGTTGCCAGGCCCACACGATGCAATTTGGAAGGACGTCTGATACGCGCCATTCGTGACCGGCAAGTTCCTGTAGGTGGATCCTGTGATGTAAGGATTGCCGGCCTGGTCCACTGCAATACCAAACGGCGTGGTATTGGAATCCGCGAAGTACGTCGACCATGCCAGGGAACCGCCGGGGTTGAGCTTGACGACAAAGCTCGGGTTGGTGCCGGCTAGCGCGCCCGCTGGGGGCGTCGGGAGATAGGCTCCGTCCGTGATCGGAAAATCCAAGGAGTCCGTGGAACCCGTCACGTAAACGCTGCCATCGGTCCCGACCGCCAAGCCCGCGGCGGAGTCCGAGCCGCTTCCTCCAAAATAGGTTGAGTAGATCGTTTTACCTTGGGCGTCCAGCTTCACGACAAAGAGATCCGTGGACGGAGCGGTTGCGATGAAGAGTTGCGAACCTGCTATCAGAATCTGAGTCGCCGCCACGGCGACGGCGCTTACCGGTTGGTACGTAGTGAAGCCGTCCGTGCTGCGGACGACGCCGGACCTACTAAGACTAAGGCTGGCGTAAAGAACCGGCTGCGATGGATCGGCAGCGATCGCGCTCGACGGCTGCCCGGTCTTCAGGATCCAGGTCGCGCCGCCGTCTTTGGACTGGTAAAGCCCCGAATACAAGCCGAGATAAAGCACTCCAGAGTGAAAGGGATCGGCCACGATCTGACTGGGAAAACCTCGGGGCGCGCCCATCAGGGGCGTCCAGGTGAGACCATCGTCGGTGCTTTTGTCGATGCTGCTCTGGCCCGAGCCCGCTTCATAAATGGTTCCGGGAGTGGCGGGATCAAAGGCAAGACTGGACGTGATCTCGTCTTTGAGCACAACGGCCCAGCTCGCACCTGAGTCCGGACTGCGGATCAATCCGGAGGACGCGGAGGCGAAGAGCACGGAAGAGGATTGGGCGTCCACCCACAGTTGATTCACGTAAAACGACTGGGTGAAGCTCGGGCTGGGCGGCGGGATGGCTTGATTCAGCGCAACATTCAGCGCAACCCAGGTGATGCCGCGATCGGCGCTCCGGAAGAGTCCCTGTGCGCTTGCGGTGACGTAGAGCACGTTGCTATCGGACGGATCGATCGTGATGGAGGTGATCGTGGAAACGGGCGGAAAGGTGTCGATGCGGGCCCAACTCGTGCCGGAATCCGCGCTGCGAAGCAGGCCACTCGGGGCGGCGGCGTACAGAGTGGACGGACTCTCGGGATCGATCGCAAACTTCGTCGCATTGGTGAGCAGCGGATCCAGCAGGAGTTGCGGGCCGCCGGAAGCGGATTCGATACGAGTGAGCGGCGAGCCGCCTGCGTGCGGCTGTGTAGCGGAGACGACCGGGAACTCCAGCGAGGATGTGTTCCCCACCAGATAAAGATTGCCCTGGCGATCGGTGGCGCTCGCGACGGCGGTAATCTGTCCGGAATTGCCGACCTGTTTCACCCACTGGAGGACTGGAACCTCCGAAGGCAGGCTTTGTGCCAAGCCCCCCCGTAACGCAATCGGAAGCAGGAGCGTGACATACGATAATAGTCCGCGCATTGGTAGATTTTAGCGCGGTACCGGTTTACACCAGCCCGTTTCTAATAACCCCCTCTCAAACCGTGCATGCCGTTTTCCGGCACACGGCTTACCGATGATCTTCTTGGTGTGGCTTGCGCCGG
>JBPCOQ010000080.1:0-30779 GCA_051000095.1 Bryobacteraceae bacterium | reverse complement strand
CCGGCGCAAGCCACACCAAGAAGATCATCGGTAAGCCGTGTGCCGGAAAACGGCATGCACGGTTTGAGAGGGGGTTATTAGAAACGGGCTGGTGTAAACCGGTACCGCGCTAAAATCTACCAATGCGTCTCGCCGTGGTGCTTTCTCTGATTTGCGCCTTCACTGTCCTGGCTGATTTACCCAGTCCCGGGCGCAAATACACGACATTGCAACGCCTGGAGGAGGCCCATCTCGCGGCTGTCCACCAGGCCCGGCAGAAGTTTGCGCAAGAGCGAAAGGCGCTTCCGCAACTCGGAGTCTACACAGATTACCGCGCTGTGCTCCATGTGCATGCTGAAGACGCGGAGCACACCAAAGGTACGCGCGCGGAAGTGCTGAAGGCAGCGAAGGCCGATAGCGTGCAAGTGGTGATGTTCACGGATCATCGTGGGCCCAAGCCAGACACGTGGTCGGGCATCCGCGATGGCGTTCTGTTTATCCCTGGCTCCGAGGACGATCACCTGTTGCGGTATCCGAAACCGGGTTTCGATCTGCGTTTTCTATCGCACCTGGAAGAAACGCCCGACGCCAAGAGCGCTGGTTTTCAAGGCATGGAGATTTACAACCGGCACACCGATGCGAAAGATGAAAAAGCGTTTGAGGAGTACTTCCGCGCGGCGATGAAGAACCCGGTGGAATGGGCCAAGCTGACCAAACTGGAGACGGCCTATCCGGACGAGATTTTCGCGGCCGAGACGGATTATTGGCCAACCATTATCGCGAAATGGGACCAGGAGATCGCTACGCACCCGTTTACGGGAATCGCGGCCAACGACGCGCACAAGAACCAGACTTACAACGGGGTGACGTTTGATCCTTATGAGGTCAGCTTCCTGAATGTGAGCACGCACATTCTGGCACGTGAGTTGACTGATGTCTCGATTCGAGAATCGCTAAGGGACGGACGTGCCTACGTCTCGCATGATTGGTTGTGCGATCCATCCGGGTTCTCATTTACGGCTGTCAACAATAACGGGGTTTACGATATCGGAGACAGCGTGCCGATGCTGCGCAACACGCGTCTCGTTGCGCGGCTACCAATCGCAGCTAACCTAAAAGTGATTCACAACGGAGCGGTGGTGTCCGAGCCGGCCGGATCGCAGATCAGCTTCACGCCCACCGAGCCGGGCGCATACCGGCTGGAAGCCTGGCTCAGCGTGGATGGCGAAGAGCGGCCTTGGATTTACGCCAACCCCATTTATCTGGACAAAGTGGAAACCGCCGGTTTGAAGCTGCCGCCCAAAGAGCTTGCGGCCAACGTGGATGCGATCAAGGACATCACCTATGTTGACGGATCGCCCGCCGATGCCGCCAAGCACAAGCTGGACATTTATGTTCCCAAAGGCAAGTCCCGGTTCCCGGTGCTCATCTTTATTCACGGCGGTTCATGGCACAGCGGCGACCGGTCGAACTATCCGGCGCTGGCGAACCGTTTTGCCAAGGAGGGGATCGGCGTGGTGGTGCCGAGTTACCGGCTGATGCCAAGCGCTCCACATCCCGCGCAAGTGGATGACGCGCTCGCGGCAGTAGACTGGACAATCAAAAACATTGCGCAGTACGGCGGCGATCCAAAACGCATCTACGTGAGTGGGCACTCGGCGGGCGGTCATCTGGCAGCGTATGCGGGCCTCGATCGGAAGTTCTGGCCGAACCTGAAAGGAGTGCTTCCGCTCAGCGGGGTGTACGATGTGAGCCAGATCGGCGGCTTTAAGGGCGACCCATTGAATGCGTCACCGATCCAGCATGTGCAGGCCGGCGCGCCGCCGTTTCTGATCACGTATTGCCAGAACGACTATCCGTCCTTGCCAGCCCAGGCGCGCAATTTTGATGCAGCGCTGCGGGCGGCGGGCGTTTCGTCGGAATTGGTCTACATCCCCAATGAGAATCATATTTCAGAGATCGTGAATGTGTATAAAGATGATGATTTAACCGCTAGGGCGATCTTGCGGTTTATAGATCAGCATCCTTAGGCGCACTTGGTGGGGCAGGGAGAGTTCCGTCGATCTACTTTGTCAGAGGCTGAGTGGGACAGGCGGTTTCGCCTGTCCTCAATGAAAAAGGGCTAACAGGTCTTGGCCTGCCGCTCCCCATAGCGCGTGAGTCGATCACTTTCCTCACGCTATGCTCAACGCTCATCGGGTTTTCTTTCTGCTCGCGTTTCACCTCTGCAATGAGTTGCATAACCCACCCGTTTTCATCCTGGTCGCGCTGCTTGCGATAATTTCTGTACACGCGGAACATTTCACGGAAAAGCTCGCTCTTGGTACGGCGTTCGTCACGTGACACGCTCCACCTTTTTGCACGAGTGCGGGGGGGAACGGAGAAGCCGAGGACTCTTGTAGTTCGTGCCATGAGTGTCGGAGACCCGCGTTACGGACACTGCTCCTCTATTTTAACTAAGGCATCCGGCTTGATATTCGTGAGTTGCTGGATCGCGCCGCGGGGCCATTCGATCTCAATGGAGCGGATCTGTTTTTCGGAGCCGAGACCGAAGTGCACACGCTTGCTGCTCGAGGAAATGAAGCCCACGCTCACCGCGGTGTGATTGTAGAGAACGCGGCCCGCGGCGGTTGTCAGCTTCACCTTTGCGCCGATCGCATCCCGATTGCTACAGCGGCCCCGCAGATCGAGGACCAGCCAGTGATTGCCGCTGTCGGCGGAGTTCATCAAGATGCGCGGCGGCTCGTTGAGTGAAGTCACCACCACATCCGGGAAACCGTCGTTGTTCAAATCGCCGAAAGCCGCGCCACGCTGGTAACCGGTTCTCAGGAAATCCTTTCCCATCTGCTCGGAGACATCCAGGAATTCCCTGCCTCCCGCGTTTTCGAACATCGTGTCGTGTTGGCGCGCGTTCGGCTTTATGTTATCGACGTCGCCATTGGCTGAATAAAGGTCTTTCCAGCCGTCGTTGTCGTAGTCGATGAAACCTGCGCTCCAACCGGAGAATCGTTCGCTAAATTGCCGGATCTTGGCTTGCGGTGAAACATAGCGGAACACGTCGCCGCGGTTCTGAAATAGCGCCCAAACCTGCCCCAGCAGATTGTTGTAGAAAATGTCGATGCGACCGTCGTTGTCGTAGTCGTTCGCATCGCTCCCCATGGACGAAACTGCTTTGGCGCTATCATCATAGGCAACGCCGAGTTGCAGGCCCTGGTCCTCAAACGTGCCGTCGCCTTTGTTGATGAGCAGCGTATTCGGCTCCGTGTCGTTGGCGATGAACACGTCCTGCCATCCGTCATTGTTAACATCCGCGATTGAGATCCCCATGCCTTTGCCGGGAGCGCTGCCGAACCCGGACTTCTCCGTCACATCCTCGAACTTGCCATGCCCGAGATTGTGATACAGGCGAGGCGGGACGCTCTCGTAGTAGAGCCGCGGGTCGCAATAGTATTCAACGCCGGCGGCGCTGCAGCGCTTGTCTGAGTGCGGTGTCCACAGCGTGTAATTCGCGACGGCCAGATCGAGCAGGCCGTCGTTATCGTAATCGAACCACGCAGCGCCCACGCTGATGGTCGCGGCCGGCTTGACGCCGATGCCGGATTGTTTTGTGACATCGGTGAAAGTGCCGTTCCCGTTGTTGTGATAGAGCGCATTCTGTCCGGCGCCGCAGATGAAGATGTCCTCGTAGCCATCGTTGTCAAAGTCGCCAATCGCGACACCGGTGTTAAAGTCGAGGTCTTCCCCGAGCAGGCCGGCCTTCCTGGTGACGTCTTCAAATGTGCCGTCGCCTTTGTTGCGCAGCAGGCAGTTATAGAACGCCGGGCCGGTCTTCTTCAGCTCCGGCAGCTTGGCTCCGTTCGTGAAGAAGATATCCTGCTTGCCATCGTTATCGAAGTCGAAAATGGCGACCCCGCCGCAGATTGGCTGCACGAAGTATTTGCGCGGCGAGTAGTCATTGTTCGTGACGTAGAAGAATCTGGAGCGCGGGGCAATGTCGGTGAAATGGGGCCGCTTGCGAGGCGCTTCGCCCACAATCGCGGAGGCCAGCAGCAGTGCGACGAGTAACTGGTGGCCGCGCCGCTTCAAGGCCGGCCGGTTTCGGCTCCCGATACGTTCTTGCGGAGCGTCTTGGTATTCTGATTAATCTTCTCGGACGTGCTTTTCTGCAGCGCGAGCTCGCGTGATGCTTCTGCCTTGCGGCCCAGGCGCTGGTAAGCTGTCGCGAGAGCGAAATGAACGTTCGGATTCTCAGGCGCAAGCTTGGCAGCGGTTTCGAGCGGGATGAGAGCCTCCGAGGTTTTGCCGGAATCCAGCAACGCGCGGCCAAGCCCCAAATGCGCTTCCGCGAAGTCGGGATACAGCTTGGCGGATCGCGCGAAATGCTCGATAGCCTCAGGCCCTTTATCCGCCTGCTGCGCCAGTACGCCCAAATAGTATTCGGCCGCCGCATTTTGCGGATAGACCTTGAGCTCCTCTTCAAACTCTTTGCGCGCATCCTCCGCGCTCGTTCTGCTGGCCGGCCCCGACATGATCAGGCCGCCAATCCGGTAGTGAATTCCGGGCATGGTGGGCGCGCGCTGGATCAAGACCCGATACTCGGCGATCGCTTTCGCCAGATCGCCCTGCTTCTCAAAACTCTCGGCATTGAGTTGGATCACTTCCTGGGAATCCGGCGCGGACTTCATCAGCGCCCGCGAGTTGATCTGACTCAAATCCGAATAGACATGCACCGCTAAGAATAAGATGTCGGGGTCGGTGGGAAACTCCTGCTGCAATCGAGCGAGAAAACTGGTAGCGTCGCCCTGCTGGTTCATAATCATGGAGCAACGCACTCCGGCCTTTCCGCTCAGACGCTTGCTCTCGCGATCGAGGTCAGTGGCCAATGCTTGTTTCAGAAGAGGCATCGCCTCGGAGCAGCGGCCTTCGAGAGCGAGTTGTACCGCATGCGCCGAAGGCTTCTCCTGGCCGGTCAGCAAGATGCCGGAAAAGGCGATCAATGTTGCGGTCCGATGCATTAAAGTACCATGCTAGCGCGTGGGGTGGCAAAAAGCATATGCTTGATCGTATGCGGCTGCTTGCGTTCACCTCGATCGCCTTTGTCGTGATTGCCCATATCGGGAGTGCCCAGTCCGATCAACAATTTTCCGGTGTTTGGAAGCTCGACCCGGTGGGTAGCGATGTGCGAAACCTGCCCGCGCCTCCGGATTCTTTCCTGCGAGTGGAGCAGAGCGCCGCTGCTCTTAAGGTATTCGCCAGTCCCGATGAGGGTGGCCCCTCGACGGCTTCCATTTATCCTTTGGACGGCAGGGCGGGGAAGTGGCAAGTGGGACAGTTGTCGATGAATACGATGACGAAGTGGGAAGGCTCCGCGCTGCTGGTGAACACGCTGGTGAGCGGACCGCAAAACTACACCGTCATGGAGCGATGGAAGCTCTCGCGCGATGGAAATACGTTGACGATCAAGCGCACCATCGTACGGCTCGGCGGTGAGAGCGAGTCGGTGCTGGTTTATAAGAGCCCAAACGCCAGCGTCTTGTCGCCAGCCCGCAAGGTGGAGGACGCGCCCGCGGCCACGGCGCCCGCGGAATACGTAGTGGAGACCGGTACCCGAGTCCTGATGCGTTTGACGAATCCGGTGAACACGAAACACACCGTGGCCGGCGACCGCGTGTATTTGGAGACGGCGATGCCCCTCTTTGTGAACGGGAGGCTGGTGATCCCGCGCGGCAGTTATGTGATTGGGACGGTGACCGATTCGCAGCGCGCTGGGCGGGTGAAAGGCAAGTCGGCTTTGAACTTGCGCTTTGAATCGTTGACACTTCCGAATGGAGTGACGCGTGACCTGCGCTCGCGGCCAAGTCAGGTGGACACGAAGGGCGATCTGGACCGCTCGGAGGGCAAGATTGAGGGCGAAGGAAACAAGGGCGGCGACGCGCGCACGGTCGGGAAAACGACGGCTGCGGGCGCGGGCATTGGAACCATAGCGGGCGGGGCGGCCGGCCACTATGGAATGGGCGCGGGGATTGGGGCTGCCGCAGGCGCCGCCGCGGGACTGGCCGGCGTGCTTAGCTCGCGCGGTCCGGAGGTGGTTTTGCCAGCGGGAACGACAATGGAGCTCAAGCTCGACCGCGACTTGCGGTTTACCGCCGTGGAGCTCGGGCCGGGCAACGAGCGGTAAGGCACCGGGCTGAGGTAACCGCTTGTTCATTTCAGAGATGAGCATCGGCCTTGCCGGATAAGTTCGGATGTCCGGGGCGTCCGAATTCCGGACCGTGGAATCTTGGCCGTACGACCAGGAAGTACAGCGCCGCGAGTCCTGCCACGACGCCCAGGAAAGTCTTCCCGGCGAGTTCGTTCGGTGGCATGCTCAGCACAAAGGCAATGAAGACCGTGTAGACGATAGCTATGGCGTTCACGGCTGCGCCGTACCGTCCCAGGTTCCACACGGCGGCTCGGGTCCATTCTGGCTGGGTCCATCGCGCACGCATTCCGAGCGCAATGGGTATGATGTAAGCGCCGTATAAGGAGATCGTGCTCAGTGAAGTCACGATGGGCACCGCTCCGCTCCAAGCCATTGCAATCAGGGCCGAGCCTACGATCCCCCAAATAGCCGGTCCCGGCGTTCCGTGGCGGGTGTCAATCTTCCGAAACACGGCCGCGGCGGGCATGCCATTATCCCGGGCAAGCGCGTAGACGGCCCGCGACGCCGACGTGATGCACGCCAACCCGCAGAACCACATTGCGACTGAGGCGAGCGCCGACAGGGCGTTACCGAACCGGACTCCGAGCGCAAACTGCAGGATGGCCACGGCGGCGGGCACGGGATTTCCACGAGTGTCTTTGGCCTGAAGAACGCCGGAAATATCACGGGTCGCCAGGGTCAACGCGATCACCAGCAGATAACCCGCGATACCCGACACCGCGACGGAAAGAACAATGCCCCAGGGAGCCCGGCGCCGGGGGTCCTCGGTCTCTTCGGCCATGTGCGCCGAACCATCGAATCCGGTGTATGTCCAATGAGCCTGCAGCAATCCGAGCAGAAACGCCCACACATATGGAGATCGGCCATTGCTGTTGATTGCGCGGCTGAGAAACGAGATTGGCTGCAGTGGAGCGAGCCAAAACACCGCACAGACTACTGCCGCGAGTCCGGCAATATGCACCACCACGCTAAGATCATTCAAAATCGCGATCAGCCGGACGCCGAAATGGTTCAGCACACCTTGCGTTAGCAGAATCGCCGCGAATGCAAGAAAGAGGTTCGCGGGCGTCGTTGGCAGGCCGGCAAACGGTAGTACAAACTGGGCGCAGCTATAGTCGATTCCGCTGAGTGCGGCAATGAGACCAATGAGATTTAACAGCGCGCAAAACCAGCCCCACCCAGGTCCGCCCAGAGCGGAGGCCCAGTGATACATGGCGCCCGAAGTTGGGTACGCGGAGCAGAGTTCGGCCATGCTAGCGGCGACCAGCAGCATGAACAGCGTGGCGATCGGCCATCCGAGACTCATCTCCAGAGGTCCGCCCATTTCCAGCCCGTAGCCGAAGAGCGTAACGGTACCGGTCAAAATCGAGATAATCGAAAAGGATATGGCGAAATTCGAGAACCCTCCCATGCTGCGGAGTAATTCTTGTGCATAGCCGAATCGGTTCAGATCGTCCGCATCTCGTCCATACGTCATGAAGTTTGTAGATTAAAGCCGGCGTCCACGGGCTGATTATCGGGCCGGGTTGGTTTGCGGTGTAGCGGATAGCGAAGCGCCGGTCCCGGTCAAGGCCTGATACACCAGCGTCCTGGTCTGCCGCCAGTACGGAACGTTCGTGCTCTGGGGAACCTGGATCATTAGAACCGCGACCAGCTTCTCTCTTGGATCGACCCAAAAGTAAGTGCCCATGATTCCGGCCCATGAGAAATCGCCTACGGAGCCGGGCATCGGATTTCGCCCAGGCTCGGTACGGACGGCGAATCCCAGTCCGAAGCTGGTGCCCATCTCGGGAGTTGGGCCGAACGCATCCAGAAACATTGCGAACGGGGAGTGGCGATCGGTCGAAGGCGGAAGCTGGTCGGAGGTCATCAGCGCCACAGTCTTGGGCGCGAGAATGCGGACACCGTCGAGTTCGCCGCGATTGAGCATCATCTGGCAGAAGCGCGCGTAATCGCCGGCTGTGGAGAGCATGCCTCCGCCACCCGACAAGATCGCGGGCTTGGCGGTAGGATCGCCCGCGGCGAAAGCGATGGCCGAGTCGGGACGCGCCAATCGCATGGCTTGCGATGCATTCAGGTAAAAGCCGGTGTCGGCCATCTTAAGCGGGCCGGTGATACGTTCGGCAACGAAGCGGTCCAGGGCCATGCCGCTCACAACTTCCACGATGCGTCTCAGTACGTCGGTGGAAACGCTGTATTCCCAGGCCTCCCCGGGGTGATGCATGAGCGGGAGGCGCGCGATGTTGGCGACCATCTCCGCCAGCGACTTACTTGCGAAGATATTGCTCTTCTTGTACAGCTCATCAACCGGTGAGTCGCCAAAAATTCCGTAAGTCAGCCCGGAGGTATGGCGGAGCAAATCCTGAACGGTCATGGGGCGTTTGGGAGCGGCCCGCTCCACGCCTACCTTCACGTCCTTGAATTCGGGGAGGTACTGCGCGACGGGCGCGCCAATATCCAGCTTGCCTTGCTCGGCGAGGATCATCGCGGCCACCGATGTTATCGGTTTGGACATGGATGCGATCCGGAAGATGCCATCCGTCTTCATCGCGGCCTGTGAGCGGCGGTCCTGAAACCCGACAGCTTCCAACGTCACGATCGTTTCGTTCCGGGCGATCAGCAGCACCGCGCCTGGAATGCGGCCTTTCTCTACGTCCGTCTTCATCTGCTCGTGGACTCGTTCCAGACGCTGGGAAGAAAAGCCGACGTCCTCCGGACGGTTAGCGCGCGGGAGCGATTGGGCCAGCGCCGCCGGGAGTAGAGCGCTGAGCAGTCCGATGGATACTGTTTGTTTAATTGTTGGCATTCGATCTCTTCAATCCCAATCCAAAATCACCTTCCCGGAACATCCCGAACGCATCACCTCAAACGCCTTCTCATACTCCGTATAACGGAAGCGATGCGTAATTACCGGTCGAATGTCCAGGCCGGACTCCAGCATTACCGTCATCTTATACCAGGTCTCGTACATCTCCCGCCCATAGATGCCCTTGATCGTCAGCATATTAAAAACCACCGCATGCCAATCGATCGCGATCTCCGCCGCCGGAATCCCCAGCATCGCGATTTTGGAGCCGTGGCACATGTTCGCGATCATCTCGCGAAAGGCCGGCGCGCTGCCCGACATCTCGAGCCCCACATCGAAGCCCTCTTGCAGCCCCAGCTCTTTCTGCACCTCGGCCAGAGGCATCTCGGCAGTATCGACGGCGCGCGTCACGCCCATCTTGCGCGCCAACTCCAGGCGATACGGATTCTTGTCCGTTATCACCACGAAGCGGGCCCCGGCATGCCGCACCACCGCCGCGCTCATGATCCCGATCGGCCCCGCGCCCGTAATCAGCACGTCTTCCCCGAGCACCGGAAATGACAGCGCGGTATGAACGGCGTTGCCGAACGGATCGAAGATGGCCGCCACGTCCAGATCGATATCTTCCTTGTGCCGCCACACATTCGTCATCGGCACGGCAATGTAATTCGCGAAAGCGCCGGGCCGGTTTACGCCCACCCCCAACGTATGCGCGCATAAGTGCCGCCGCCCCGCCAGGCAGTTGCGGCACCGGCCGCACACTACGTGACCCTCTCCGCTAACGATATCGCCCGGGTGGAAATCGTTGACGTTCGCCCCAACTTCCACAATCTCGCCGGCGAATTCATGCCCGATCGCCATCGGAACCGGGATTGTCTTCCGCGACCATTCGTCCCAGTTATAGATGTGGACATCGGTGCCGCAGATCCCGGTTCGGCGGACGCGGATCAAGACATCGTTAATACCAATCGTGGGCTCCGGAACATCCTCGAGCCATAATCCCGGCTCTCTCCTGCTCTTCACAAGGGCTTTCATGGGTGATTGCCTTTAATGCCGGATCGCAAGCTCGTCCGCGACTACGGCTTCTTTCTCTACCCGCACGCTCTGCTTGTTTTGGGCGATCGCCCGCCACGCCGCGTTGCTTTGCAAGCGTTGGCGCACCTTGGCCACCACCCGCTCTCGCGCGCCCAAGCTCTCATCATCCCTGTATTCGAGAAGAATGAGACTGCCCCACGGACGCGACGCCGAATAGCGCTGCAGAAATATATCGTAACCGGCCAGAACTCCCTCTGCTAGCCAACCATCAAACTGCGGCGTGACGTAGTCGTCGGCATATTTCAAATAGTCGGGCGCCGAAACCGAAAACGTGTAAGGCACTACCAGAAAAACCGGGTCGGGTGGCACGGTAGTTGTCGCGTTCCCGCGCATCCGGTCAACGGGATAACTATTAATGGCCGTGGTCAGCGCCAGAGTTTCCGGACTCAGTCCCCCTGGGCTTGTTCTCTCGACTTTCTTCCACGCCGTAAAGTTGGTGTAATTCGAGAAACTCAGCAGCGCCAGCATGTCCCAGTTGTTCGTGTCCACATACCGGCTGAATAAGATCCGGTACTTCGCGAGAATACCTTGTGCCCGAAAATCTTCGAACCGGCGTAACCCCGTGTGCATCACCTGCTCACGAAGTTGCGGCCGTTGGGCGGGAGCGCACCGGTACAGAATCACCAGCGTTGTGGGACCAGTCTGCTTCGGATCCGGCGGCGCACTGGATTCTTGTGCACTGGCGCCAAACCCGAACAATACGAACAAAGCGAAAAGTGCGGATTTCATGGTTTCAGATACTTTCCAAGCCATTCGAAACTTCTGCGGAAGCAATCTTTCCGCTCGTCGCTGTCTCCGAAAAGAAAGGTGTGTCCTCCGGGAGCATTGTCGTAAATGTGCGATTCAAACACTTTGCCCCGCGCCTTCAATGCGTCCAGTAACCGTCCCGTATGCAACGCCAGCGGGACGATCCTGTCGCCCGTCGTAGCCAGCACCAGCAAGGGCGTGACAATGTTGTCCACGTGGCTCAGAGGAGAAATGTCCATGTAAGCGGCTAGATTCTGGGCGGGCAGCTTGCCACCAAACTCTTTCTCCCTTGCAACCTCCATTCTTCGTGCATCCGGCTTGTAACTCATATACGCGACAAAGTCGGTCAATCCCGCGATCTCAACCGCGGCCTGAAAGCGTTTCGGCGCCTTCTCAATCGCGAGCAGCGCTGTCATCCCGCCTCGGCTGTGTCCCAGAATGCCCATGCGGCTCGCATCGACAAATTCTTTCTTCGCCAGATAGTCACCGGCCGCGATCACGTCCGCGACATCGGTCACTCCGTAACTGTTGGTATACACCGTCTCGCCATAACCGGTGCTGCCACGATATTCGGGAAACACGACGGCGTAACCGTGCGAGACGGCTTCATCGATCAACTTGAAAAACCGCCAGTCGAGTTTTTCATGAAACCCGCCATGCACCATCACCAGCCCCGGACGCTTCGAGCCGGCGCGCATACCGGCCGGAGTAAACACGTAACAGGGAATCATCTCGTGATCGCTCGTGTTAGCCGGATAATACGTCCGGTCCATATGGATGCGGCTGCCATATTGCAGCAGAAACATCACCACGGTAGTGTCTACCTGCTCCTGATACATACCCTGTTGCATCAGCGCGAGCTGGCCGTTGGTGTCGGTTGGCTCACGCGCCAGGTAGGTATTCAACTCCTGCCCCACCACGCATCCAACGCAAAACATCACAATAAGTGAACGCACTCGATCTCCCTATGGGACACGCTTTCGCTTGTCCCCTAAAACTACCGCAAAACCAATTGCCGAAAAAGCTCATCCAGCTCCGCGCTGGCCAACTCACATAACCCACTATGTACCGCCGACACCTGAATCACTGTACTCCTGGGAGCCACCAGCCAATGAAACCTCTCCCGGAGCGGCAGCCGGGCAATCGGGCCCGCATCCATGTCTCCCGTACAAACCTTCGGAATCGCCTCCAGATGCCGGCGCACCAAGCCCACGTCCAGCTCCGGCCAAAGCCCGCTGATCCGAACTTCGTCAACATCCACCCGCGCCTGTAAAAACTTCTGCCCGAGACACAACACAATCACGCCGGCGTTCACAAACTCCTCACGCTCTACGCGGGGGACCACTCGGATCGTCGCAAAATCAAATGAGCTCAGCGCGGGCACGTAAAGCCTCCTCTACAAACAGAGCTTTGCTCATTCGGCGCGACAAATAGGTCACGTAAGCCCGGCGCTTGTCTTCCGGCGTGGAAAGCCCTGGTTCCGGAATCAGCCATGCATCCGGCACTTGTGCGAGCACTTGCGTGAAGAGCGCTTCGCTGAGCCGTCCACGCAGTACACCGTCCACCTCGCCTATCTCAGTCGCCCACCGCAGCAACACGTGATCGCGAATCGCTCGAAACGCGCTGACAGAGGCCTGCTCGATATTGCGCCAGTCATGATGGAAATACAGGCTTGCGCCGTGATCGACAAGGTATAGCGACTTGTGCCACCACAACAGATTCGGATTACGCGCGGTCCGGTCCACATTTGTTATGAATGCGTCGAACCACACCACGCTGGACGCGAGCGTCGCGCCGGCAACGTCGCGCGCCGCGGCGTCGAACATCACCGAACCCGGCAGGTAATCGAGCGCCAAATTGAGTCCCACGCTCGCGCGTAACAGGTCGCGGATCTCCTCATCCGGCTCATTGCGGCCAAGCGCCTCGTCCACCTCCATCAGCACCAGATCGGGTACGTTCAACCCCAAGGCCCGTCCGATTTCACCGGCAATCAGCTCGGCCACCAGCGCTAACGGACCTTGGCCCGCGCCCCGGAACTTCAAGACATACAGACCTGAATCATCTGCCTCGACAATCGCCGGCAACGACCCGCCCTCGCGCAACGGCGTCACATACCGGGTAACGTAGATGGTGCGGAGCACTTTCAAATTCTAACCAACCCGCCGATCGAAGATACCGCATAAAACGATGACCTGGCGCGAATATCACGAATCGACCAAACACAGCGTGGAATCGCTGCGGCGCGCGCGCGGCGGCCTGGACTGGGCCAACATGCCCGATCCGTTCCGTCATTACAAAGGCGTGCCCGTGCTCGATCTACCGGCAGATCCGCCCTCACCCAATACCGCTAGGCCCAACGTGGACGCCGCGGGGTTCCTCTCGCAACTGCTGTTCTACTCCGCCGCGATTAGCGCGTCCAAGCTCGTCTCGTCCACCGGAGATCGCTATGCGCTGCGCGTGAATCCGTCCTCTGGTAATCTGCACCCGACCGAATTTCACTTCATTACCCGCGGTCTGACGGGCTGGTCCGATGGGCTGTATCATTACCGTCCGTCCGCGCATATGGCCGAGCAGCGCGCGCTCGGGCATTTTGAAATCGAGCCCGCCGGAAGCTCTGCACCCATCGTGTTTGTCTTGACCAGCATCGCGTGGCGCGAAGCTTGGAAGTACGGCGATCGCGCCTACCGGTACTGCCTGCACGACATCGGGCATGCCTGGCTAGCGCTCGGCCTCGCAGCCCGAGCTATGGGATGCGACACCTTCGCGCACGGCCACTTTCAAGACAGTCAGGTGTCGCGCTCTCTTCGCCTGAACGAGGACGAATGGCCGATGCTGATCGTAAGCTGTAGCGGCAGCTCCATTCCAGTGCGCGCGCCAGACGCCTCCGAGCAAGTCTGGTTCGGCGGGCGCGCCAATCGGCTCTCTACTCATCAGATCGCTTATCCCCTCATCGAGCAAATTCACGTCGCGACCCAACTCAGCGACGCTAACTTTGCAGCCGAGCCGCCCCCCGACGGCTCGGGCAATCTCAAGCTGCCTCAGCCCGCTCTATCGAACCGCACCTTCGGCGACGTAGCTCGAACGCGGCGTTCAGCGCTCGACTTCGTAGGTGGCACGCAATCGATGTCATTGCCGCAGCTCTCGGGCATACTTGCCGCTACCTCCCAGCCGTTCTTCGCCGACTTTGCCAGCGCGCGTTTCATCCAGCTCTATCTATACGTCCATCGTGTACACGGGCTCCGGCCCGGCGTTTACAGGCATTGGCCGGAGCGCGCTGAATTGGAGCAAATCAAGAGTGGAGACCAGCGCGTCATGGCCGCGGGCCTGAGCCTTGCCCAGGACCTCGCCGGCAATGCCTGCGTGGCGTTTTCTATGATCGGCGATCTGGATCGTGCCGTCCGCGCGTTCGGCGATCGGGGCTATCGGTACGTGCATTTCGAAGCCGGCGCTATCGGCCAGCGCCTGTATCTCGCCGCGGAAGCGCTTGGTCTGGGGGCCACCGGCATCGGCGCGTTCTACGACGATCAGGTGCATGGCTATCTCAACCTGACGCCTGAGCAAGGACAGGTGGTGTACCATTTCGCGATTGGTTATCCGATCCCCGATCCTCGACTTTCAGCTTACTGAGCGGCAGCCGCTATCCCGCCAGCCCTGCTACTGTTGTCTGTTGATGTCGAAGAATCGGTTGGATGAGGTGCGCCGCAGGCATGCCAATGCGGAGGCCGGGGGTGGAGCGGAGAGGCGTAACCGGCAGCATGCCGAGGGCAAGCTATCGGCGAGAGAGCGCATTGAGCTGCTGCTCGATGAGAACACCTTCGAGGAAATGGACAAGTTGGTCCGCCACCGGTGCCGGGATTTCGGCATGGAGGAACAGGTCATCGACGGAGACGGCTTCATCACCGGCTTCGGGCACATTAACGGACGGCTCACCTATGTGTTCGCCCAGGATTTTACCGTATTCGGCGGATCGCTCTCTGAAACAAATGCGCTGAAGATTGTGAAAATCATGGATTTGGCGCTGAAAACCGGCGCGCCTCTGGTTGGGCTGAACGATTCCGGCGGAGCCCGGATTCAGGAGGGCGTGCTCTCGCTCGGCGGGTATGCCGATATTTTTCTGCGCAACACGATCGCGAGCGGAGTGATTCCCCAGATTTCGGCTATCATGGGCCCGTGTGCGGGCGGCGCCGTTTATTCGCCCGCTTTAACCGACTTCGTCTTCATGGTTGCCCGGACCAGCCACATGTTCGTCACCGGCCCGGACGTGATCAAGACCGTTACCCACGAAGACGTGACCAAAGAGAAGCTGGGCGGGGCGGAGACGCACAACACCATTAGCGGCGTGGCGCATTTTCTAGCGGCCGGCGATGCCGATTGCCTCCGCATGGTGCGCGAGCTTTTGTCGTACCTGCCTCAGAACAACCGAGACGATCCGCCGGTACATCCGTCCAGCGATCCATGGGATCGGGCAGATCGGGAACTCGACACTCTGATCCCCGCTGCATCCAATCTTCCGTACGATATCAAGGATGTGATCCATCGCGTGGTGGACGATGGAGAATTCTTTGAAACACACGAGCATTACGCTAGAAATATCGTGGTCGGTTTCGCCCGAATGGAGGGCCGCAGCATAGGTATTGTCGCGAATCAGCCGGCCTACCTGGCCGGGTGTCTGGATATCAATTCATCTGTGAAAGGCGCCCGGTTTGTGCGGTTTTGCGATGCCTTCAATATTCCGATCGTCACTTTCGAAGACGTCCCGGGATTTTTGCCGGGCACCGAGCAGGAGTTCGGAGGCATTATCCGGCAAGGGGCGAAGCTGTTGTACGCTTATGCGGAGGCGACGGTGCCGAAAGTGACGATTATTACCCGCAAAGCGTACGGCGGCGCCTATTGCGTGATGGGTTCAAAACATCTGCGGACCGACATCAACTTCGCTTATCCTACCGCCGAGATCGCCGTCATGGGAGCCGAAGGCGCCGTGAATATCGTCTATCGCAGGGAGCTAATGCTGGCCCAGGACAAAGAGGCGGCGCGCCGGGAAAAGGTGGACGAGTTTCGCGACCGTTTCCAAAGTCCGTTCGTCGCGGCCGAGCGCGGGTTTATCGATGACGTGATCGAGCCGCACGAGACCCGGCCGAAGATAATCCGCGCGCTTCGCATGCTCGCGACGAAAGTGGACACAATGCCGAGGAAAAAACATGGGAACATTCCGTTATAGCCTGTTACTGGCCGCGGTTGCCGCATACTCGCAATCCGCGCCGGATTTCTTTTCGACCAAGAGCATTGGCGAACTCGCGGTGTCGCCCGACGGGCGGACCGCGCTGTTCACCGTATCGACGGCCGACTTGATCGCCAATCGCACGGTGTCGCGCCTAATGCGGATTCCGACCAAAGGCGGCGAGCCGCAAGCTGTGGCCGGCGCTCTAGAAGGCGCGAGCGGCGTCCGGTGGGCTCCCGATGGCTCCCGCTTTGCTTACATAGCGAAGAATGCGATCTGGGTGCAGAGTCTGCAGTCACCCAAGCCTGTGCGAGTGTGCGCCTACGATCACAGCAATTCGTTCCTTTCGAAGGCCGGCAACATGTTGTCCTGGTCGCCCGACGGAACGCAACTTGCCTTCGCGGGCACAACGGAGCGTCGGCCGCCGGAGCCGGATCCCGTGGTGGTAACTCGTATCCAGTACAAAACCCGCACGGCGCTTTCGGATAACCGGCGCACACATATTTACATCGTGCCGGCCCGTGGTGGCGCTCCACGCGCAGTCACTTCCGGTCGCTTCGACGAGCATTCGATCGATTGGGGCGGTGATGGCAGGGAGATTATCTTCGTCTCGAACCATGAAACGGATCCCGATGCGCGGCTGAATTACGACATCTTTGCAGTGAATATCGCTTCGGGCAGTATCCGGCAGATCACCCGCACTCCGGGCGTCGAAGAAGCTCCCAAGCTATCTCCGGATGGCCGCTCCATCGCTTATACAGCCACCACGCGGCCTCTCACAACCATTGACAGTGTTGCGGAGGATACTCACGTGTGGGTTGTTCCAGCCAGCGGCGGCGAAGGCCAGGAGTTGAATCGCGCACTGGACCGCCGCAGTTTCGCAACGGCATGGACCGCCGATAGCACGCGGGTGCTTTTCACGGCGGCCGATCACGGCAAGATGATTTTGTTCGAAGTGCCTGCATCTGGCGGCGAATCGAAGGCGCTGGTCGATAAAAAAGCGCAAGTAATCGCTCTTTCCGCCGCCGGAGGAACGGTTGCATTCACGATGAGCGACGCCGCGCATCCCGCGGAGGTGTACACGTTGCAGGGCCAACTAACCCACCTCAACAATATCGAGGGCTGGAATCTCAGCGTTCCCGAAACGATCGCTTACAAAAGCTTCGACGGCGCCGATGTCGAGGAATGGTTGTACCCGCCAACGCATCCCGCCGGACACATCCCCATGATCCTGTCGATTCACGGAGGCCCGCACGGGCAGTTTGGATATGCCTTCAATCCGGCAGCGCAATTCTATGCTTCACGCGGCTATGCAACGCTCACGATCAATCCGCGAGGCAGCTCGGGCTACGGCCAGAAATTTGCCGACGGCACGATCGGCAACTGGGGCGGCGGTGACTACAAGGATCTGATGGCGGGGGTCGACCATGTTTTGCAGAATCATCGCGACATCGACCCGGAGCGTCTGGGCGTCACCGGCGGCAGCTATGGCGGATACATGACAAACTGGGTGATCACTCAGACCCATCGCTTCAAGGCGGCAGTAGCGGCGGCTAGCGTGTCCGATCTGGTGAGTTTCTACGCGACTTCGCTGTATCAGGATTTGATTCATGCCGAATTCAGCGGCTATCCCTGGAGCGGCGGCAACTATGCTCTGTTATGGAAATGGTCTCCGCTGGCGTATGTGAAGGACGCGACGACGCCGACGATGTTTCTGCACGGCGAACGCGACAACGACGTTCACATCACGCAGGCCGAGGAGATGTACACCGCGCTCCGGCAGCGTGGTGTGGAAGCGGAGCTGGTCCGCTATCCGCGCGAGGGGCACGGTTTTCGGGAGCCGAAGCATCAAAAAGATAGCCGCGAACGCACCATGGAATGGATGGACCGGTTTCTACAAGTCACACACTGATTTCAACTACTTTGTTAGCATGAAGGCTGACCCCTCTCATGCGAAATGTGATCATTCTCGGCTCCGGCTGCGCCGGAAATACCGCGGCTATCTACGCCGCGCGCGCCAATCTGAAACCATTGGTTGTCTCGGGACACGAGCCGGGCGGACAGCTTTCCCTTACCACGCTGGTCGAGAACTTTCCGGGTTTTCCGGAGGGAATCGATGGCCCGGTCCTGGTCGAGAACATCAAGAAGCAGGCCGAGAACTTCGGCGCGGAATATCTGCACGGCTCCGCGATTGAGGCGGACCTGTCCCAACGGCCCTTTCAACTCCGAATCGACCACGAATGGCATGAGACCCGGACTTTGATCATTGCCTCCGGTGCGTCCGCGCGCTGGCTCAATCTACCCAATGAGCAAAGACTCATTGGGCACGGCGTCAGCTCGTGCGCCACCTGCGACGGGTTTTTCTATCGCGGGAAGAAGATCATGGTTGTAGGCGGCGGCGACTCCGCGATGGAGGAGGCGAACTTTCTCACGCGTTTCGGATCGGAAGTGGCGCTGGTACATCGTCGCGGGAGTTTTCGAGCATCGAAGATCATGCTTGAGCGCGTGCGCGCGAATCCTAAGATCAAGCTGTTGACCAATACCGTGATTGAAGACATCTATGACGTAACGCGGCATATCGTCACGGCTGTGAAGTTGCGCAACCTGGAGACTGAGGAAGTCTGGGAGCGCGACGTGGATGGCTTCTTCGTAGCGATTGGACACATCCCGAACACCGCGCCGTTTATTGGCCAGATCGAGCTGGATGCGGATGGCTACATCGTTTCAAGAGGCGGTGCACGTACCAGCGTGACAGGGGTCTTCCACGCCGGCGACGTGCAGGATCGCACGTACCGGCAGGCCATCACAGCGTCGGGCACGGGCTGTATGGCGGCAATTGAGGTAGAGCGGTTTCTCGAAGCCGAAGGCCACTGAGTAGCACAGGCATCCTTGCCTGTGTTGTTCGTGAATAGACGACCGTTTATTCTTACAAAATTACCCGGTGGGCGGATTACCCTTGGGCGGCGCTGGAAACGGCAGTATATCCGGTATCACTCGCACACCGCTCGTAAATTTAAACGGATACTTGCCCGGACCCGGATAGGTGATCTCCACAAAATACGCCGTGTAGCCTTGTGGCGGCTTGGCAACCTTTCCAATGTACACGCCTCCTCCCTGATCCTCCAGCGGTGAACTTGTGTAGGCTTTCCCGATCGTATCCAGGCGGAAGTCTCGCGCCTTCGGGTTGGTCGCCTGCCAGAGTTTCACTTCCACCGGCTTCGTTACCGCCTTCATGTGAATCGATCCGTCCTTCTCGAATTTCCACGAGTACTTGGGCCGGGGCGTTCCCTGGATAACCGACTCATAAAACGCCTGCATCGTCTCGCGCGCATCCGAGCCGCGCAAAGAGTGATTGGTGTTCGGAACGTAGCGCAGATGCTTCTCGCCCTTTAAATCATCCCAATAGAACTGCGAGGAATCCGGCAGAAAGTATTGATCCCCTCCGGCATTGATGATCAACTTCGGCATGGTGAGCCGGTCGCGATACGAATATGGCTCCTCGATTGTGAGCAGCTCGTGATACTTCGCCGTGCCCGACCATTTCATGGTGCCCATGTCTTCGTAGTCTTTGACAGCCGGAGAGTAAAATCCGTACGCGCGGTAGTGGTGCTCGAACGATTTCTCCATGTTGAGCATATCGATTACGAACGGAACGATAGCGACGACGCGCTTGTCGACGGCCGCGGTTGTCCAGGTGGTCCAGCCGCGCTTTGACCCGCCGGATACCAGGAACTTCTCCACCGCAACGTTGCCCCGGTCCGCGCTTTTGCAGAATGAGGTGATGGTGTCCAGAGCGCGCACGGCGCTCTTTGTCATGGGCAGCCGCAGTGGCCACATGTCATCGCCGGTCCTGAGAAACTTGTCCCAAGTGTAGGCGATGATGGCGTCTTCGCTCCGCGCTTTGGTTTCATCCGAGAACGTGAGAGGCTCGTTCGGTACTCCGCGCAATTCGCTCGCGACAGTGTTGGTCTCCATGGCGGCGGTGACCAGCATGGCGTCCGGTTGGGTGGGCGCTTTGTCGGTGACCGACCCGCCCGTGATGAACAAGAAACCGGTGGTGCTGGTCACCTTATCTGGTTTCACGATGGTTAGCCAATGCTTCCAGATCGGCCTGTTCACTTCGGCTGCTGTCCGGTACTGCTGCGAAGTCATGTCCAGAACATAGGTTGTGTAACCCTGGCCCGGGATCGTGCTCACTAATTCGTATTTGTAATTGGGGTCGGGTTTTGCGACATATCGGTCGAGAGCAGTTTCGGCCGCAAAAGCGTAGGCGGTCAAGAAGAGGCTGGAGGCCAGGAAAGCCGCAACGAGGCGGGAGCGAAAAAATCTAGGCACGGACCTAGTTTACTCGACAGCACCAACAACTCCAAACCGAGCCCGACCGTTAGGGAGCGGTTGAATTGTTGGGCGGTAACAGCCGCTAGTGCCCGGCGGGAACTGGCTCTTCATCTACTTTAAGCGGAAAATGCGCGCCTTCAGGAATCGGCGCCAGCATCTGCTCTTTCCGGTAGATCAGGGTAGAGGTGTTGTAACTCGCGATCTCGAATCCATGGCCGTGTGTGATTGCGTCGGTTGGGCACGCTTCCACGCAGTAGCCGCAAAAGATGCAGCGGTTATAGTCAATGTTGTACACGCTCGCGTAGCGCTCGCCGCCGCTAATCCGCTTCGTGTCGGTATTCTCGGCCGCCTCAATGTAGATGCAATCGGCGGGACACGCCGCCGCGCACAGGAAACACGCGACGCACTTTTCGAGCCCATTCTCATCGCGCTGCAGCACATGCACGCCCCGGTAGCGCTCCTGGAATTTCGGAGCCGCGTCGGGATAATCCTCCGTCACCGTGGGATTCATCATCTCCTTGAAGGTGACACTCATCCCTTTGGCGATCGCCGCGGCGGAGTTGAAGACGCCTGATTTCTTACCGGTCATTACTTTCAGGTTAACGCAAGCCCCGACCGGGGCCTAATTCTTGGAGCCTCAACCAGCCCGAAAATCGACAACCTCTTCGCCGGGCGCGAACGGCGGCACACCCACGCGATCGCCGAGCGCTTGCAGATCGCGCTTGGAAAATCCGGCGAATGCCCTTGAAATAGTTCCGTCCTGCTCGACCAAAAAGATCGAGGGCACCGTGCGGATGCCGAAGCCGTTGCTCACCGGATAGCCTGCCTTAGCCTCATCCACCAGGGTCGGAAATGTCACGCCGAAACGCTCATTGAAGCCCTGGGTCGCCTTAGGATCGTCCTGCGAGATTCCGATCATTTGGACGGTTCCACTACTTGCGAGTCTTTCCAGATAAGGAAAGGTCATTTGACACACGGGACAGCCAATCTTAAAGAACGCGAGCACCGCTGGTCCCTTTTGAAGAATCGCCTGCGACGATTCGTTGCCGCCATTCAGTCCCTTGAGCTCAAAGCCCGGAGTCCGCGAGCCTGCTTCCAACATCGATTCACGCTTTTTTCCGAACATATTCTTAAGCTTCAGGCCTTCTCAGTTTTCTTTCTGCTGCTGAACGAAACTCAAGATATCGAAATGCTTAATTTCGCGCTCGGGGAAGAAGCTGTTGATCGCATCTTGCTCGTCTCCGAAGATTTCGAAAACGGTTGAGAGTTTGGTGAGTAGCAGTAACTCGATATTACGCTTGTTCAGCTTCACCAGTTTCATCGCGCCGCCGGCTTTTTGCATGGTGGTGTAGCAGATCACCATGCTCCCCAAGCCGGTGCTGTCGATATATTCGACGTCTTCCAGGTTTAGAATCACCTTCCGCGCGCCTTGGTTCGTTTCCTCGCTCAATTTCTCGCGCAGCCGGACAGAAGGGTCGCCCACCACCAACCTTCCCTTCAGATCCAGGATGATGATGCCTTCCTTTTCGCGCTTATGAATGTCCAGAGTGATCGCCACTTCCCTAGTGTGGCACAGCCATTGGAACGCCCTCGATCACCTCGATACGCATCTTGTCCGGCCCTTCGATGAACGCAAATTTGACCTTTCCTCCCAACACGCTGCGTGGTGGATCGGTGATCGTAACCTGCTCTTCTTTCAGGCGCGCGAGTGAAGCTTCAAGATTCTCAACACTAAGTCCGATGTGATCCACCACGTGGCCTTTTGTGGATTCGAACGTCTTGCGGCCGGCCCACAGCTTCGGCATCGAATCGCGGGCATACTCGACCGGGAAAATGATCACGTTGACGTTGTCGATCATGAACGATGCGGAAGGAGCGATCTCTACGCCTTTGTACACGCGCTTCGCTTTCTGATAGCGCACATTGGAAATGCCGAAATGCTTGCTATACCATTCACCGGCGGCAACCGGATCTTCGCTCAGCAGGTGCAAATGGCCGAAATGATGGTGGCGCGCGGTGTTCAGTTCAATCAATGCATTGTCCGGACCCTGCACGTAGGCGTAGAAGAACACCCCCTGCGCGTTACCTCCGCCGATATCGCTAATGTCGGTGATCGGCGTTTCGAACTTCGTTCCCATGTCAAGTTGCCGCTGATACTCCTGCTTCATGTCCTCGGCGCCCCAGCCGAAATGCCAGATGGTGGAAGTGATTTCGGAGACCGGCGGAGTGTTGACCTTGGTGAACAGCAGCCAGGATTTCTGGGTCCAGACGGCATCCATAGCGCCCGCGAACTTAGCTTTCTCCGCGTCGAAGTGTTTGGTGTAAAAATCAATGCCGGCTTGCGGGTCGGTCGCATTCAGGTGCAGGTGATGAAAGTGAGCCAGCGGTTCAGGCGCGGGCGGCGTCTGAGCTGTCATGTTTACAATCGCGAACACGCAGCAAACAAGGATATAGGCAGTAGAGTGCGACATTGCTTGCCGATTATATCCATTTCGCGTCCACGGAACGTGCGTAAGCGCATTCGCGTTCATTCGCGGCTAGAATCAAAGAAGCCCATGAATCGTTTCTCCGGCGTAGACTACCTTCTCATTGATTCTCTCTTCACCGAACAGGAATTGCTAGTCCGCCAGACGGCGCGCCACTTCGTCGAAGATCGCGTCATTCCCATTATTCGCGATTGCTTCCGCGACGCCCGCTTTCCCAAAGAGCTGATCCCCGAGTTGGGCCGCCTTGGCTTCCTCGGCGCCAATCTCGAAGGCTACGGTTGCGCCGGCATGGGACAGGTCGAATACGGGCTGATCATGCAGGAGCTGGAGCGCGGCGATTCCGGCCTGCGCAGCTTCGTTTCGGTGCAGGGCGCTCTCGTGATGTATCCGATCCTCACCTACGGCTCCGAAGAGCAGAAGCAGCGCTGGCTTCCCAAACTGCAGTCCGGCGAGGCGCTCGGCTGCTTCGGACTCACGGAGCCCGGTTTCGGTTCCAACCCTGCGGGGATGCAAACTCGCGCCAAAAAAGACGGCGATTCGTGGGTGCTGAATGGCGAGAAGACCTGGATCACCAACGGTTCCGTTGCTGACCTCGCCATTGTCTGGGCGCGCGCCGATGAGGGTATCCGCGGATTCCTGGTCGAGCGCGGAACACCAGGCCTTTCCGCTTCAGAGCTTCACGGCAAGCTTTCCATGCGCGCGTCGGTTACCGCCAGCCTGTCGCTTTCCGACTGCCGCGTCCCCCCATCCAGCATGCTTCCGGGCGCCAAAGGAATCAAAGGCCCGCTCGGCTGTCTCACCCAGGCGCGCTTCGGAATCGGTTGGGGAGTGCTTGGGGCCGCCATGGATTGCTATGAAACCGCTCGCCAGTACACTATCTTGCGGAAGCAGTTTGACGACCGGCCCATTGCCTCGCATCAGCTCGTGCAGGAGAAACTGGCCTGGATGATCACTGAAATCACCAAGGCGCAGTTATTGGCGATTCAAGTTGGCCGGATCAAAGAACAGGGCAAGCTCGATCCGGCGCACATCTCGATGCTCAAGCGCAACAACGCCGCCATGGCGCTGGAATGCGCCCGTCTGAGCCGCGACTTGCTCGGCGGCAACGGCATCATGGATGAGTACCCGATCATGCGGCACATGTGCAATCTCGAGACTGTGAAGACCTACGAAGGTACGGATCACATTCATGCTCTTGTGATTGGCGAACGCGTCACCGGCATCGCGGCCTACAAATAATTTCGCTCGTTGAGACGAATTTGCGTTAAATAGCACTAATCGTGTATCCGGAGCTTGACAGCTATACGTCGATTGTGTCAGAGCTCTGGAAACTCTATCTGAATATGGCCGAGCCGCTGCTCCCGGATTTCGACAACTGGTCCCCGCGCGAGCTTCGAAATGCCGAAGCCGCCGCGATTGAGTTCTTGAATGGCAACATCATTGATATTGCAACTACTTTCGAGAAGCGATTAGGTCTGATGCAGCGCGTGACGGCCCGCCTGAAATCGGACGAGGCCGGATTCGAAGAACGCATGATGTGCTTGTCGATGATCCAGGAACTTGCCCAGGGTCTGGAAGAAAGCGCTCAGGAATTCTTCGACATCGGCTGCCAGCCGAGCGTCGCCAACATCGTCCGCAAAGCCAATTAACTCTTTTCTTTAAAAATTTCTCGATCTCCGCAAACGCAAACCGAGCCGCGATACAAACCGAGCCGCGACCGCGAGGGAGCGGTCCCCTCACTTCTTCAGCAACCTACCAATCTCCGCAAACAACCCCGGTCCTTCAAATACGGCCCGGTCTTTCTCCGCGTAGCTGAAATCGTTCCGGATCGTCCCGTTCCGATCCACGATAAACAGGTGTGGAACGTCCAGGTGCGCCTGCCCGGGCTTGGCATTGAGATAGGAGATCGTCATCTGTCCCATGTCGCAGACAATCGGGACCGTGATTTTGTTGGTCGCGATGTACTTCAAAACAGTCTGTTCATTGTCTGGCGGCAGCACCACCGACAGAATCCCCACTTGGTCGCCGTAGCGCTGCTTCACGTTCTCAAGCGTGGTGGACATCAACATGCAGTGCGGGCAACTCGTAGTCATAATGTCGATCAGCAGCACTTTTCCTTTGTAGTCCTGCAGATCGTAAAAATGCTTGTACTCCGGGTCGGGGAGCGCGAACCCCGGCGCCCTGCGTCCCGCTTGATCACCGGCGTACAGGCATGCCGCCGCCAAAACCAGATAAACGATAAAGCGCATATTCTTAAACTATCAACTCCCGAAGTGAGTGCGTATACGGCTCCATCGCGATCCCCTTCTCTGTAATGATGGCCGTCACATAACGGTTCGGCGTCACGTCGAATGCCGGGTTTTCAACAGCAATACCCTCCGGCGCAATTGGTACCCCGAACACATGCGTCACCTCGCTCGGGTTCCGCTGCTCGATTGGGATCTGGTCGCCCGATTCCAGCGAGAGATCCAGCGTGGAAACGGGAGCGGCCACATAGAACGGAACGTGATTTTCTTTCGCGAGGACAGCCAGCGAGTAGGTCCCGATTTTATTTGCGACGTCGCCATTGGCCGCAATGCGGTCGGCGCCCACCACTACGCATCCAATGCGTCCCGAGTGCAGAAAATGCCCTGCCATATTATCCGTGATCAGAGTCGCCGGGATTCCATCTTGCTGCAGCTCCCATATCGTCAAGCGCGAGCCCTGCAGGTAAGGACGCGTCTCATCCGCGAACACGTGAACGTCTTTCCCGTTCGCGACTGCCGCTCGGATGACGCCCAGCGCGGTCCCATACCCGGCGGTCGCCAGAGCTCCGGCATTGCAGTGAGTCAACACCACCTTGCCGTCCGGAATCAGATTCGCGCCATGCCGGCCAATGGCTTGGTTGATCGCGATGTCGTCGAGGCGGACCTGCCGTGCCTCCGTTATCAACCGCTCACGAACTTGCTCGATCGGCACGCCACCCAACGATTCGTAAAGCGCGCGCATCCGTCGGATCGCCCAGAACAGATTCACGGCTGTGGGTCTCGTGGCGGCCAACGTGGCGCAGATTTCGTCGAACTCCGCTGCCGATGAGGCACTCTGCATCCCCAGCGCAATGCCCATTGCCGCCGCAACCCCAATGGCGGGCGCTCCGCGGATCACCATCGCCCGGATTGCCTCGGCAACCTGGCGGTAATCGGTGCAGATCACGTAGACTTCCTGGCGCGGCAACTTGGTCTGATCGATCATCACCACGCCGCCATCCGTCCACTGAATGGTTTCTACCATCCTTGCTCAGATTGAGCCACCAACGCCACAAACTGCGTGAGATTGAAAGTCGCATGCATAAATGTGGACGCCGCTGTTGAACGCGCCGCGTAGCGTACCCAACCAAACACAATGCCGGCTATCGAAATCAACAACGAGTGCCGCCAGGACCAATCATATTCATAGGCGTGCAGAGCCCCGAACAGGAACCCGGTCAGTACGATTCCGCCCGCCACTCCCACCGAGCGCATTACCAGCGGTAATAGAAATCCGCGGAACGCCAATTCTTCGCTCAAAGGCCCGAATACCACCGCAATCAACCCAAAAAGGATCACGGTGGGCCGGTTGTTCAACATCTGTTCAAAGGGCGGCTTAATGATGGGGGTCCGGATGATGTAACCGATCAACCCGAGCGACACCACCAGGAAAGGTCCGGCAACCAGCGCCAGTCCGGCGCCGCGAAACGGAAAACGCCAGCCGAGCGTTTTCCAGAACGGCGCCCCGTAGCGAATTCTGAGCAGTAGCCCCAGTGCGCTAAACACCAAGACGTACCAGACGATCTGGGCCGTCAGCGCTTGGAACGGTTTCCCAAAAGGAATGGCACGCCCGAAGGGCCCGGTCACGAGGAGCACGGCCAACAGCGTCGTGCCGGCCAATAAGATGAACAACGCCAAGTCTGTGTAGTCCCAGAACGCAACCGGCTCCTCTTGGCCCCTCATGCCCCGGACTCGATTAGGGTGGCGGCGAGCAGCGGAATCATAATCTCGTGATGCCCCGTAATCGTGTAGCCCTTGCCATGGGAGCCTGCATGGGGCCGCTGCACGACGTTTGTACGCGGCCGGTAATGCTGGATAAAGTCGAAGTTCGCGGTCGTAAAATCCGCGAGCGGATGCCCCAGATTCCGCACCACCGACACCGCTTTCAGAAACACCTCGGGCAGGACGACGGCCGAGCCTACATTCAGATACACTCCGCCATCGTGAATATCGCGGACCAGTGAGCAGAGCAGGCGGAAATCCTGGTGGCTCGCTCGCCCGAGCGCTGGGCCACTCGCTGCGGGATGGGTGTGCGGCGTGTCGGTCCCGATCGCGACGTGAACCGTGACCGGCACGTTGGCCTGATAGGCCGCGTGAAGCAAACTGCACGGAGCGTACCGCGAGTCGGCGATTGCTTGCAGCCGTAGGCCCAGCGCTTCCCCGAATCCCAACGTTTCATTCTCGGTGAGGGCATCGTTCATCTCGCGGCCGGTTTCTTCCGCGGTTCCAAAGCGGCCATCGGGCAGCACCGCTTCGACATCTTCGCTGGTCTGCCCGGCGATCGCAATCTCAAAGTCGTGGATCGCCGCGGCCCCGTTCACTGCAAACGCCGTGGCATAGCCATCCTTCATGAGATCGATCAGCACCGGCGCAAGCCCGCACTTGATCACATGCCCGCCCAAGCCCCAGATAATCGCCTTGCGCGATTGCCTGGCCCGAATGAATGCCTTCACCACGGCGCGAAAATCTTCCCCGGCCAAAAGATCCGGCAGTGAATCCAGCCAGCTCCTAATCCCCGCGCTCTTCTCGTACGGCTTCGCAAAGTGCTTCACCTGGACTTTGCCGCCCCGCTCTTGAATCGGAATTGTGTTCAGGCCGGTCAACTCGATGGGTTGATGCCGGTATCGGCTCACTGCGTCACCATTCGCATCTTCAACGCCGGCGGCTTCATTACCTTCGCAAGCGCGCGTGCCGTGTGGCTCCGCTTGTTGCGCAAAATGTCCTCCGGCGTTCCACTGGCGACCAGGTAGCCGCCTTGCTCGCCGCCTTCCGGCCCCATGTCGATCACCCAATCCGCGGACTTGATCACATCCAGATGATGCTCGATTACGATGACAGTATTGCCATGGTCGGCCAGGCGCTGTAAAACATCCAGTAGTTTTTTGACATCGGCAAAGTGGAGCCCCGTGGTCGGTTCGTCCAGGATATACAGTGTGCGGCCGGTTTGGCGCTTGCTGAGCTCCTTAGCCAGCTTGATCCGTTGGGCCTCGCCGCCGGAGAGCGTTGTCGACGACTGGCCAAGATGAATATAGCCCAGCCCCACGTCGTGCAAGGTCTGTAGCTTGGAGTAAATCTGTGGAATATTTTCGAGAATCCCGAGCGCCTCTTCCACGGTCGATTCGAGCAGATCGGCAATCGACTTGCCCTTATACTTCACCTGCAGCGTCTCGCTGTTGTAGCGCCGCCCCCGGCACACGTCGCACGTGACGTAGACGTCGGGCAGAAAGTTCATCTCGATACGCTTCAACCCGTCGCCCTGGCACGCCTCGCAACGCCCGCCTTTGACGTTGAAGCTGAACCGGCCCATCTTGTAGCCGCGTTCTCGCGATTCCGGCAGCATCGCATAGAGATCGCGAATCGGTGAAAAGACACCGGTGTAGGTGGCGGGGTTCGACCGCGGCGTTCGTCCGATCGGCGACTGATCGATCTCGATCACCTTGTCTATATGTTCCAGGCCTTGGATCGAGTCATGAGCGCCGGGCTCTTCGCGTGAACCGTAGATCTCGCGAGCGGCGGATCGATACAGGATGTCGTTCACCAGTGTCGACTTGCCACTGCCCGAAACGCCGGTAATTACGATAAAGCAGCCCAGCGGCAATTCAATCGTCAAATCTTTGAGGTTGTGCTCGCGCGCGCCGCGGATCACCAGTTCCTTGCCGTTACCAGGCCGGCGCTGCAGCGGCGCATCGATGGTCAATTGGCCGCAGAGATACTGGCCCGTGAGTGAGTCCGGGTTGCGCTCGATCTGGCGGGGAGTTCCCGCCGCCACCAGACCGCCGCCCAAACGTCCAGCTCCCGGGCCGAGGTCGATCACATAGTCCGCGCGCTCGATCGTTTCCGCGTCATGCTCCACCACCAGCACCGTGTTGCCCAGATCGCGCAGTTGCGCCAGGGTCTCTAGCAGCCGGTCGTTGTCGCGCGGATGCAAACCGATCGATGGCTCGTCGAGCACGTACAGGACACCGCGCAGCTTGGAGCCGATCTGAGTCGCCAGCCGGATACGTTGGGCCTCGCCACCCGACAGCGTCGCGGCCGATCGCGCCAGATTCAGATAGCTGAGCCCCACGGCGTCTAGAAACTGCAGCCGGTTCTGGATCTCCTCGACCAGTCTGCCTGCGATCTGCCGCTCCCGTTCCGCGAGCGTCCACGTCCCGACGATCTCAATTGCCTTGGCGATCGAGGCTTCGGTGAGTGTTTCAATCCCTGTGCCCTTCACTCGCACGGCGAGACTGCTCGGCTTCAGCCGCCTGCCATGACATGCGGGGCAGATGGCCGGCGACATGTAGTCCATCAGCCATTCGCGATAGCCCGCGCTCGACTCTTCAAATGTCTCCGCGAGCAGCTTCAGAATGCCTTCAAATCCGGCACCGCCTTCGAGCAGCAGCGTCTGTGTTTTCTTCGGCAGATCTTCAAAGGGCCTTCCGATATTGATGCGCAGCTTAGACGCCGCCGTGGTCAGACTATTCGTCATGTACACGGCGCTGGCGCCGGGTCCCAATCCCCCATCGAGGAGCGGCTTGGATGGGTCGACGATCACTTTCGCGGGATCGAAGCTCCACTTGCTGCCTAGCCCATTGCAAGCCTCGCATGCGCCGAATGGACTGTTAAATGAAAACGACCGCGGCTCCAGTTGCGGCACGCTCGTTCCGCAATTTGGACATGCCAGTTTCAGGGAGTAGAGTTTCTCGTCACCGTTCACGATCGAGACGATTACCAGCCCATCCGCAAGCTTGGCGGCTTTCTCGATCGACTCCTCCAGACGCTTCTCGCACCCCGGTTTCAACGGGAGCCGGTCCACCACCACTTCGATAGTGTGGTTCTTGCGGCGGTCCAGCACCAGGTCTTCATCCAACGAGTGAAGCACTCCGTCGATCCGCACCCGCACGTACCCTTGGCGTAGTTTCTCGAGCTCTTTCTTGTACTCGCCTTTGCGCCCGCGCACAATCGGCGCGAGAATCAACAGGCGCTCGTCCTGCTTCAGAGCAAGAATCTGCTGCAGAATCTGCTCGGTACTCTGGCGCGAGATTTCGATGTTGCAGTTCGGGCAGTACGGAACGCCGATCGACGAATACAACACCCGCAGGTAATCGTAGATCTCGGTGATGGTGCCGACAGTCGAGCGCGGGCTGCGATTGGTGGTCTTCTGCTCGATCGAGATGGCCGGGCTGAGCCCATCGATCGAGTCGACTTCGGGCCGTTCCATCTGATCGAGAAACTGCCGGGCGTAAGGGGAGAGCGTCTCGACGTATCGCCTTTGTCCCTCGGCGTAGATCGTATCGAATGCCAGCGACGACTTCCCCGACCCGCTCAACCCCGTAATCACAGTGAGAGTATTGCGCGGGATCTCGACGTCGATGTTCTTCAAATTGTGCTGCCGTGCGCCATGCACAGTAATACGATTCAGCATTGCGCGTGGGAAAATACCAGTGTAGCAGTGAGAACGCTTAAGCAGCCGGATCTGGTAGTGTCTGAACATTCAGACACTACCCCGGATCTCGGGTGCTTAACCGAATTGGGGGATCAATGACCTCGAACCATGTTGTAGGCCTCCGCCGGGTCCAGACGCTTGCGGACGCTGTTTTCTAGTTCGGCCAAGGCGGGATGAGCCCGGCCTGGAAGCTTC
>JBPCOQ010000074.1:0-13121 GCA_051000095.1 Bryobacteraceae bacterium | reverse complement strand
CCGGCGCAAGCCACACCAAGAAGATCATCGGTAAGCCGTGTGCCGGAAAACGGCATGCACGGTTTGAGAGGGGGTTATTAGAAACGGGCTGGTGTAAACCGGTACCGCGCTAAAATCTACCAATGCTACAGGTACTATTGGTCGCCCTTTTCCTCCAGGCATCACAGCCCTACGACATTCTGATTTCGAATGGAACGGTTGTGGACGGTTCGGGCAACCCGTGGTTCCGGGCCGACATTGCGATCCGCGGCGATTCCATCGCAGCCATTGGATTGCTCGGCAACGCTCCCGCTTTACGGCGTATCGATGCGCGCGGATTGATTGTGTCGCCGGGCTTCATCGATATCCATACGCATGCGCGCCGCGGTATTTTCCAGGACCCAAACGCGCGAAACTACATTCGCCAGGGTGTCACGACGCTGATCGAAGGCAACGACGGAAGCTCACCAATTCCGCTCGCGCCTTTCTTCGAGAAGCTGGCGCAGAGCAGGATTGCGGTGAACTTCGGGTCTTTCGCCGGGCAGGGAAGTATCCGGCAACAGGTGCTTGGCCTCGAGAACCGCAAAGCGACCGCCGCCGAAATCTCGCAAATGAGAGAGCTTGCCCGGCAGGCCATGTTGGACGGAGCGTTCGGGCTCTCGACCGGCCTGTTCTACGTGCCCGGAAACTTTACTCCAACCGAAGAGGTAGTGGAGATTGCCAAGGTGGTGGGCGCTATGGGCGGGATGCACATCTCGCACATGCGCGATGAAGCGGCGGGAGTCCTCGACAGTGTCCGCGAGACGATCCGCATCGGCGAAGAAGGCGGATTGCCGACCCAGGTCACACATCATAAGATCATCGGGAAGGCGAATTGGGGGCGCACGGTCGAAACGCTGCGTCTGGTGGATGAAGCCAGAGCGCGGGGGGTAGACGTCACGATCGACGCGTACCCATACACGGCTTCGAGTACCGGCTTAGCGGCTCTGTTTCCACAATGGTCGCAGGCAGGCGGGCAGAAGGCGCTGGTGGAACGGCTCTCGGCGCCGGAACAGCGGGCGAGAATCAAGGCTGCGATTGTTGACAACATTCTGACGAACCGGGGCGGCGGCGATCCAAAGAACGTCGTGATTGCGAGTTGTTCTTTCAACCCCAACCTCGCGGGCAAGAGCCTCGCCGATATCACGGCGGACCAGGGCCGCGCCGTCACTCCGGAGAACGCCGCGGAAACCGCGATGGAGCTGCAGCAGAAGGGCAGTTGCTCGGCGGTCTATCACGCCATTGACGACCGCGATGTGGAGCGGGTTCTGCGCTCGCCGTATACAATGATCGGCTCGGATGGGGAAGTACCGGTATTCGGCCAGGGTGCGCCGCATCCGCGCAGTTACGGAACCTTTGCGCGCGTGCTGGCGCGTTATGTCCGCGAGCGAAAGGTGCTCACATTGGAAGATGCGATCCGCAAAATGTCGGGATATCCGGCGGAGCGGCTGAAGCTGTTCGATCGCGGATTGCTGCGGCCCGGCATGAAAGCGGACGTAGTCGTTTTCGATCCAACGACGGTGCGGGACAAAGCCGATTTCACGACTCCGCATCAGTACGCGGAAGGCTTCCGGTATGTGATTGTGAACGGGCATCCGATTATCGATGCCGGCAAGCTGACCGAGCAGCGGCCGGGACGGATACTGTACGGGCCCGCGAAGTAGCCGCGAGACGCGGCGTGGGTGGCGGCGGCGCGATCTCGCAAAATCCAAGCGCTCACGCTTCGAACAGGCCGATGACGGGAGAGATTGCGCGAGCATGTCTTCTAGTAGAAACCTACCCCGCAAATTACTCCTGTAATGCACGATTGAGCAGAGTGCTGACGTTTAGGTGACATGCCCAATGGCTTAGATACGCGGTATCGAGGCGCTTTCTCTGAATTGCGATCACGCCGCGGATATCGGCCCACTGTCTATCGGAGACGCTTCCGCCAGCTTGATACCAGGCCAGTTTTGTCAAGACAATATCTTCCGGGGTTGCAACCCAGAACGAGACGACGCGCTCTCTATCCATCCGAATGTCTGTATGGACTCGACGCGAGAATTCCATCTCATAGTAAGGATCTACCGGAAGCGGGAAGATATCGAACTTGAAACTGGATCGGTAATGGATGATGTTAAAAGGCCGCCCGCTATCGAGCGCTTCGCGCATCGTCTCCACATCGGTGTAGTAGTCGTTACCCAGAGTCTTGGCCAGCGGGCCAATGTCAATGGGCGTCAATTTCGCAACGATGTCGATGTCCTGAGTGGCGCGCCAGGCTCCCATCGCCGAACTTGCGAGTGAGCCCCCGATCATATACTGAATTGCGAGGCGATCGAATGCGGCCAACAGACGTTCGAACGCGTCTATCCAGCCGGTCATTCCCCCGAGTGTCATTGCTTGGGCGCCCAGTCGTACACGCGGCGCATTGTCTCCCGATCGAGATGCCGGCTAGCCACCTGCAGGAAGACCTCCCGGTCATCTGCATCCGGGTGCAAACGGCGAACATCCGCCTCCGCCATGGCTCGGATCAACTCGATCGCGCGGAAAACATTCAGGATCTTTTCGCCTGGAGTCATTCGCCGCTGCAGGTCGAGGAACAGCTCCAGTGCTTTTGGGGCGGTGTCGCTAAACCAATCGGACACTTCTTATAGTGTAATGGGATTTACAGCGTCAGGGTGGTCGTGTTGCTCACGTGATTGCCCGATTGCACCACCACGGGAACCGCGATCCCGCTAGGGACTCCGGCCGGCACTTCGATGTTGATCTGGTCCAGTCCGGGGAAGCCCGGCGCGGGACCGGCATAGGTCACGCTAGCACTGATGCCGTTTACGGAGACGACGGGCACTTTGCCGTTCGTCCCTAAGCCGGTTAGATAAAGCGACTCGAAGTTGCCGGTGCGGATCGCGGCCGCCGGTCCGGTTCCTGAGCTATCGAGCGAGAACACCGCCGGCACCGCGTCGTCAATGATCAGATTCTCTACATAGCGTCCCTGCGCGGTTGTGAGAGTGAGCTTTACCAGGCCTGCAATGTTTTCCGGCAACAATGCGTTGATCTGATGCGAGCTCGAATAGAACAGAGTTAAGGTCTGACCATTGACGGCTACCGCGGCGCCGTCCAACTGGCCGCCATAGATCGAGACAATCATGCGCGGCGCGAGGCTGAGGGAATCCAGCCGCGCGGCAGCCGGAGCTACCAGATAGACCCGGGGCCCAGGCTTGTCGATCACCACGGTATAGGCGCCAGGGACTGGCGCTATTGTCAAATCCCGATTGATAATCGCACCCACCGGATTGCCGTCTTTGTCTCGGAGCTGATGTTCAATGCCGCCCAGTTTTGACAGCAGCGAATCCTGGCTGGGCGGATGGCCGATGGTCTTCCACTCGTCTGAGCCGCCGAGGAAGGACTGGATGATTCGATAGGTGAGATGATCGTCGGACTGAATCTTGGCTATGGGCGGTCCGTTACAACCGCCGCCGAATATCGTGACCAGCTCATTGTCGCTGTGGCAATACGGGATGATGCGCGTCCGTTCATCGGGCTTCGTGAACTTGAGCGAAGCGGAAGTCAGTGAGACCAGGCCGTCGGACCCACCGCTGAACGGACCGAAGCCGCCTGCGTTACCGGCCACGGCGACCGCGTCGGTGCCATGCAGATCGTCATGATCCTGATTCCAGGTTGCCAGATCGAATATGAATTGGCTGTCCGGCAACAATTCGCGGACTTCCTCGTCAGGAGCAAACTGAGCCAGCGGTCCGCCGAACAGAGCGCCGAAATTGGGTGTCGCGATCGAGACCCACTTCCGGATCTTCGGGTCGGCGGGAGGATTGAAGGCCCCCGGCGCGGTCTGCTTGCCCGCTATGTAGGAACGCACGATCAAGCCGCCCATGCTGTGGCTGATAATGTCGACCTGCGGGACGTTGAGACTGTTGACGACGCCGCCGAGAGCGGCCGCGAGATCCTCGATCTTTGGCTTGCCGCTGAACGCACAGCTATCGAAAAAGCGGACCTGGAGTGATTGCGCGGTCAGCTTTTGTTCGAGCTGACCGAAGCTGCCAGAGGAGGCCGGCGTGCCGGAATCGCAGATCAGATGATAGCCGCCAACGATGACGACTGGAGGCCGTTGCGCCCAGAGAGTGGCGGTACTGAAAAACCAACACAGGCTCGAAAGCCTGTGGCACAACTTATTTGATTTCAAGGATCTCTTTTTCTTTGGACCTGGCTACCTGATCCAGCTTCTGAATGTTGCCGTCGGTGGTCTTCTGGACATCATCGTGCGCGCGCCGCTCCTCGTCCTCGCTGATCAGTTTGTCCCGAAGCAGTTTCTTGACGCTTTCGTTGGCGTCCCGGCGGACGTTGCGCAGCGCCACCCGATGATCTTCGGCAACGTGGTGCAGCTTCTTCACCAGGTCTTTGCGGCGTTCCTCCGTCAGCGGAGGAATCGGCACACGAATCAGCTTGCCGTCGTTCCCGGGATTCAACCCGAGGTCGGCGCTACGGATCGCCTTTTCGATGACGCCGATCTGGGAAACATCCCAAGGCTGGACCGTAATCAGGCCGGGTTCGGGCACGTGCAGAGTGGCCAACTGATTGAGGGGAGTCGGAGTTCCGTAGTAGTCCGCCCGGACGTTATCGAAAAGGCTGATGGAGGCGCGGCCGGTCCGGATATTGCCGATGGCGTGCTGAAAATCTCCAAGCACCTTCTCCATGCGGCTCTTCACGTGTGCCTCTACGTCCTTAATGCTCTGAAAACCTGGCGCGGCCGCGGCTGGTGGGGGTTCGTTTTTCATAGTAGTTATCAGTGGATGATCGTTCCGATGGGTTCACCCATCGACACTCGCATTATATTGCCGTAGGAGCTCAAATTGAAGACCACGATGGGCAGGTGGTTGTCCCGGCACATGGCGACCGCGGAGGCATCCATCACTCCCAGGGCCTGCGCGAGCACTTCCCGGTAAGTCACTTTGGGATAGAACACTGCATCGGTAAAGAGGCGCGGATCCTTATCATAGACGCCATCCACTCGGGTCGCCTTGACGATTACATCGGCGTGGATTTCGAGCGCCCGCAGAGTTGCGGCCGTATCGGTGGAGAAATAAGGATTCGATGTGCCCGCGCCAAACACCACGATCCGGCCCTTCTCCAAGTGCCGGATGGCCCGGCGGCGAATGTACGGTTCCGCGACCTGATGCATCTCGATGGCGGTCATGACACGCGTGGGAACGCCCGCTGTTTCGAGAGCATCCTGCAAAGCTAGTGAGTTGATTACGGTCGCAAGCATGCCCATATGGTCGGCCGTAACGCGTTCCATGTGTCGAGCGGCGGCGGCAACTCCCCGGAAGAAATTGCCGCCGCCGACGACCAGCCCGATCTGTATGCCGGTCTTCGCCACCTCGGCGACTTCAGCGGCGAGTCCCGCGACGCGCTGGGCATCGATCCCGAAGGATGCGCCGCCGGCGAGTGCTTCGCCGCTCAGTTTGAGCAGGATTCGTTGATATTTCGGCATCCAAAACCCACACAGGCAAGAGCTTGTGCCATACTATTTCGGCATCCAAGCCCAACACATCTCGAAAACCCTCCCGTGGCGCGAGGTAGAGTGGAGCAGGCCGTTGGCCTGCCGAGCAGGCGAAACCGCCTACTCCACTCACTGCTTTTCATCGCCTTTGGAATGCCTGCGTTACGACGGCGGAGCGGTTTCCGGAGTCTCTTCGATTACCGCCGCATCACCCACTTTAAACCGGACGAAGCGTGAAACAGAAATGTTCTCGCCCAGCTTGGCGATGGCGGCCTTGATCAGCTCCCCTACGCTGGTACCGTTTTCCTTGATGAACGGTTGCTCGTAAAGGCAGATCTCCTCGTAGAACTTGTTCATTCGACCCTCGACGATCTTGTCCACCATTTTTTCCGGCTTGCCTTCGCCCAGGGCGCGGCCCCGCTGGATGTCACGCTCCTTCTCGAGAGCTTCCGGCGTCACATCTTCCTTCCGGATGAACTGAGGATCGGCGGCAGCGATCTGCATGGACAGGTCTTTCACCAAGTGCTGAAAATCGTCGGTGCGGGCTACAAAGTCCGATTCGCAATTCACCTCCACCAACACCCCAAGCTGCGAACCGGGATGCACATAACTGCCGATCACCCCCTGGCGGGTGACGCGCGACGATTTCTTGGATGCCGACGAGATCCCGCGCTTCCGTAGAATGATCTCGGCTTCCGGAAGGCTTCCCTTCGCTTCGATGAGAGCGCTCTTGCACTCCATCATGCCCGCGCCTGTACGGTCGCGCAACTCCTTCACTAACTTCGCGCTGATTTCCATGGTTGTCGATTCTTAAGCGTTATTCCCGGCTGCCGATACTGCTGACTTCCTCGGGTATTTCGTGGCCGGGGCCTTTGCGGGGCAGCGACATGGACGGCAGGTCCTCATCCGGAATGCTCTCCGACATCAACTGGTCGAGCTGCTGAGGATCGAAGTGCGTGTATTCGAGATTCTCTTCCGCCGGGGTCTCATCCGTGATGATCTTTTCGGCGCTGAAATCGTGCTCGGTGGCGAGCGCGCGGCCCTCGATCACGGCATCGGAGATTTTGTTGGTGAACAGGCGGATGGCGCGCAACGCATCGTCATTGCCCGGGATCACGTAATCCACTTCATCCGGATCGCAGTTGGTGTCGACCACCGCGACCACGGGAATGCCGAGTTTTCGCGCTTCCTTTACCGCGATCGCTTCCTTATTGGAGTCGACGACGAAAAGGAGATCCGGAAGGCCGTTCATTTCCTTAATGCCAGCTAGATTTTGCTGCAAGTGCTTTCGCTCGCGCTCCAGCCGGCCCGCTTCCTTCTTCACCCGGCCTTCATAGCCGCCTTCGGTGTTGGCCATGTTGTCGAGTTCCTTCAGCCGCTTGATGGATTTCTGCACCGTCGTCATGTTCGTGAGCAGCCCGCCCAGCCATCGCTGGTTGACGTAATACTGCTGGCACCGGGCAGCTTCCTCGGCTATGGCTTCCTGCGCCTGCCGCTTGGTGCCGACAAACAAGACGGTCTTCCCGGATGCGGCCATTTCACCTACGTAACGCATCGCGTCTTTGAAAAGTTTTAGGGTCTTCTGCAGGTCGACGATGTAAATACCATTGCGTTCTCCGAAGATGTACTCTTTCATCTTTGGATTCCAGCGCTTGGTCTGGTGCCCGAAGTGAACGCCAGCTTCGAGCAATTCCTTCATTGAAATAGACGGCAAACTGCCTCCTTAATGCTGATGGTTGCGGATTTCACCGGAGTCTACTCAAGCCACGCACGGCCCAAAGCGGAATTTGTGCGCGCGCTCGAAAAAGACTGGCGCGAGAAGGGACGAAGCAGGCCGGCAGCGCAACAGAGCCGCGCTCCCAAATGCTCGAGACCCACTATCTCTTGGAGAACTGGAACCGTTTGCGTGCACCCTTCTGGCCGTACTTCTTGCGTTCGTGTGCACGAGGATCCCGTGTCAGAAACCCGAGCTGCTTCAATTTCCCCCGCAACTCGGAGTTGAAAAGAATGAGAGCTCGGGCGATTCCCAGACGTACAGCTCCAGCCTGGCCGTTATAACCGCCGCCATTGGTAAGAACCAGAATGTCGAATTTGTCCGCCATCTCGGTTGCAATTAATGGCTGGCGCACCATGAAGCGCGCCGACTCGCTGACGAAATAACGCTCGAAGGGGCGGCCATTTACGGTGATCTCGCCTTTGCCGGAGCGCAAAAAAATGCGGGCGACCGACGTTTTGCGGCGGCCGGTTCCGAGATGCTGTACTTGCGATGCTGCCAACTTAATTACCTTTCAACATTAGAGTGTTAGCTCCACCGGCTTCTGGGCCTGATGCGGATGCTTGCTTCCGGCATAAACGTTCAACTTCCGATACATTTGCTTGCCCAGCTTGTTCTTCGGAAGCATTCCGGAAATCGCCAGCTCAATCATTCGGGCTGGACGGGTCGCGCGCATTTTGGGCACGGCAACTTCAGTCAATCCGCCCGGATAACCGCTATGGCGCCGGTAAAGTTTTTGATCTTCTTTCCGGCCGGTGAGCCGGACTTTCTCAGCGTTCACCACGATCACGTGATCGCCGGTGTCGAGAAAGGGCGTGTAGCTAGGCTTGTGCTTCCCCATGAGAAGCACGGCGCACTTGCTAGCCACGCGTCCCAGGACCATGCCGTCCGCATCGAGAACATGCCATTTGCGCACAATATCCTCGGGGGACGGAAATTCAGTTTTCATACAGACAGACCTACTCCGTTTGAGACTTGCAGTCAATTCAGATTACCGAAAAAGCTGGCTAAGTGTCAAACTCCTTAGCGGATCAGGGTTTACGGCTTGGCGGGCAGGGACGCCTTCGTGAGCCAAAAATCCTCGATCGATTGCACTACCGCGATGAATTCTTCCAACTCGAGAGGCTTCGCAATGTAGCAGTTCGCGTTCAAGCTGTAGGCGCGGGCGATGTCTTGCTGCGCTGTCGAGGTGGTCATCACCAGGACCGGAATCTTCTTCAAATCGGGGTCGTTCTTAATCTCGGAAAGGACCTCCCGGCCACTTTTGCGAGGCAGGTTGAGATCGAGGAGGATCAAGGCCGGGCGCGGCGCCGCGGCGAACTTACCGGTCTGGCGGAGGAACTCCAGAGCCTCGACTCCGTCACTTGCCACGCTCAGGTTAACGGAAAGGGTCCCTTCTTTTAGGGCTTCCTGGGTGAGGCGGACATCTCCGGGATTGTCTTCGACCAGAAGAACATCGACGGGTTGACGTTTTCGAGATGGCTGGGCCATGTTCTCACCTGATATAGCCTCAGCAATCTGGGTTCCATGCCGGCGGCCATTCGATTAAGGATTATTGGTGGAAAATCTAAGCGGTCAGCGTGTTGCGTTGGAAAAAATACATAAACCCAGGTAATGTAGGTGCCCGGATGAAAATTGCCGCTGATTGATGGGTGCTGACGGCATTTGCCGTATTTCTTATTCACGCTGTTGACTATGGCAAGTTGGTTGGAATGAGGCAGTTGTGAGGAGCGGGAGGCCTCGGCTGACGGCATTATGCAGGAATGCCGTCAGCGTGCACGTGTGTATGCGCATGTTTTACAAGTGCGGCTGCTTTTTGGTGCCCGTTAAGAAAGGAAATGTGAGGTACTTGTTCTTTAGTTTAGATTGTGGGAGTGCGGGTGCGATGAGCGGATTGCTTGGAGGTTATTGAGCCTGGCGGAGAAAATAAATTGATCGCCATTGTGACTCGCTATTTTTCGTAGGAAGAGTCAGGAAGAACTTGGACCCAGGGACCTCGTTCGGCTCTTGACAACGGTTTAAACCTAATCCTATCATGAGGTTTGCTCCTCTTCGGTCCTGCCGGAGCGATACAGCAAACAGTACGTCCACTTGTCGGGGAGGCGGATTTGATCAAACTGGACATTATTAATGAGGTCGTGAACAAGACCGGGATTACCAAGACCAAAGCCGAAATGGCGGTGGAAACGGTATTTGAGAGCATGAAGAGGGCGCTCGCGACGGGTGAGCGTATCGAATTGCGCGGCTTTGGGATCTTCAATGTGCGGCCTCGGAAAACCGGAATCGGCCGCAATCCGCGGACTGGCGCCGAAGTGGCGATTCCGCCCGGAAAAGCAGTCCGGTTCAAGCCTGGCAAGGAATTGCAAACGCTTCAATAAGCAGTACTCTTGTGGTTCCGCCGTCTGCGTTAGATCGGTTCTCGGCCCAGTTCGCATGGGGTCAGCCCGCGGTTCGCGGGGAGCGCTGGGCTCTGCATATTGCGCTGTTGCTGCTCACGCTGTTCACGACTACGGTGGTGGGCGCGGGCCTGTCGCGCTCTTTTTACGCCAAAGTTCCGGTGAGCCTCGATCAGGACTTCGCGGTGTTACTGCAGGTCCCTTCAAGTCCGAAAGTGTTGTTGGAAGGCCTGCCGTTTTCACTAACGCTGATTACGATCCTGTTGGCGCATGAGCTTGGCCACTACGTTACGTGCCTGCGGTACGGGATTGATGCCAGCCTTCCGTACTTTCTGCCGGCGCCAACACTGATCGGGACTCTGGGAGCGTTCATCCGTATTCGCTCGCCTATCTACACACGGCGGGCATTATTCGATATTGGAATCTCGGGACCCATCGCGGGGTTCGTGGCGCTCGCGCCCGCGCTGGTGGCAGGTCTAGTGTACTCGGATTCCTTTCCGGGTGTGGCCAATCGAGGAGATCTGGTGTTTGGTACTCCACTCGCCTTGCGCCTGCTCGAATGGGTTTTCTTTCACGGAGTTCCGATCACCGATATCAATCTCCATCCGGTGGCCCGGGCCGCCTGGGTCGGGCTACTTGCAACTGCCTTAAACCTGCTTCCGATCGGTCAATTGGATGGAGGTCATATTCTGTACGCGTTCTTCGGTGAAAGACACAAGCTCCTGTCTCGTATTTTCGTCGCTGCACTAGTACCAATCGGTATCTTTTTCTCCTGGAGCTGGCTGGTTTGGGCCGTTCTGTTGGCGGTATTCGGATTGCGCCATCCTGTCATTTTTGATCTCAGCGAATTAGGGGCGACGCGCACACGGCTAGGCTGGTTGGCGCTGGTTCTGTTTCTGCTCAGCTTCACGCTGGCGCCACTCCGATCGGGGTCGTAAGCGTCAAACTACGAGCGAAAAGGTTTCCTCGCCGGAGCCTTGTTCGGAAAACACCTGGATCCTGAGGCTGACGGAAGCAAGGTCCGGGTCCGCGTCACCGTTCTTAAGATCCAGCGCGCGAAAACGGATGTGGTAGTGGTTAATCAGGTTGGCGCATAGCGTCTCAAATGCGCGCGGCAGTTCTTGTTGTTGCACAAAAAGACCGCCAGTCCGGGCGCACAGCTCCCTGAGAACAGGGATGGTCTCCAAGGGCGCGAGCGCAGACGCAATGACATGGATCGTAACCTTGCTCGCTCGAGCCGCGCGTAGCAGCTCCTGCAACTCATCGGGATTCGGATTTCCCCCGACCGGATGATGCACTAAAATGACGTGACGGCTCCCGCGCGAGTTAGCAATGCTAGAGAGTAGTATTCGCGCAGCTTGAACCATGTTTGGGGCTGAGGAGAGCCGTGAGCCGGGCGATGACACCGCCGAGAGAATCGCTTCGGGCTCGGTGCTAAAACGCAGGTCTGGGGGAAGCGTCAGCGGCTCTGGCTCCAAGTTGGGTTCATTGATGGCAAGGATACTCTTCGTGGAGCGAGAGATCGCGGGCTGAGCGTGGTCCTCTTCGCACCGGTAGCGAAGCGTGAGCCAGGCATCACTTTTCCGCTTGTGATGAATGGCGCACGAGAAGGAATCCTGCAGGCTGCGATGCAGCGCATCGTTGGTTTCCACTACACGTGGAAGCGCGAAAGCGAGGCACAGAGATTCCGTGTGACTTTCCTCCACGGCTTCGTACTCGGTGACAAGGGCAGCGCCATCGTGGAGTACAAATTGAGTCGGCTTGAGGCCGCCAACTAATGGAACGTGTTCGCCGGGCCCGTTCGGACCTGATACGGAGACGCGCATTTCGCGCCATTGCTCGGACAGAAGCTCGGGTTGTCCCATGTGGATCCGAAGCTGCGGGCCGGTGGAAAACCGGGCTGTGCTTTGCTTTAATTTGGCAATACTGCGGAATACCGCGGACCTTATCTTCGATTCGGGATCGCTCAGCAAGCCGGCCAGCGCTGGTAAAAAGCGCGGGTCGCCGGTCTCGCCCGCAACCCAGACCGCGGTAGCACGGAAATCCTCTTGCGGATGGCTCAGCATGGTTAGAAGTAAGGGAATGCAGGCTGCCTCACCGAGGCGGTACAGGCCGTGTAGAGCGTTGCCCGCCACCCGATTGTCCGCATCGGACGTCGCATTCCAAAGCACCTGACGCGCTCCGCCGGAATCCACATCCCACAAAGACTCGAGCGCGTTCGCGCGGACCCGCGCGTCTGGTTCCGCCATCCGCTGCTCCACCCACTGGAAGTTCTTGTTACTGCGGCCTACCAGAAGCGCGGCCTTGGACCGTACCCGTGAATTGGGATGACGAAGTAACTGGGCCATTACCGGCAGTATTCGAGCGCCGTCCGAAATTGCAGCCATGATCTCGAGCAGCCGGATTCCACGGTCACTGTCCGCCTTTTTCTCCAACTCCTCGCGTGAGGAGAGGTCCTTTGTGTCCAGGAGAGTTCGAACCATTTTGATGTCAAGCAGCGGTTCTATTCGAAGCATTCTGCGAGCGAGATGAACGGCTTCGTTGAAGGAGAACAGATCCGGATCGATGAGCTGCTCCAGAATTAGGTCGTTCATGAGCAGCAGCGTCAGCAGGTAGCTAAATGACTGCGTGTCGGGACCGGCCCGCAGGATCGGAAGCGAGCTCCGCAGGAAGCGATCACGATCGGATTCGAGCAGCCGGCGCATCGCTTTTCCGCCCACGACGGGATTGGTGGCGAATTCGGTAAAGATGCGGCTGAGGGCCTGCTCCATCTAAGAACTACATCGACACAATAGGGCGGAGCAGTATTCCACTTGTGGGTCTAAGCGAAATACCTCAGCCCGGAGCGGGAATAAGAGGATGGCGAATCGATTCCGTCACTCCGGCGCAGTCAGAGAAGGGCATCGCCCAATTAACGGGGCTCCTGATCGATGCCATCGACGGCGGCGCTTCCGTGGGTTTCCTGCCACGGTTCGGCCAAGAAGAGGAGCTGCTGACCGGCTTGGTGCACGGCGATCGATGCGATGCGGGAGGGACTGTTCGTGCACCGGTCCATACGCCGCAGAGGTGTCACCCGAGACCTAGCGCGCATTTCTCACGAATCAAGCGTCGAGAGGAGTCTCGACGCGGCACGCAGGAGTGCGCGCGCCACACCGGTTCAGACCGTGGCGCACGCTCTCTGGCGTGCCGAATCCGCACCTTCGAAAATACTTCACGGGCGACTTTCTATGTGCTGGCTTCGGCTGGTTGTGGAATCAGACACGTAATATCAACGTGCCGTGGCAAAAGCCGCGGCGGTAGGCCCGATCTCAGCCAATAACTCCTGTGCCGTCGCCGGGGATCCGCAAGCGGACATCCACTTGCACTCCGGGAATCTGGCACAGTCGATACAGGCAAGCCGCGTGCTCCTTCATACGGCACGTACGTAAGCGTAGCCGAG
>JBPCOQ010000018.1:0-72864 GCA_051000095.1 Bryobacteraceae bacterium | reverse complement strand
CCTCGACCGCTCATCCAGCAGAGCCGCTATGGCTGCGAAGCGCTGCTTGACTCCATCAATGCTCTCCACTGCCTTCAAGGTAGCGCAAAACATTCCAATATGGAAATGTTATTTCCTAACAAGCCCTTTCTCGAATCGCTTTCATTTCTATTCTACGTCGCGGCACAATAACGACGGCGAGCGACCTAGCGATCTGCTTCCAGTCGGCAGCGCTGGTTAGAGGATAGCCTTCAACTTTACTTTCGGCTTCGGCCATTAATCGGACGCTTTTGGAATCAAGAGCGTTGCCGCGTGATATTCTTGATCCTTCATGTCCAGCATCTTCCGGGACCGTCTTCTCGAGGGTAAGGTCGCGTTTGTCACGGGAGGTGGCAGTGGCATCGGACAGCGCATGGCTGAGCGCTTTGCCGAGCATGGCGCGAAGGTGATGCTGGCTGGGCGAAAGCAGGAGAAATTGGATGCAGCCTCAGCCAAGATCCAGGCTTCAAACGGGACGGCGGGCACTTGCGCCATCGATGTTCGCGATTATGCCGCTGTGGAAGCGGCGCTGAAGAAGACCCGGGAGCAGTTCGGCGAGATCGATATTCTGATGTGCGGCGCTGCCGGAAACTTTCCCGCCCCGGTGACCGGAATGTCGGCGAACGCATTCAAGAGCGTCATCGACATCGACCTGCTCGGTACCTTCAACACCTGCCGCGCCGCCTACGAGCACCTGAAAAAACCGGGAGCATCCGTCATCAGCATCTCCGCCAATCACGCCCACACGCCTATCGCCTACCAGTCGCACGTGTGCGCCGCAAAAGCGGGCGTAGATCTGTTGACCCGCACGCTCGCCATCGAATGGGGCGGCGTTGGGATTCGAGCCAACTGCATCACTCCCGGTCCGACTGAAGATACCGAGGGCATGCGCCGCCTGGCTCCCACCGAAGAGGCGCGCCAGTGTGTTCTCAAGTCCGTGCCGCTGCACCGCTACGGCACCAAAGACGAGCTCGCGGATCTGGCTCTGTTCCTTTGCACGGATGCCGCCGCGTACATCACCGGTGCAATCTATGTGTGCGATGGGGGCTCGTCGCTGGCCCGCGGAATGCTTACGCTTAGCGAAAACAGTTGACCCCTCGCACCACCAGCCTGCTCCGGCAGATCGGCTTCATCAGCGCTACGGCAATCGTCGTGTCGAACATGATCGGCACGGGCATCTTCACCCTGTCCGGTCTGCTTGCGGGCGACCTCGGATCCGCCAAATGGCTGCTGCTGATCTGGGCTGTCGGCGCGATCTGCGCGCTCGCGGGCGCGTTCTGTTATTCCGAGTTGGGTATCAACTTTCCAAGTTCGGGTGGCGAGTACGTTTATCTCACGCAGGCTTTCGGCCCCACGTGGGGGTTCATGACCGGGTGGGTTTCATTTTTCGCCGGATTCTCGGCGCCTATCGCCTTGACTGCCTTGGCATTTTCGGATTATCTGGGTTATTTTTTTCCGGCGCTGAAGCAGGAAAATTCAGCCAGCATTGGGCCGGAATATTTCGCATTTCGATTTGGAGGCGCCCAGATCGTAGCGAGCGCGCTGGTCACGGTCTTCACTATCATCAACTGCCTTGGCGTCCGGCTCACGGCGCGTATTCAGAACGTCCTCACCGCGACCAAAGTTTTTGTGATCCTGGCGTTCATCGTGGCCGGGTTCCTGTTCGGACAGGGAGACTGGGGGCACTTTTCGCAACCCGCGGCGCGCACCTCTTCTACACCGCTGTTCTTTCAATTTTTTGTGAGCCTCTTCTTTATCTACGTCGCCTATAGCGGATGGAACGCGGCCACCTATGTCGCGGAGGAATTGAAGCAGCCCGCTCGAACTCTGCCGCTCTCGCTGGCCGTGGGTACCGGGCTGGTGGCGGCGCTTTTCCTGGGATTAAACGTATTGTTTGTGTATGGAGTCCCGCTCGACAAAATGAAAGGCCAGGTAGCCATCGGCGCGGTCACCGCATCGTATCTGTTCGGCCCCGCAGTGGCTGGGCTATTCAGCGGCGCGATGGCGTTGTCGCTGATGGCTACGGTGAACGCGATGACGACGATCGGTCCACGCGTCTACTACGCCATGGCGAAGAATGGCGCGTTCTTTGCCTCGGCGGCGGCGGTGCACCCGCGCTGGCACACCCCTGTGATCGCGATACTGTGCCAGGGTCTCTGCACAATTCTGATGACCACCAGCTCTTTTGTGAATCTGATGTTTTACGTGGGGATCGTATTGAATTTTTTTGCCGTGATGTCGGTGGCTTCGTTGTTTGTTTTCAGGCGTAGAGCTGGTTGGAGGAAGATTGGAGTAGTGAGCTTTGCTTATCCGGTTGTGCCTGTGTTTTTTATTTTGGTTGGGTTTTGGATGACCGTGGTTGGGTTTACGTTTAAGCCTCTGGTCTCGTTGATTGCGGTGGCTACTGTGGGGACCGGGGCAATTGTGTATCATGCCCGGTTTCGGAAGGGGACAAGCTGAAGCATGTCCCACATACTCGATGGGAAGCTGGTTCGGGATCAGATTTTGGCGGAGCTGCGGCCTCGTATTCAGCGGCTAACGCGCCGGGCGGGGTTGGCGGTGGTGCTGGTGGGCGACGATCCGGCCTCTGAGATTTACGTGCGCAGCAAGGTGAAGGCTTGCGAAGACCTGGGCATTTATAGCGAGAAGATTACGCCTTCCGCGGACATCGCGACCGGTGATCTGCTGGGCATCGTGCAGGGACTGAACGAACGCCCGGAAATCGACGGCATCCTAGTTCAGATGCCTCTACCGAAACAGGTGGACAGCCGCCGGGTCCTGCTGAGCATCGTGCCTGACAAGGATGTCGATGGGTTCCATCCATGCAATGCCGGAAACCTGGTGTCGGGCAATCCGGGGCTGCGCCCCTGCACTCCGTCCGGCATCATCGAGCTGCTGAAGCGCTATGCAATCCCAATCGCGGGTGCGCGTGCCGTGGTGGTCGGGCGCAGCGACATCGTCGGAAAACCAATGGCGCTTCTGCTACTGCATGAGAACGCGACAGTGACGATCTGCCATTCGAAAACATTGAATCTTGCGGAAGAATGCAGGCGCGCCGACATTCTGGTCGCCGCGATTGGGAAACCGGCGCTGATCGGGGCCGCCTTCATCAAGCCCGGCGCAACGGTAATCGATGTCGGCATGAATCGCCCCGCCACGGGCAAGGGACTGGTGGGAGACCTCGATCCCCAGGCCGCGAAGGAGATAGCCGGAGCGTACACACCAGTGCCGGGCGGCGTGGGGCCACTCACCATTGCGATGCTCATGTCAAATACCGTGAAGGCCGCGGAGCTGCATCAATGCTCCGGGTAGGGCTGACCGGCGGACTGGCCAGCGGAAAAAGCGTTGTCGGAAGGGAGCTCCGGGAGCTAGGCTGTTATCTGATCCAGGCGGATGAGCTGGGCCATCAAGTGCTGCTGCCGAGTGGCGAAGCCTACGATCCGGTGGTAAAAGAATTCGGACGCGAGATTCTCGACGACAATGGATTCATTGACCGGAGGCGTCTGGCGCCGCTGGTCTTCGAAGACCCGGAGAAGCTCGCCAAACTGAGCCGTATCGTCCATCCCGTGGTGATCGCGCGCGAGCAGGAACAGGTCGCCGCGATCATTGCCACCGACCCGCACGCCATCGTAGTTGTGGAAGCGGCCATTCTGGTTGAAACTGGTGTTTACTTGAAGTTTGACAAACTGATCGTGGTGGTATGCACGCCGGAGCAGCAATTGGAACGCGCCATGGAGCGGAATGCGTATAGCAAAGAAGAGGCGATGCAGCGGATTGGCCGGCAGTTACCGCTGGCGGAAAAGCGCCGTGTGGCGCACTTCGTGATCGACACTTCGGGTATCAAAGAGAGCACCATCGAGCAGACACGCGCGGTCTATCAATTATTACGGAGCATAGAAGGATGAGAGCACGAGTTCTATTGATCGTCGGTTTGCTGGTAGGCGGCTTTGTCCTGATCACCTCCAAGGCCCAGTGGGCCCAGCGCGGGCTGTTGCGCCCAATTAGCGGCGTGACCAGCCATATCTGGTCGGGTCCGGTGACTGCCAAGAGCGCCGGGCTTGGCACCGACGAGGTAAACAATATCGATATTTACAAAGCGTCGCACGTCGCGGTTGTGAATATTACGACGACGGTTTACCGGCAGACCTTTTTTTTTGAAGTCTATCCAGCCAAGGACTTCGGCTCCGGCTTCATCATCAATCCCGACGGCCGGATTCTGACCAATAGCCACGTGATTGCGGATGACCAGCGGATCGAAGTCACCCTGTCGGATCAGACCCGGTACAAGGCGCGGCTGCTGAGCCGCGATGCGACGAACGATCTGGCGCTGATTCAGATAGCGCCTAAAAAGAAACTGCCGTGGCTGCGGTTGGGGGATTCCGACGCCGCGCAAGTAGGACAAAAGGTGCTCGCCATCGGGAACCCGTTTGGATTGGAAGGGACCCTAACCACCGGCATCGTCAGCTCGCTCGGGCGCACCATCCGCGGAGAGAATGAGCAGACGCTCGAAGGTTTGATCCAGACCGACGCGGCGATTAATCCGGGGAACAGCGGAGGCCCGCTGCTCGATTCCGCGGGCAATGTGCTGGGGATCAATACGGCCATTCTAGGCTCGGGAGGCAACATTGGGATTGGTTTTGCAATGCCGATCAATCGCGCCAAATCGATGCTGGACGATTTCCAGACGGGGCGCAAGCCGCCACGCCTGGGGATCACGGTGGTGTATGTGGCAGGCGATTACGCGGATGCCCTCGAGTTACCAACCCAAGGCGGCCTGCTGATTCAAACGGTGGAGGCGGGCGGCGCGGCGGAACGCGCGGGCCTGCGTGGAGGGAGGCGCGAGGTCCAGATCGGCAATGAAAAGCTGGTGATCGGCGGCGATTTGATCATGTCAATCGACGGGCGCCCGGTGGACCGTCCCGACGCTCTGACACGCGGCTTGGCGAGAAAGCGCGCGGGAGATCCCGTTGAGCTGACAGTGTTCCGGACTGGAAGAACAATGAACTTGCGCCTTGCGCTGGCGGACTCAAGCCAGGATCGCCTGTAGCACAGCGCATTCCTGCCTGTGTTGCACGTAGACGAAGACCCTGATGTTTTCGATCCCATCTTTGCCCGGCTGCCAGGCAAGAGAAAGATTCTCGTTCTACACAGTGCAACAAAGCCAGGAATGCGCTTGCGCACGATGCGTGGCTGTGCCACTCGGCTAGTATAGCTGTATGGGCAGGCGATGTATCTTCGTCCTTTGCTGTTTTGTTCTACTGCCTCTCGCTGCGCAAGACGTCCGGATTACCGGCGGAGTCACCGATGAGCAGGTATTGCAGCGGAACTCTCGTCAGGCCGCGGACCTGAATCTAACAGGTACAGTCACCGGCAAAAAGAACAACGGAAAAGTAATCGAAGCGAGAATCACTGCCTCCAGCAACGTTCTCCCGAACTTCGAGTGGGTGCCCGTCGGTAAGGTTCAGAAACAGAACTTCGCCGCAAACCTGATTGGAATCCCGACCGGCGGCCCCTACCGGATCGAGCTCCGCATGCAAGGCGGCGCCTCGGTTGCCGCCGTTTACAACATATTAGTGGGCGATCTCTGGATCTTAGCCGGGCAATCCAACATGGAAGGCGTGGGCGATTTGATCGATGTGCAACAGCCCGATCTTATGGTCCACAGCTTCGATCTGGCCGACCACTGGGGTGTTGCGGAAGAGCCGCTGCATACGCTGGTGAGCGCGGTCGATCGAGTGCATTGGCGCAACAACGCCCAAGGCCTGCCGGAGCGTTGGACCGGAGCCCGGCTCCAGCGCTATGTTCGGGAGCGGAAGAAGGGGGCGGGGCTTGGGTTGCCCTTCGCCGTCAACATGTCCACGCGCACTGGAATTCCGATCGGCCTGATCCCCTGCGCTCATGGCGGCACTTCGATGGAGCAGTGGAGCCCTTCGCTCAAAGACAGAGAAGGCGACTCTTTATACGGGTCCATGGTGCGCCGTTTCAAGGCGACTGGTGGACGGGTGACGGGCGTGCTCTGGTATCAGGGTGAGTCCGATGCCAATGAGAAGGCAGCGCCCGCATTTCTAGAAAGGTTCGAAGGCTTCGTCAAGGCGGTGCGCACGGATTTCAAAAATGCGGAGCTGCCGTTTTACTATGTCCAGATCGGGCGCCACGTCAGCGGAATGAACCCAATCGAGTGGAATATGGTACAGGAAGCGCAACGTAAGGCTGAGTTCCAGATCCCCCAATCTGGGATGGTGGCGGCCGTGGATTTGTCGCTCGACGATGGTATCCACGTCAGTACGCCGGATCTGAAGCGCATCGCCCGGCGGCTGGCCGATCGGGTGTGCCACGATCTTTTCCCGCGGCTGAAGGATTACGGAGAGTTGAAACCGGGACCACGTCCTGTGTCGGCGAAGTACGAGAACGGCCTGGTACGAGTGGAATTCTCGGACGTGAACGGCCGCTTGCTGTCGGAGGGCCGCATCTCGGGGTTCTCAATCCATCAACCCGACGGAACGCCGGTTCCAATGATTTACAAAGCCCGCGTCGATCCGGCCGAGGCAAGCACCGTCCTTTTGTATGTCGGGGGCAAGCTGCCCGAAAACGCCACGCTGCACTATGGTTATGGAAAGGACCCGTACTGCAATCTGCGGGACGCCAACGACAACGCTGTACCGGTGTTTGGACCAATGGCGATCCAGTAGGAACTTGTCCGAGAGAGGCCGGACAGGGTAGACCGTCCTTAGCTCGCGCGCGGCATGACTTCTGAGGGAATCCGGTCGGCTTGTGTCGTGATTGACGGCGAGCGCATTCAGTCGGTTGCTGCCTCCGATGCAGTGTCGGACTTCGTGGATTTTGGCGGCAAGCTCATTTTGCCGGGCTTGATTGACACGCATGTGCACATGAATGAGCCCGGGCGGACTGAGTGGGAAGGCTTCGCCTCAGCCACTCGCGCCGCGGCCGCGGGTGGCATTACCCCTGTCATCGACATGCCGCTGAACAATTTGCCGGAGACCACCACTGTTGCCGCGCTTGAGCAGAAGCGCGCGGCGGCTCGCGGGCAATGCTTTGTCGATTACGGATTTTGGGGCGGCGTGGTCGCGGATAATCAGCCGCATATCCGGGCGCTAGCCGCAGCGGGCGTGCTTGGCTACAAGTGCTTTCTGGTTCACCCCGGGATCGAGGGCTTCACCATGGTCACGCCGGAGCATCTCGAGGCCGCGATGCCTGCTGTTGCGGCCACCCGTCTGCCGCTGCTTGTACACGCGGAGTTGCCTGGCCCGATCGAAGCGGCGCACCTAGCCCTGGGCCATGCGCCGGACTGGCGTCGTTACAGCACCTATCTCGCGTCCCGGCCCGAAGCTGCCGAGATTGAGGCGATTCGTCTGTTGATCGATCTCAGCCGTCGTTACCAGGCACGTGTGCACATTGTTCATCTCTCAGCGGCGCTGGCGCTGCCGGATCTGCGTTCCGGGCGCGCTGAAGGATTGCCCATCACCGCGGAGACCTGTCCGCACTATCTGTACTTCGCTAGCGAACACATCGAAGATGCCGCCACGAACTGGAAATGCGCGCCGCCGATTCGTAGCACGGCCAATCGCGATCTGCTCTGGCAAGCGCTGCAGGACGGCGACATCGATCTGATTGCCTCCGATCACTCTCCGTGCCCGCCGGAAATGAAGCAGCGCGGGGCGGGTGATTTTTCGCTGGCGTGGGGTGGCATTGCTTCGCTGCAGCTCAGTTTGTCGATCGTTTGGACGGAAGCAGTGAAGCGCGGGATCAGCCTGGAACGCGTTGTGGAGTGGATGTCCGAGGGTCCTGCCAAGCTTGCGGGCTTGGCTGGGACAAAAGGCAGGATCGCTCCGGGTTATGATGCGGATCTGGTGATCTTCGATCCGGACCGCGAATTCGATGTGGACGCGCGCTCGCTCCACCACCGGCATCCCATCACTCCGTATGCGGGCCATCGGCTCCGCGGCGTTGTCGAGAAGGCGTTCCTGCGAGGCAGGGCGATCGGCGGCGAGCCAACCGGCCGGGAGTGCCGCCCATGAACCCCTTCACCGACCTGCCCGATGTCGCGTCGGAAGCCTGCGGCGCGGTGGCGATCGAAGCCAGCGATGATTTCTTTGCGCCAAAAGAGAACCTCATCCGCACCGATGCGCCTATCTTCATCCCGGGCAAATACACAGACAAAGGCAAGTGGATGGACGGCTGGGAATCGCGTCGCAAGCGAACTCCGGGGCACGACTGGTGCATCGTTCGGCTGGGCTTTCCGGCGGCGCTGCATGCCGTGGATGTGGATACCAGCCATTTTCTCGGAAACTTCCCCTCGCACTGTTCGCTCGAAGCCCGGATGGGCGATGGTCCCTGGTTTCCGCAGCTTGACAGAGTGCGGTTACAAGGCGGCACTCACAATTTATTCGAGCTTTCGGGCGCCGCCGGCCCGTTCGATCATGTGCGGCTCAACATCTTCCCTGATGGCGGAGTGGCGCGCCTGCATGTCTATGGAACCGGGCTCCCGGACCATACCTCGCGGCGTCCCATGGACCTTGCGTGCGCCGCCAATGGCGGGCTGGTGCTGGCCGCGAGCGATATGTTTTTCGGATCCAAAAACAACTTGATTCTCCCCGGGCGTCCCGCGAATATGGGCGGCGGTTGGGAGACACGGCGCCGGCGCGGCCCCGGTTACGACTGGATTATCGTACGCTTGGGCGCTCCCGGCGCGATCCGCTCGATCCGGGTAGAGACCGAGCACTACAAAGGCAACTATCCCGACAGTTGTTCCGTGGATGCTTGTTGGAGTGAGAATGCGGCCGCTCAAGATCTGGCGATTGGCCGCATAGCGTGGGAGGAAATCGTTCCTCGGCAGAAATTGGAGGCCGATGCCACACATGAATTTCCCGTCGAAGCGGGCACGCAGCGTTCGCACGTCCGCTTGAACATCTACCCCGATGGCGGAATCAGCCGGCTTCGCGTGTTCGCCTCGCTTCCAGAATCTTGATGAACGATCTCGTTCGCAGGTCATCGTGGGTGAGCCCAGTCGCGAGCGTCTCGTCCACCGTAATCGCGCCGCAGCTCAGCCCGCGCAGAAAGAAATTCAGCAGACCTTGCCCGGTGGCTGCGTCATCGAATACATCGCCCGCCAGCGTGGCTTGCGCGGCTTTGCCGGCGAAGTTCTTCAAACGCGCCGAAGCTGCGTCCAGGCTCTGCAGGAAGAATGAATACACGGCCGCATAGCGTGTCGGCAACTGTGCGGGATGCAGATCCCAGCCTTGATAGAACCCACGCTGCAAAGATCGCTGGACCTGCTCGAAATGCAATCGCCAGGCGCGATGAACGGAGCGGCGGTTCTCGTCACGCTGCTCGGCTGAAAGCGAGCCGCCGCGATGCGGAGCTATGGGCATCACGTTTGTCGCGCCATCCGACATCATCACGCCGCGCCCGGCCAGGCTGGTCTGCATCACATCCCGCGCGAAATCGCACGCCGGGTGCGCCATGCCTTGATACTCGGCGATGATCTCGCAGGCGGCGGTGTAATCGTAAACTCCAAAATGCGCGCCACGGCAGCGGCCGCGCGCGGCTCGCATCAACTTTGGGATCGCCACGCGGCCCTCCGAATCGAAGATGGATTGCGGGGTCTCGATCATCAACTCGATTTGCAACGAGCCGGGCTTTAACCAATGCGCCGTTTCAAAGCGCTCTAACAGAACCACCAGGGCAGTCACCTGTTCGGCCGAAGCGATCTTCGGAAAGGTGATAACAAACCCCTCTGGAAGGTGACGATCGCACTGTTCCACCAGCGCGTTCAGAAACAGATCGAGCGTGCGCACGCTGCGCGCCTGCAACCCTTCCGTGAACGGCTTAATGCGAATTCCAATATAGGGCGGCAGCAGTCCCTCTGCTTTACCGCGTGCGACTTCAGCGGCGGCTTGTAAGGCATGTTGGTCCTCTTCCGCGTCCGGGCGATTGCCGTAGCCGTCTTCAAAATCGATCCGAAAATCCTCGACGGGTTCGCGCTCCAGCTTCTGCCGCAAGCGGCTAAAAACCTTCTCCGCAATACTGCCGGGCACTCCGAGCGTGGCTGCAAATTCGTTCGGATTCCCACCAAACTCATCGAGCATCCGCAGTGCCAGCGATCCCAAGGTTCGGGCTGTTGCGGCTCGAAACAGATGCGCCCCGCCGTAAACCGTGTGGACCGGCTGGCGGGCTCCCGTGTCGCCCGGGAACTCGGCCGCGTACTCCGCATGAGCGGGCTTCAAAGCGTCAAACAGTTCCCGCAATTCGCCTTCGGCAAACGTCATAGCCATTAGTAGTACAGTAGTTGAAAAGCCACTTCCCATGCAGGTTGTTGGAACTCCCGTTGCCCGCAAAGAGGGCCGTGACAAGATCGCGGGCCGCGCCAAATACGTCGACGATCTCTGTTTCGAGGGCATGCTCTACGGCGCGACGGTGCGCAGCCCGATCCCACGCGGGCGCATTCGCGGCATTGAATTCGCAAGCGGCATCCCGTGGCACGAATTCACAATCGTGACGGCCAAAGATATTCCGGGCGAGAACGCGGTTGCCCTGATTTTGGATGATCAGCCGTTCCTTGCCGACGGAGTAGTGAATCATGCGGAAGAGCCCGTCGTCTTACTTGCGCACCCCGACAAGTACCTTGTCGAAAAGGCTCGCTCGCTGGTGAAACTGGATATCGAGCCTCTGCCGGCGATCTTCACGATGGAAGAGTCGGAAGCCGGCCCCCAGCCCCGTGGGGCAGGTGATCTTGTCACCTGCCGGGCAGGCGAAACCCCGGTGATCTGGGGCGAAGACAACGTTCTCAAATATTTCCGGATGGACAAGGGCGGCATTGAATCGGTCTGGTCCGAAGCGGCTTACATCGTCGAAGGCGAGTACCGCACCGGCGCGCAGGAACAGCTCTATATCGAGCCGAACGGCATGATCGCGGTCGCGAATCCGCAAGACGGAGTGACTGTGTGGGGATCGATGCAGTGCCCTTACTACATCCACAAAGCGCTGCTGAAGCCGTTTCCGCTACCCCCGGAAAAGATCCGCATCATCCAGATGGAAACCGGCGGCGGCTTCGGCGGCAAGGAGGAATACCCGTCGATCATTGCCGGACATGCCGCGCTGTTGGCCTGGAAATCGGGTAAGCCGGTCAAGATCGTTTACGATCGCCAGGAGGATATGGCCGCGACCACCAAGCGCCATCCTTCGCGGACCCGCCACCGCACGGCTGTTTCGAAAGACGGAAAGCTGCTGGGGATGGACATCGAGTTTGTGCTGGATGGGGGCGCGTACGCGACGCTCTCGGCAGTCGTGCTGTCGCGCGGGACCATCCATGCCACGGGGCCGTACGAGTGTCCCAACGTTCGCATCCGCAGCCGGGCGATGGCCACCAATTCCCCACCCCACGGGGCTTTCCGCGGATTTGGCGCGCCGCAAAGCATCTTCGCTCTGGAACGGCACATGGACAAAATTGCGCGTGTGATCGGGATAACTCCGGAGGAGCTCCGCCGCCGGAATTTCCTGCAGCCCGGCCAGACGACCGCGACCGGACAAATCATTCGCGAGCCGATCAATCTGGAAGCGCTGCTCGACCGCGCGCTCACTCTGGCCGATTACTGGGAGAAACGCGAGCGCTTCGCGCGCGAGAACGAACACCGCGCCATTAAGCGCGGCATCGGGTTCGCCAGCTTTATGCACGGTGCCGGGTTCACCGGTTCCGGTGAGCGCTATCTGCAATCCATCGTCGGCGTAGAGGCGAAGGCTGGCGGCGCGATACGCATTCTCGCTTCCAGCACCGAAATCGGCCAGGGCACCAACACCATCTTGTGCCAGATTGCGGCGGAGGCGCTGGGTATCTCGTACGACCATGTCGAGATCGCGAAGCCCGACACCGGCACGGTTCCGAACAGCGGCCCAACAGTGGCTTCGCGCACCTGCATGGTGGTGGGCAAGCTGGTGGAATCGGCTTCGCTCGGGCTCAAGCAGACCTTGGTCAAAGCCGGGCTGTTGCCCGAAACCTACGATACCGGCCAGTTCGCCGAGGCATGCGATCGCTACATCGAGCAGTTTGGCGCTCTGCAGTCCTTCAGCCAGTATCAAGCGCCGCCCGGCATACTTTGGGACGATGAGACATACAAAGGTGACGCGTATGGCGCCTTTGCATGGGCGGTATATGTCGCGGAAGTCGCCGTTGACACGATCACGTTCGAGACGCGTGTCGAAGATTTCGTAGCGGTGCAGGAGATCGGCCGCGTGATCCACCCGGTATTGGCGGAAGGCCAGATCGAAGGAGGAATCGCGCAGGCAATCGGCTACGCGCTTTACGAAAAAGTGATGTGGAAAGACGGCCGCATGGCGAACAACCAGATGACCAACTACATCATGCCGACCTCGGCCGACCTCCCGCCGATTCGCGTCTACTTTGAAGAGATACCGTACGCGTACGGTCCGCTGGGGGCCAAAGGTATCGGCGAGTTGCCGATGGATGGGCCCGCGCCCGCGATTTTGAACGCGGTCGAAAACGCCATCGGTGTTCCGGTGAACGAGATCCCGCTGATGCCGGAAATGCTGTTGGAGGCGCTGATGACCGTACAGCACCTGGAGACTGTCTTTGTCTAAGGTGGGGCAGGCATTCAGGAAATGTGGCACAGGCATTCTTGCCTGTGTTGGCTTCCAGGACCCACGCAAACAAACCCACACAGCGCTTGCGCACGATCGTGCTTGTGCCACGATTCCGGCCGTACATGTCTAACAGCAACGCGAGGGAAACCCTGCCCCGGGCCGCCAAGGCCGCCGTTCAATTCAGCGTCAACGGCACCGCACAAAATGTTGAAGTATTCCCGATGGCGCGCCTGTTGGACGTGCTTCGCGAAGACCTGGGTCTTACCGGCGCTAAAGAAGGATGCGGCGAAGGGGAGTGTGGCGCGTGCTCGGTTTTGATCGATGGCGAGCTGGTGAATAGCTGCCTGATTCCCGCAATGCAGGTCAGCGGCGCGGAGATTACGACTATCGAGGGACTACCCAGCGGGCGCTTGCAGGATGCGTTTCTCCAGGCCGGCGCCGCGCAGTGCGGCATCTGCACCCCGGGTATGATCATGGCTGCGTGGTACCTGCTGCAACGCGTACCGCATCCTTCCCGAGATGAAATCCGCGAAGCGCTGGGAGGCAACCTTTGCCGGTGCACGGGCTATCAAAAGATCTGCGATGCAGTCGAAGCGGCCGTATGAGGGCGTTCGTTCCGGAATATGATCTTGTGACTCCCGGCAATCTAGCTGCGGCGTTGCGCCTTCTGCACGACGAACCCGGCGCTTGGCGGCCAATCGCGGGCGGCACCGACCTGATGGTCCTGTTTGAAGCAGGCAAGCTACCGTTTCGCAAGCTGATCAATATTTGGAATTTAAGTGAGCTGCGTGGGATCGATGTGAAACCCGATTCGATCACGCTCGGCTCGCTGACCACGTACACGCAGGTGCGCCGCCATTCCCTGCTCGCGAGTGAATTTCCATTACTCGGGTTAGCTGCCAGTTGGACTGGCGGCATCGCCACCCAGAATCGAGGAACGCTGGGCGGCAACATCGTCAATGCTTCGCCCGCGGCAGACACTCCGCCCGCACTGCTCGTGTACGATGCGCAGATCGAAATGATCTCGGCCACTGGAACCTGCTGGGTGCCGTATGCGCACTTTCATACCGGCTATAAGCAGATGGTGATGCGGTCCGATGAGTTGCTCAGCCGCATTCGCTTGCCACGGGTCACGGAAGGATGGCGGCATTACGCCCGCAAGGCCGGAACGCGGAAGGCGCAGGCGATCTCGAAAGTGTGCATCGCAGGCACGGCGAGAATGGCTGGCCGGACTGTAACAGACATCCGCATCGCCTTGGGCAGCATGGCGCCGACCGTGATTCGTTGCCACGAAGCGGAGGCGGCGGTGCACGGCCGGGAGATCGCGCCGGAGACCATCGAAGCGGCGCAAGCTGCGGCAGCCAAGGCATGCGCGCCCATCGACGACATCCGGTCGACTGCGCGCTACCGCCGGCAAGTCGCGATGAACCTGGTGGCCGAATTCCTGGGCGGTTTGGCGGCGTGACAATCGCCGAATTGCTCGAATGCTGCGGTTCAACACAATGGGCCAGGACAATGGCCAAATCGCAGCCTTTCGAGAATGCGGAGAGCCTATTTGACCACGCGGAGCGCATCTGGTGGAGCTTGGATGCGTCGGATTGGCTGGAGGCTTTCCGGGCACATCCCAAAATCGGCGAAGCGAATACACCGGAACAGGCGGGAATAAAATCGGCCGATCCACTAACGAGGGAGGCCCTCTCGCGCGTAAATGAAGAGTATCTCGCGAAGTTCGGCTACATCTTCATCGTGTGCGCTACCGGCAAATCCGGCGAAGAGATGCTGTCGCTTCTGCAATCGCGCATGCAAAACGATCCCGATGAAGAACTGCGCATCGCCGCCAGTGAGCAGAGCAAGATTACGCGCTTGCGCCTGGTTAAACTAATCACGTCAAGCTGATCACATCATGAGCGGCATCAGCACGCATATTCTCGATACGGAAAAGGGCAGGCCGGCTTCCGGCATTCCGGTAGTACTGGAGCGCCACTCGGGCGCCTGGGAGCTCGTGAGCGAGCAGCGCAGTGATGACAACGGACGCATCGCCCAACTGCTGCCGGCCGGTGAAGTTTTGCGCGCTGGCCTCTATCGCCTCACGTTCCGGACTGCCGGGCCATTCTTCCCGGAAGTCTCGATCAGCTTCCGCGTTGCGGATGTATCGTCGCACTACCATGTCCCTTTACTTCTGAGTCCCTATGGATACACAACCTACCGTGGCAGCTAATCTCCTCGCCAACCGCTACGGCAAATCCCGCGTGCGCCTCGTGCACCTGAGCCGGCAGGGAAGCCAACACGATCTACGCGAGATCACGGTGCAAGTGCTCTGCGAAGGTGATTTCGAAACCTCTTATACCGCGGGCGACAACACGAAAGTTCTGGCCACCGACACCATGAAGAACACCGTGTATGCGCTCGCGAAGCGGGAAGGGCTTACCGCAATCGAGATCTTCGCACACATCCTGGCGGCCCATTTCCTCACCAACCATGCGCAGGTTACGCGTGTGCGGATCAAGATTGCCGAAGACCTCTGGGATCGCATTCACGTGGGCGGCCAGCCGCACGGATCGTCGTTCGTAAAGCGCGGCGGCGAGCTCCGGACCACCCGTGTCTCCGCCACCCGCGAGGCGGAAAAGATTCAGTCCGGAATCTCCGGTCTGACGATTCTCAAAAGCGCGGACTCAGCCTTCGAAGGCTTTCCCCGAGATCCGTTCACAACACTTCCCGAGACCAAGGACCGCATCCTGGCAACGTCCCTGCGCGCCAGATGGCGCTATCGAAACGGCGATATTCCATTCGATGAGAAGTGGCATGCCGTTCGGCGGACCATGCTGGAGGCCTTCGCGCAACACCACAGCCGCTCGGTTCAACACACGCTGTATGCGATGGCGGAGCAGGTCTTGAACCGCCATCCCGATGTCGAGAAGATCCACATCACCATGCCGAACCAGCATTGCCTGTTAGTGGATCTCGCGCGATTCGGCATGAGCAATGAGAACGAAATCTTCGTCCCCACCGATGAGCCCCACGGCTATATCGAAGCGCGGTTGGGCCGCGCTGATTCTGTGGGCCAAGCGCCTTGTTCAAAAGAGCGCCCGTAGAGTTTTTGTAAAAACAGCGGCATTGCTCCAACTGCTGTCCACCCGCATATTGGAAATTTCCGCCGGTGCGGTGCTGCTTACCGTGGGGCAGACGGTCGCCTTTTGCCGTCTGCCAGGCGACCCCGATTTTGGGTCGCTGCTTATCTCGCTTCCGCTTACTTGAAAGCGACCTGGACTTGGTTAGTAGTCTGCCCATCCACTGTTACTGTTAAAACTTGCCGCCCTGTCCCTGCCAGCGACGCGGGGATTTGAACGTTCACTTGATCCAGGCCGGCATAGGTGCCCTGCGGCCCGGCATAGGTCACCGTGCCCGTTGCCGGCCCGATATTCGCGGTGACGTTCGCCAGCGAGCTACGGCCGCGCAGTCCAGTGCCATACAGTTCCAGCACCACCGTGCCCCCGCTCAGGTCGATGAGCGCGGGAGCGCAACCCAGGATTGCAGTGCACAAGGAGATCGGCGAACTGACATTGCCATCCCGGGTGGCGGTGACCGCCAGTGCCGCGGCCACGCCCTGACCGCTCGCATTCGCAGAGTAGAGACCGGGCGAAGTGGAGAGAATCTGAGCCGTCCCGGTCAGCGTTCCTCCAGCCGCTGTCGCGATTGTCACCGTCGCCACCCCGTTCACCGTACCGGGCGGCATCTCGAAATTAATCTGCGTGGGCGAGACGTAGAACAACCCCGCAGCTCGCTCGTTGCCCAGCATGTCTTTCACTTTGACAGTCGCCCCACCGAGCGCCGGCGGTAGCGGGATTACAGACGCCGTCGCGGGCGCGCTCGCAAGATTGCTTCCATAGGCGGATGCGATGGCTCCCGGTGCGAGAGCGTAAGTGCCATAGGCTGACAAAACGCTCGACACAGTGCCGGCCGGATGCACCAGAGGTTGACTCGCAGGCGGATAGGGAGAGCCGGACGCCGCCAGCATCACCCGGTTACGAAGCTGCTGCGTGAAGTCGAAAGAATCGATCATGTCGTTGGCGGTGTTGTCCCGCTTGGTCATCGGCGTCACTCCGAATCGCTCTTCGACGATCTTCAGCCACGATTCAAACGAGTATGTCTTGTGGTCGATGTAGCCTTCACGCGCGTAAGGACTGATCACCAGGGCTGGTACGCGAATGCCCAGGCCATACTGATCCACCGTGGGCGGCGGAACGTGATCGTAGAAGCCGCCCCAATCGTCCCATGCAATAAAGATCGCCGTGTCCTTCCAGTTCGGCCCTTGCATGATGGAGTTCACAAGCCCTGTAACGTACTCCTGGCCCTGGTGCACGCCGCCCGGCGGATGCTCGCTCACCGCGCCCGTCGGAATCACCCAACTCACCTGCGGCAACGTCCCAGCCTGCGCATCCATGTAGAACTGCGACAGGTCCACCAGCCGGCTCTTTTGGGCGGGATCGCCGATCACCTTCGAAAACGCAGGCAGCGGATTCCACAGCGTATATTTCAACGGATCCTGCTGCTCCTCTGACTGTGAGCCAACCACGTGACCGTCCTCGGTATCGGGCGACGTACCCGATGTCACGTAATACTTCCACCCAATCTGGCCGGTGGTGAGCAACTCGGTGATCTCGGTGAAGTCGTATTGCGCCGGCTTCGGCTGCATGAACCCCGTGTACCCGCCGCTCTGCGCTGCCAGCATATACAGGTGCGCCGGAAGGCTATATGACGCAACCGATTCGAACATCCGGTCCTGCAGTACGTACAGGTTCGCGTAACTCCAGTAATTCGGAATTTCGCGGGAGTCATGCCAGCCCATTACATCGCGCGGATCTTTACCGGGCGTGCACATCGGGGCGGGCGGCATGCATGGCTCGCCGCCGGCCTTGCTGATGCCCCTGTAGGATTGAATCAGAAACCCGTCCATTTACCGTTGTCGATGGACCCGCGAGCGTTGTCCCAGCCGTGCGGACCGCCGCGGTTGACATTGTTCGTATCGTGAAACGGCGCGACGCAGGCGGCTGACGGATTTGGATCGCTCAAACAAACACCCGGAGGCAATCCCTCCGCGCCCGGATAGGTACCGAAGTAGTGATCGAAGCTGCGGTTCTCCTGCATGATGAAGACAAAGTGCTTAATCTTCTCGAGACCGGGCGGCTGGATCAGCGCTGTCTGCGTCCGGGCACGCGGCGCGAGCCACAACCCGAGTCCCAACGCAACCAGGGGAAGGAACATCTGCCAGCGGATATGCAATTTTGTCATGCGCAACTCTCTGAATCGATAACACACGGCGGCGAGCTTCTTCTCGCGCCGGAGCGATGAAATTTCGTAAATTGTGCGTCCGCTAACGACACTCTCTCTAAACGGTACGTTGGCCGTTAGATTATTGGCGTCCGACCGTCTACCATAGCAGAAAGGATATCAACATGAATCGTTACTTGACTTTCACCTTCGCTATCGCCTTGGCGGGCACTTGTGCACTGCAGGCGCAGAGCTCGAACCCGCTCAGCACGGAGCTTAAGCAGATGTACACCGGCCTCAAGAACAATCTCACCAAAATGGCCGAAAAGATGCCGGAAGAGAATTACAGCTTCAAGGCGACTCCGGACGTCCGTAGTTTTGGCCAGCTTATCGCGCATGTTGCCGGTTCGCAGGCGCGCACCTGCTCCGCCGTGAATGGCGAGCAGAAGACCGTCGACACAGCGGAGAAAACCTCGAAAGCGGATCTGGTCGCCGCCCTGAAGGAATCCTTCACGATTTGCGATACGGCCTACGATAGTCTTACCGACGCTGCTGCAAGCGAGATGATAAAGACAGCTAGAGGCCAGCGCTCGAAGTTTGGCGCGCTCGCGGCCAATGTGTCCCATTCGAACGAAGAGTACGGTTACATGTCCGTGTATATGCGGCTCAAGGGTGTAGTGCCGCCGTCTAGCGAGAAACGGTAACACAGCGCGGCTTTTGCCGCAAACTGTGGGGCAGGCGGTCGGGGTTTGCCGCCTGCCGGGCGACCCGTGTTTGGGTCGCCTCTGCAACGCCTGCCCGCAAGCGGGTGTGGGTTTTGGACGAATAGACCACCAATCTTCCACGTGAACCACCCGCATCGCGAGAATTTGCAGCGGGCTGTGTAACGATTTCCCCCCTTCTATCACTCTTATTGTTAGAACTCCGCGCTTGATCGCGTCTTTGTCGCGGCGGCCTCTATGAAATTTCTTAGAACACCAACGCCGGAGGCGCCCCGGACGGAAGAAGCGGACGCAACAAGGGTGCACAACAAGAAACACCCCGCAACAGAGGAACTAGAGTTGTACGCCTTGAAGCGCTTGAGCGGTAAGAGGCGCGATCGGGTTAAGGAACACCTCTTTACCTGTGCGTGCTGCCGCCGGCGTGTTGTAACTATAGTGGATTTCGCAAACGCTATCAGGAACGCTTTTATCTCGCGGTCGAAGCCAAAGCGTTAGTGGAGTCCCCCCGCCGCCGATCACGTGATCGTTACATTTCCAAATTGTGAACTGCGCGCCACATCAGGGCCTGGGCGCATCGGATTGGTTGTACGCCCAGCAACCTGTCGATGGAGAATACAGTATCATGAGGCGGCTTCGCAGCGGATGGCTTCTTCGATCGCACTGATCTCCAGAAGGAAGTCCTGCGCGAGATCGGTCATGCCCTGGTGTTCATACCAGCCAACAATGTCGTGTACGCGCACGCGGTGGCCCACAATGCGAGCCCTTCCCCCACAGACCTCAGGAGTCTTGACGATTCGCTCGGTTGGGCAGTTGTCCATACCTTGCTTCTTGGCGTTCAGAATTGGACGCCACTCCGGCCTCGAAGTTCTTTGGTCGGGCCGCCGGGATTTGAACCCGGGACCTCTTGCACCCCAAGCAAGCGCGCTAGCCAGGCTGCGCCACGGCCCGATTCTCTCTATCTTACCGCACCCCTGATTGAACGCAGTCACAATTTTTTCAACAATCTTTGCCCGCCGAATCAGCATGTCCTCATCCAATCTCAGAATGCTCGCCAATCGCGAAAACGCACAGCGCAGCACCAGCCCGCGCGCCACTAAGGGCAAACAACGCTCCAGCCTCAACGCGCTTCGTCACGGACTCACCGGCCAGGTCGTCGTTCTCCCTGGAGCGAATAGGGAGCTCTATCAGTCTTTCTGCCAGGGCTACCTCGATGAATGGAAGCGCAAAGGTCCCACCGAAACGAACCTGGTCCAGACGCTAGCCGAGCAGCAGTGGCGCCTGCATCGCGCCCATGCTCGCGAGCGCGATGCCGTCAACACTGAAAATCTCGAAGTGCACGCCCTTGTCGCGGCCGCTCCGGAGTTCAAGATTCTTCAAACCGAGCGCAGGAGGTCCCTGGAATCCCGCTGACGATGCGTTTGCGCACGCCAGCGTGGTTTCGTTTTGTCAAACCCTCGAATCCCATCTGCTCCGCGTTCATCTGTGTCCATCGGTGGCCCGATTTTCCAATGGGCTACCATGAAATTTCTCACTAAATATCCATGCTCCGCTTCGAGACAGCCGGTGAATCGCATGGGGAATGCCTGGTCGCAACTCTGACCGGATTGCCCGCCGGTGTACCTGTTTCGCTCGATTTCATCAACCGCGAGCTATGGCGCCGCCAGCAAGGCTTCGGGCGCGGCGGCCGCATGAAGATTGAAACGGACCGCATCGAGATTGTTTCGGGCGTCCGGCACTCGAAAACCATTGGATCGCCCATCGCCATCCTCATTCGAAACAAGGATTGGAAGAACTGGACCGAAGCGCTGCCGGTTGAAGATATCGAAGGCGCGGACGACAAGCGCAAGCCGGTGACGCGTCCTCGACCCGGGCACGCCGACCTCGCGGGATCGATCAAGTACAATTTCGGCGACGCCCGCTATGTCCTGGAACGCGCCAGCGCCCGGGAGACTACCGCCCGTGTCGCGGTAGGCGCGCTTGCCAAAACATTTTTGGCCGAGTTTGGTATCGAAGTCCTGAGCCACGTCATCGGCGTCGGCCCGGTACGTCTCGATCGTCAGGCTGGCTGGAACGAACTACTGGCCCTGAGTCAAAAAGATGAAGTGCTGCTCGCCTGCATAGACACCGAAACGGAAGCCCGCATGAAGGAGGTAGTCGATCAGGCCTATCGCACGGGCGACACCGTCGGCGGGGTGTTCGAAGTGATCGCTCATGGCATGCCCATCGGACTCGGATCCCACATCACATGGGATACGCGCCTGGACGGCCGTCTCGCTCAGGCCATCGTGTCCATGCAAGCTGTGAAAGGCGTTGAAATTGGTTTTGCCGAACAGGGAGCGGCTTCGTTTGGCTCCAAGGTTCAGGACACCATCCACTATGATCGCGACGAGCGCCGGTTTACGCGAGGAGCCAACCGGGCGGGCGGCCTGGAAGGCGGCATGACTAATGGACAGGATCTGCTGGTCCGCGGATTTCTCAAGCCGATCTCGACGTTGCGCCGCCCGCTCGAATCGGTGGACCTCATCACACGCGAGCCCGCCTTGGCCGCTTATGAGCGGAGCGATGTATGTGTCGTTCCGGCCGCGGGCGTGATTGGCGAGGCGATGGTTTCGATTGTCCTCGCGCAAGCGTTCCTCGAAAAATTCGGAGGCGATTCGCTCGGCGAAACACGCCGCAACTTTGATGGATACAGGGAGCAGGTAAAGAACTACTGATGATTTACCAGATTGTGTTTTACCCCAATCCGGTGCTCGAGAAACATGCCGATCGTATCGAGGAGTTCGATACACCCGAGCTTCATACGCTGATCGAGGATATGTTCGAGTCGATGTACGCGGCCAAAGGCGTTGGCTTGGCCGCGCCGCAGATCGGCGTCTCCAAGCGCATCACGGTGATCGATCTCTCCGTGGGCGAGAATCCATCCGAGAAAATGGTATTGATCAATCCGGAGATCATCGGCCGCCAGGGCGCGCAAACCAGCGAAGAAGGCTGTCTCAGCATACCGGGCTTTCGCGAGCAGGTGACGCGCGCCAATCGAGTTACGATTCGTGCGCAGGACGAGAAAGGCAACGTATTCGAAAAGACCGGCGAGGATCTGCTGGCCAGGGCATTCCTGCATGAGACCGATCATCTGAACGGACGCTTGTACATCAGCCACGTGAGTGCGCTGAAGCGCGATCTCATCCGGCGGAAAGTGCGTAAATTAATCCGGGTGGGCGAGTGGGAAAGTTAGTTTTTCTGGGGACGCCTGCGTTTGCAGTGCCTTCTCTGGAACGCTTGATTGCGGCCGGCCATCGCGTCGAAGCGGTCTTTACACAACCGGACCGGCCCAATGCATCTCCCGTCAAGCAAGCGGCGCTGCATCACGGCTTAACCGTGCATCAGCCGGAACGCATCCGCCGTCCGGAGAGTATCGAGCAGCTCCGCGCGATCCTGCCCGATGCGATGGTGGTGGTCGGCTACGGCCAGATAATCCCGCAAAATATCATCGATATTCCGGCGCTCGGAATCGTCAACGTACATGCTTCGTTGCTGCCAAAATATCGCGGCGCCGCCCCCATCCAGTGGGCGATCGCCAATGGTGAAGAGCGGACCGGCGTCACCACGATGCGCATTGACGCGGGTCTCGATACTGGCGATATGCTGCTCAAGTGGGCAACTGCCATCGGGCCGGAGGAGAACGCGCTACAGCTTGGCGAGCGGCTCGCCGAAGCCGGCGCGAAGTTGTTGGTCGAAACACTGGCGCAGCTTGGTACGCTTCACCCCGAGCCGCAAGACAGCAGCCAGGCATCCCTCGCGCCACTCCTCAAGAAAGAAGATGGCCGCATCGACTGGTCGAAACCGGCGCCGTCAATCTTCAACCGCGCGCGCGGCTTCCTACCGTGGCCCGGCGCATACAGCACCTTTCGCAATCAGCTCTTCCACATATGGAAAGCCCAAGTGGGGCAGGTCCCTGACCTGCCCATCCATCCGCCCGGATACCTCTTTGCCAACAACAAACACCTAATGGCCACTTGCGGCAACAACACAATACTCGAGCTCCTCGAAGTACAACTAGAAAGCCGCAAGCGCATGTCCGCCGGTACATTCCTGAACGGACATCGCCTGACGGACAATGAAATCCTCGGAGCCAGCCACACATGATCCTGCCGCTTGGGTATCGCTACTCGTCAGTATTCGCCGGGATTCGGAAAGTCGAACAGGACGACCTGGGTCTGATCGTCTCCGGCCGTCCAGCGTCCGCGGCGGGCGTGTTTACGCAAAATCGCGTGCAGGCGGCTCCGGTAAAACTGGCGCGAGCCAATCTGACCGCTGGCACTGCGCAGGCAATTCTGGTCAACGCGGGCAACGCAAACTGCGCGACTGTTACCGCCGATGCGGTTGCGCTCCAATCCTGCGAGGCTCTTTCGAAGCGTCTCAACATCGCCGCGAATCAGGTTCTGCCCGCATCCACGGGTGTGATCGGAGTCGAGCTTGACGCGGCGTTAATTACAGGCAAATTGGATGCGCTAGTGAGCGGCCTGTCGGCTGACAGCTTCGAAGCTGTCGCGCGCGCCATGATGACGACAGATCAAACCGTCAAGATGGCTTTTGAGCAAGTTGGTGAAGTGCGAATCGCCGGCATGACCAAGGGCGCCGGCATGATCCATCCGAACATGGCGACCACGCTGGGCTTTATCCTGACCGACGCGGAACTCACTGTGCCCTCCCTCCGGCGGATGCTGGCCGCGGGCGTGACCCACAGCTACAACCGCATTAGCGTCGATAGCGACACTTCGACCAACGACACGCTGCTGTTGCTCGCAAATGGCGCTTCCGGCGTGAAGGAAGACGCCGGCATTCAAGATGCAGTGGGCCGCGTCATGGACAGCCTGGCCGAGCAGATCGTACGTGACGGAGAAGGCGCGCGCAAACTGATTACGATTCGTGTTATGGGCGCGGTCAGCGAGCAGGCGGCCGAGCGCATCGCCCGTGCCATCGCGAACTCGCCTTTGGTCAAGACGGCGATTGCCGGATCGGATCCCAATTGGGGCCGCATTCTGTCAGCGGCTGGAAATTCCGGCGTCAATCTGAATCCAGCCAAAGTCAATATCTCGATACAAGACGTTCTGGTCTGCAAGAACGGCGTCGCGGCCGAGTTCTCCGAACAAACATTAAAACAGAAACTCGATTCCACCGATTGCCTGATCCGCTTCGAAATTCAAGGCCGGAGAAGAGCCGCGGTCCGCTTCTGGACCTGTGACTTCACAGAAAAATACATCGAAATCAATGCCAGCTACCGTACCTGATCCTACCTTGTTGCCCCGTGGGGTAAACGGTCGCCTTTTGCCGTCTGCCGGGCGACCCCGATTTTGGGTCGCTGCTTACCTCGCGTCACTCCTCTTAACTCCCGCCCAGGCGGACACGCATTCCGGCGTAGTAGACCTCTTCGCCCAAATCACCTCCGCCCTCAGCGACGACAACGCAGCCGGTTTCCTAAAAGGCTTCGATTCCAAGATGCCGGACTACGCCCACCTGAAAACACAAATCACGGCAATGCTGCAGAATGCGGAAGTCGCAAATTCAGTCGAAGCGCTCAATGACGAAGGCGACGAATCCAAACGCAAAGTCGATCTGGATTGGTATCTCGAGATCCGCAGCCGCACGGCCGGCGGCCCGCTAATTCGCCGCCGCGAAAAAATCCATTGCCAGATCGAAAAGGAGGGCAAACATTGGCGAATCGTTTCGCTGAAGCCGGTAGCGTTTTTCGACGCTCCTGCCTATTGACCCGTAGCACAGGCATTCTTGCCTGTGTTGGTTTTTCCCCGTACCAAGACATACGCGCCACAAACCCACACAGGCTCGAAAGCCTGTGCCACATTTGTCGACGCTCCCTTGTATTCACTGTGCTCGCCATTGCGAGCCCCTCCACGGGCGCCAGCCAGGTCAACCTGATGCCGATGCCGGCGAAGATCGTTGCCGCTGAAGGGCGTCTCTCGATCACCCAGACGTTTTCCGTTGCGGTAAGCGGTGCCCGCGATGCACGCGTTACAGCGGCAGTGAGACGGCTGATCCCCCGGCTCTCGCTGCAAACCGGAATTCCCATTCTCGAGAGCAACCCGGCCGTCCCGTCCAAAGCCACGCTTCTAATCCATTGCGCTCGCACCGGAGCGCCGGTGCAGAACCTTGCCGAAGACGAGAGCTATCGCCTTGAGATCACCGCCACGCAAGCTCGCTTGTCCGCTCCGAATGCGCAGGGCGTGCTGCACGGCATGGAGACGTTCCTGCAACTGGTCGAATCCGGTCGCGATGGTTTTGCCACACCCGCAGTCACTATAGAAGATAAGCCGCGTTTCCCCTGGCGCGGCCTCCACCTCGACGTCTCGCGGCACTGGATGCCCATGCATGTTGTGCTGCGCAATCTCGACGGGATGGCCGCCGTCAAACTGAATGTCTTTCATTGGCACCTATCCGACGACCAGGGTTTCCGTATCGAGAGCAAGCGCTATCCCAAGCTACACGAGCTTGGTTCGGACGGACATTACTACACCCAGGAACAGGTTCGCCAGGTACTCGCTTACGCGCGCGATCGTGGTATCCGCGTGGTGCCCGAGTTCGACATGCCCGCGCATTCCAGCGCTTGGCTGGTGGGCTATCCGGAGCTGGCAAGCGGTCCTGGCCCATTCGAAATCGGCCGAACCTGGGGCATCTTCATTCCCACGATGGACCCCACCCGCGAGACCACCTACAGCTTCCTCGACGGCTTCATCGGAGAGATGGCCCGCCTGTTTTCCGATGAGTATTTTCACATCGGCGGCGACGAGGTGAACGGCAGACAGTGGGATGCCAATACGCAGATCGGCGAGTTCAAGAAGCAGCACGGCTTCGATAATCACGCTCTGCAGGCCTCCTTCAATCGGCGCATTCAGGAGATCGTGAAGAAGCACGGCAAGCGGATGGAAGGCTGGGACGAGGTACTGGATCCTGCGCTGCCCAAAGATATCGTGATTCAATCCTGGCGCGGTCCCAAGTCTCTCGTGCAAGCGGCACGCCTCGGCTACGACGGCATTCTTTCGTCCGGCTATTATCTCGACCTGATGCACTCGGCGGCGCAGCACTACGCTGTGGATCCGTTGGATAAAGAGTCAGGCCAGCTAACGGCCGATCAGCAGAAGCATATTCTCGGCGGCGAAGCGGCGATGTGGGCTGAGTTCGTAACTCCGGAGAATGTGGACTCGCGCCTCTGGCCAAGAACAGCGGCGATCGCCGAGCGGCTCTGGTCGCCCCGCGAGATCAAGGACCCGGCCGATATGTATCGCCGGTTGGACATAACCAGCCAGTGGCTCGAATGGTCCGGCCTGAAACATCGCGCGAATTATTACCTGATGCTGCAACGACTGGCGGGGCCAAACCCAGTCGAACCAGTAAAGACTTTGGCCGCCATCTGCGAGCCGATCAAGGAATATTCGCGCTCCCACGGACATACCTACACCCAACAGACGCCCCTCAATCGAATGGTTGACACAGTGCAACCCGAAAGCGATCGGGCCCGTCACTTTGCCGCGATGAACCTTGCCGGCCAGCGGACCTGGCTGATCAAATGGCGCGACAACGACGCGCGCCTGAGACCGCTGATCGGGAATTCTTCGCTGCTTAGCGAAGTGGCGCCCGTCTCCGCCAACATCTCGCGCCTGGCGGGGATTGGCCTGAAAGCGCTGGACTACCTCGCATCCGCGCAACGGGCGCCCAGCGACTGGGTGACCGAACAGCGCGCCTTCATCAACAGTCTGAAGCGGGGCGAGGCCGAGCTGCTAATCTCGATCACGCCAGTCATCGACGAACTGGTGACTCGAAGCGGCTCGCTTGCGCCAAATCGGGTTCAGCGCTAAGCTCCGAATTAGGAGCGCTATTTTATGAAGCGAATCTTATTCTTTCTCATTGGCTGCTTATTGACCATGAACGCCTTTGCGCAGCGCGGTGGTGGCGGACGAGGCGGAGGCGGCGGGTTTGGTCATGGCGGCGGTGGATTCAGCCACGGCGGCGGTGGCTTCAGTCACGGCGGCGCAGCTCTGCACGGCGGATTCAGCAGCGGCGGCTTCCGGGGCGGCGGTTTCGGATTCGGCGGCACTGGACGTGGCGGAGGTTTCAACGGACGCGGTGGAGGTTTCTACGGACGCGGCGGAGGCTTCTTCGGGCGCGGCAGAGGCTTCTACGGAGGCCGGTACGGATACGGGTTTGGACGCTTCCGAGGATACTATGGCTCGTACTGGTATCCCGGGTTCTCGATTGGGTTTGGTTACGACGATCCGTATTCTTACGGGTATGGCTATGGTTATCCCGCGTACCCATACTATGGCTACAGCAACCCGTACGCGTATGACTATGAGCCGAGTGCGGCGGTCGTTTCGAATCCCGGCTACGACTACCCGGCAAACAATCGTTACCAGGAGCCTCGCAACTACTCCGAGCAGGACTCTTCGAGACCGCCTTCCGATGCGACCGATTACAAGCCAACGCTTTACCTGATCGCGCTGAAAGACCACAATGTCCGTCCCGCGCTCACCTACTGGGTGGAAAACGGCTCGGTCCATTATGTGACGGTCGATCGCGAAATGCGGCAGGTTCCACTCAGCAGCGTCGATCGTGAGCTTAGCGAGCGTCTCAACCGGGAGCGGCATATGAGCTTCCGTCTGCCGGCCGTTCAATGACGAGACGCGCCTTGGTCGGCTCCGTTGCGTTTGCCGCCGCCGCTCAGGCGCAGCGCCTGGAGCGAAAGGAGTGGAAGCCGCGGCTCGGAATACTCGGGCCTTTCACCGAAGCCAACGTGCAGTTCGCGCGCCAGGATGGCTTCAGCAATATGATCCTGGCCGGGACCCGGAATTCGACGCTCGACGCCACCAAAGTGACGCCCGAGCAAATCGAAAAAGTGAAGAGCACGCTGTCTCAGGCAGGCATTTCGGCCTCGGCGTTTCAGGCTTCGCAAAATCACATCGACCCGGATCTCGACAAGCGCGCTCGCGATAACGACTACTTCGTCAAGCTGATCGGAGTGGCTGGTCAGCTCGGCATTCCATACATCGGAACCTCTTCCGGAAAAGATCCCGATCCCCAAAAGCCGTTCAAGCAACAGGTGGATGATATTGTGCGCGTCTATACCGAAAAGTATTTTCCGGCGTGCGAGAAGAACCACGTGCGAATTCTGTGGGAGCCGTATCCGGGCGGAGCAAACCTCGCGGTGAGCCCAGCGGGATTCGAGGCGCTATTTAACGGATTCGGCAACACACCCTACGTCGGCCTGCAATACGATCCATCGCATCTGGTATGGCAGATGATGGACCCGATCCAGACCGCGCGCGATTTCGCGGACAAAATTTACGATGTTCATCTGAAAGACACCGAGATCAAGTGGCCCGTGCTGCGCCATGGCGGAATCAACCCGGTAGATCATGCGCAATGGTGGCGCTACCGGCTGCCCGGCCTGGGCTCAATCGATTGGGCCGCGTTCTTCACTGTGCTGCAGGATCGCGGCTACCAGGGCGCGATGAGCATCGAGCATGAAGATTCGCTGTACGGCTCTCCTAACCGCGGAGGCCCGGACTTCAGCGAAGAGTATAAGATGGGATTCCGGATGGGCCACCGGTATCTGCGCCAGTTTGTGCCTGAGTAATTTCGTTCTCCGTGGGGCAGGTGATCTTGTCGCCTGCCAACAGCCCGATGATACACTCCTTGGGGCAGGTGATCTCGTCACCTGCCAACAGCCCGATGATATACACTCCGTGGGGCAGGTGATCTTGTCACCTGCCAACAGCCCGGTGATATACTGAAAGCGGTCGCAACCAGGTGGGCATTGGATGGCGGCGAAAAACTTTACTTACAGACGGCTGGTACTTTGTTCTCTTCCACTCTTTGGGATCGCCGGGTGGGTTTCGGCGGCTGACGAAAAACCGCCGGTAAAGCCCGATAATCGCGATGCGCGCGTGGCCATTGAACCGCGCGTAAAGCCCGGTGGCGACAAACAGGCTGTGCTGGAGCGGCGCGGCGGTAGCATCCGGATCGACACCACGCTGGTACAGATCAACGTGACCGTCACCGATCCCTTGAATCGTTTCGTCACAGGGCTTGACAAAGATTATTTCAAGCTGTTCGAAGACAAAATTCAGCAGCAGGTGACTCAGTTTTCAAGTGAAGATGCTCCCTTATCGATCGGACTGGTTTTCGATACCAGCGGCAGCATGGGCGCCAAGCTGCAAAAATCGCGGCAGGCGGCCAGCCAATTTTTTAAGACTGCGAATCCGGAAGACGAGTTCTTTCTGATCACGTTCAACGACCGGCCCGAGATGGTGGTGCCGTTTACGGCGGACACTGAGGAATTGCAGAACCGGCTGACATTCGTCCAATCGAAAGGCAAAACCGCGCTGCTGGACGGGGTGTACCTGGCGATGAACCAGATGAAGAAGGCGCGCAATCCGCGCAAGGCGCTGCTCATTATTTCGGATGGCGGAGACAATAGCAGCCGCTACACCGAGAGCGAGATTAAGAACGCGGTGCGCGAGGCGGACGTGCAGATTTACGCGATCGGGATTTTCGAGGTCATGGCGTCGCGAGGGCGCACCCCCGAGGAACTGGCAGGTCCCGGTCTGTTGAATGAGATTGCCGAGCAGACTGGCGGCCGGGCTTTTGCCGTCGATAATCTCGCGGAATTGCCGGATGTGGCCGCGAAGATCGGCATGGAGCTCCGCAATCAGTACGTGCTGTACTACAGTCCGAAAAATCAGCAGCGCGATGGTAAATACCGGCACGTCAGCGTGAAGCTGGTGCAACCCCGCGGGCTGCCCCCATTGAAGGCTTTCTTTCGTCTTGGTTATTATGCTCCGACTCAGTAGTGTGATCGTTGCCGCGCTGGGCCTAACCTGGGCGTTGGCGGCGCAGACTCCCGCGCCGGGGCATGAAGGCGGGCCGCCTACTTTTACGGCTGATACCAGGCTGGTGGTCCTGCCCGTGAGCGTTTCCGATAAAAGCGGCAAACTGGTCACAAACCTGCCGCGACAGGCCTTCAAAGTTTACGAGAATGGCGCCGAGCAGGCCATCAAGCTCTTCCGGCGGGAAGATGTTCCCATTTCTTTGGGGATCATCATCGACAACAGCGGCAGCATGCGCGAGAAGCGGCAAAAAGTGGAGACTGCCGCGCTCGATCTGGTGAAGGCTTCCAATCCTCAGGACGAGGTATTCGTCGTTAATTTCAACGACGAGGCTTACCTGGATGTCCCGTTCACAAACGAGGTCAAAAAACTGGAAGAGGGCGTGGCTCGGATCGACTCGCGCGGCGGCACGGCCATGCGGGATGCAATCAGTATGTCGATCGACTATCTAAAGGAGAAGGGCAAGAAGGATAAGAAGGTCCTGCTGGTGGTCACGGACGGTAATGATACGGCCAGCACCGGCACGCTCGAGAAAATGATTGACCGGGCGCGCGATCGCGAAGTGCTTATTTACGCCATCGGCCTGCTGAATGAAGAAGAAAGGCGGGAGGCGAAGAAGGCCAAGCGGGCTTTGGATGCGATCACGCGTGAATCCGGCGGCCTTTCATTCTATCCGAAAGATATTTCTGAAGTCGATAAGATTGCGCTGCAAGTTGCGCAGGACATCCGCAACCAGTACACCATTGCCTATTCGCCAACAGTCCAGGCTCTGGACGGGAGTTTCCGCCAGATCAAAGTGGTGGTGAATGGTCCGGGGCATCCGGCGGTGAGAACTCGCACAGGATATTATGCGAGCCCGGGTGTGGATACCTCGAAGCGGGCGGCCAGCCTTTCGAAGCCCGTTCTGAGTAACGCTAGCCCAGCGAAGTAGTGCTGCGCTTTTTGTGGCGTGCTCTGCGAGGCTATCGCTTCCAACCGTGGAAGAGTCCGTATCTCCGCTGGCGCATCGAAACATTCTGGGGCGTTCCCGCCGAGTGCATCACGTTTTCACAATTTTGGATGCTGTTGTGGCGAAACCGGCGAGACCTGGTGCGCTATCTTCAGTGGGTTGAGAAAAACTCCCGCTAAGGCTAAGACTTCTGTGCAATCCCGCCGATAAGTGAATAGAGTATGATAGACACCGTTCAGGATTACGAGCTGGTATTGAATCGGTTCAATAAGCTGGTTCAGGAGTTGCTCCGCGGTTCGATCACTCGAAACACTTTTCGCCCCTGGGAGATCGACATTCTGCTCGACATCGAAGCCTGCAACCTGCGCGACGGGGCTCGGCGCGAGACCATGCGGCGGTATCAGAAGGCAGTCCAGAGAGCCATGGAAAAAGGCGCGCCGATGCCGTTGAAGCTGTCGGAATACCTGGAAATGCAGAAGTCACGGCCAGTGAAGGCGAGCTAGCGTTTAGCAGGTTCACTGAGCGCGCGAATCCTGTGAATTTCGTCCGGGCCGATGTGCAAGGATTCCAGGAAGTGCTGGTGATCTTCCGGGGCCGCTCGCTCGAACTCGGTATGCCAGCGCCGCATGTCATGTTCGGTAAGGCCGGCTGCTTTCATGATTGAAACCCACTTCTCTTTAGTCATTGATTTTGCTCTCCTGATGTAATTTTTGTTTTGAAGTAATTGCAGGATCGCCCGCTGGTGCTTCCGCTTCTGCTCGATTTCCCCGTTCAGCTCCAACAGCCTCCTGTTCAGGATCGACGACGCGTCGCCTTCGGGACGATCTAAAATCGAGCGGATGTCTTTCAGCGCCAGGCCCACCTCGCGGTAAGCACAGATCTGTTGCAAGCGGAGCGCGTCTCGTTCGCCGTAGCGCCGGTAGTTCGCGTCCGATCGGGAGCCGGCTTTCAGCAGCCCGATCGATTCGTAGTAGAGCAGAGTACTGCGGCTCAATCCACATCGCGCGGCCAGTCTGGAGACGGTCAACATCGGCTCAGGTTCTACTATGAACCGTGCAGTTCTAGACAGGCCAAGAGCCAATGTAACCATTTGCGTCCGGCCAGGTATTAATCGATAGAACGGCCAACCGCTCTTGGCCCGTTCCGTCTAAATCACGATGACTACCTTTTGGAACGATCTGCGGTACGCCATCCGGACGCTCAGAAACGCGCCGGTGTTCACGTTTGTGGCGGTGCTCTCGCTCGCGCTCGGCATCGGGGCTAACACGGCCATTTTCACCTTGCTCGATCAGATTCTGCTGCGGCTGCTGCCGGTGAAAGAGCCCCAAAATCTGGTGCTATTGACAATGGTTGGAAGTCACTACGGGAGCAACCGGGGCAGGAATGCGATCTCCTACCCGATGTACGTCGATTTCAGCGAGCACAACCAGGTGTTCAGCGGCATGTTCTGCCGGTTTCCGAACAAATTGAGCATGACTTTCAACGGCCAGACGGAAAGGGTATCCGGCGAGCTCGTTTCCGGCACCTATTTTCCGGTGCTCGGTGTCGGCGCCGCCGCGGGCCGCACATTCACGCCGGATGACGATCGCGTGCCAGGCGGCCATCCGGTGGCGATGCTCACCTATGGGTATTGGAAGGCTCGCTTTGGGGCCGATCCGGGTGTCGTTGGTAAAACCATTGTGCTCAATGCCCACAACATGACGGTGGTTGGCGTCGCGCAGCAGGGATTCGACGGCGTCGAGTTGGGCAACAGCACACAGGTTTTCGTGCCGGTGATGATGAAGGCTCGGATGACGCCCGGCTGGGACGATTTGAAGAATCGGCGGTCACGCTGGGTAAATGCGTTCGGCCGGCTGAAGCCGGGAGTCACTTCCAAACAAGCCAAAGCCGAGCTGCAGCCGTTTTTTCATAGCATTCTGGAAATGGAGGTAAAGCAGAAGGAGTTCAACGACGCGTCCGGGTATACGCGCCAGCAATTTCTGAAGAACATCATAGACGTGCTGCCCGGGTCGCAGGGTAGGTCGTATTTGCGGAAGCAGTTGGCGACTCCATTGTGGGTCCTGATGGCGATCACGGGTTGCGTACTGTTGATCGCTTGCGCCAATGTCGCAGGCTTGCTGGTGGCGCGCGCTACTTCGCGCCAGAAGGAGATGGCAGTGCGGCTGGCCATGGGGGCTGGGCGCAGACGAATCCTTCAGCAATTGTTGGTGGAGAGCCTGTTGCTTTCCTCAATCGGAGGGATTGCCGGACTGCTGCTGGCGATCTGGACCGACAGCTTACTGATGGGTCTGCTTCCGCCGGAGACTTCACTCAAGATCTCGACCACGCCCGACCTGCGAATCCTTGGGTTCACGCTGGTGGTCTCGTGCATCACTGGAGTGATCTTTGGGCTAATACCCGGATTGCAAGCCACGCGCCCCGATCTGGCGCCCACTTTGAAGGATCAGGCGGGCGCAGTGCTGGGAGGCGGAGCGCAGGTGCGGCTCCGGAAGCTGCTGGTGACGGCGCAAGTAACGCTCTCTCTGGTGCTGCTGATCGGCGCGGGCCTGTTCCTACGCAGCCTGGGGAACCTGCGCAATCTCGGTCCGGGATTTCGGCACGGCAACCTGGTTGCCTTTAATATCGATCCATCGTTGAACGGCTACAGCGGCGAGCGGAGCAAGATTTTTTACCGGGAGCTAATCAACAATATCAATGCCATGGCCGGCGTGCAATCCGCGGGTCTCGCCTCCATGAGAATCCTCGAAGATAACGAATGGGACAACTCGGTAACCGTGGAAAACTATCGCGCCAAGCCCGGTGAAGGCGTCTTTGCATACATGAATTCCATCAGCCCCGGCTATTTTGCCACGCTGGGTGTTCCGATCCTGGCAGGCCGCGATTTCACGGATAAAGACACGGAATCGATACAACACGGGGAGAAGGCTGACGACACCGCTCCTAAAAGCGTGATCGTCAACGAGAAATTCGCGCGAAAATATTTCGGAAGTCCGAACCCGATTGGCCGGCATGTGGGGTTCGGAAATAATCCTAATACGAAGATTGACATGGAGATCATCGGCGTCGTCAAGGACATCAAATACACCAATCTACGCGATGAGATTCCGGTTCAGATGTCCGTTCCCTATATGGCCGACCGGTTCGTGGGGGGCATGACGGTGTACGTGCGCACCTCGCTCGATGCCAATCAGCTCTTCTCCGCCGTTCGGGCGCAGGTTCGCGCCTTGGATCCGAATCTGCCGCTGTATGGGATGCGTACGCTCGACAAGCAGATCTCGAATTCGCTGTTGACGGAGCGGCTGATTGCGAGCTTGTCGACGGTCTTCGGCTGCCTGGCTACACTGCTCGCGACCATCGGGCTGTACGCTGTCATGGCGTATACCGTTGCGCGGCGCACGCGCGAGATTGGCATCCGCATGGCGCTGGGCGCTTTCCAAGGCGACGTGATCTGGCTGGTGATGCGGGAGGTAATCGTGCTGGCCGGGATTGGGATTGCGGTGGGCTTGGCGGCAGCATTCGGATTGACCCGGTTCGTGCAAAGTCAACTTTTCGGAATACAGCCGACCGACCCGGTCACGATGGGCATGGCGACCATGGCGCTGGCAATTTTTGCCTGCCTGGCCGGGTATGTCCCGGCTCTTCGAGCCAGCCGCGTGAATCCGATTCGGGCGCTACGTTACGAGTAGATCGTACGGCGGAGTAAAATAAGTTGTGCGCACCGGGAACAGGCGTAAGGTTGTGCTGCTGGCGTTGATTCCTGTATTCGTGTTCGTGTGGTTAATGAGCCGGCGGCCTCATCCTGAAGCAGGTCTTCGAAAAGTGGCCGCTCCTCCGGATAATACTCACGTCCAGAGATCGAATGACCTGTTGCTGCAAGTGCGTCACGATAGAAACGGTCTACAGGTAAGCTGGGATTCCGGTAGCGCGCTCATTCAACAGAGCGCCAGCGGAACAGTTCATATCTTGGATGGTAAGCAGCAACTGGATATTCCCATTGACGCAGCGACACTTCGATTGGGACATTTCGCTTACCAGCCTGTTACCAGCGATATCAGTATAGAAATGATCGTAACGGCCAAAGGCGGGGCGCAGGTGCGTGACGAAGTGTACCTGATCGATGGGCGGGACCCAATCCTGGCGCGCGCCGTTCCATCTTCGCTGGGCTTACCAAGATTTACCCTGGCCATGCCTCCGATTGAGCAGCTACCTCGACCGCCGATCGCTGCCGCATGGCACCCGCCCCCGCCCGATTCATCAAACCGCGCGCCGAATTAAGTTTATCGCGCGAAGGCCGGTGGCGTTCCGGAACGCGCTTGCTCATACAACTTCGCGAGACCCGCGCGATTTCCGTACCGCTCCGAGTAGGCTTTTTCCAGAAATCCCTGAACTTGCGCTTTCGCCTCCGGTGTCAACGCCCCGGGGCCGGTGATGGTTAACGCACGGGCGTAGTAGTAAAGAGCGAGAGGCTCTGTTTCTATGCGCTTCTGCCCGAGGATGCCGCTCCCGAGCCAGAACGATGCCGCCGCGTCATCGGGGTGTTCCGCAAGAACTAGTTTTAGCTCGGCTATCGCTTTGGTCCATTGTTTCCGGTTCAGCGCAATCCATCCGAGCGTGCGATGCGCCAGGACGCCGCTCCGCGCCTTTTCCTCAATCCAGGCTTCTCGGGGGACCGCCTCCGGCTTGTTCTCCGGTGAGTAATGGTCATGCAGCAAGGCCTGTGCCGCTTTCTCGCTCCGGTTTAAAGCGCTTGTAGAAACATCCTGCAACTGCGTCGTAAGCACAGTAATCCAGTAGTTTCCGAGACCCTTTCGGTCGTCTGCCGCCATTTGTTCGGCTGTGCGCAGCATCTCGCGGGACTGGCCGAGAGCTTGCTGTGTCGTGATCAAGCTATAAAATCGCTCCTGACGAAAAGCGGAGCGGGGATATTTTTCGGCCCATTGGCGTAATAATACGAGGCGCTCCGCAGGCACTGCTTGCTTCTGGACGGCTAGAAAGATCTCATACTCGGCACGATCCTGAAACGCTTTGTTCTGCGCAAGCAACGGAAAAACAGCCGAGATGAGAGTCCATGCCATCCATCTGTAGGGGGAACGCAAAATTAGAGCTCCAGACCTCTTCATTATTGCAATGCGCTGACCGCCCCTCCTTCAGGTGTTACGGTTGATTGTATGTGGGGTGTTTCGGCTGCTTCGCTGACCGGTGGAGCGGCGGCTATGCTCGCGTACGGTGTTGCGGGACGTTCCGCGCAAATTTTTGGACCGTCAGTGTATCGGGGTATGGGACGGCGGCGGTCCATTTCGCTCACTTTCGACGATGGTCCCAGCGAAGCAAGTTCACGGCTTTTGGAGTACTTCTCAAACCAGGGAGTGAAAGCGACTTTTTTTCAGTGCGGCATGAATGTCCTGCGGCATCCTGAGATCGCACGCTCCATCCGGGAAGCCGGGCACGAAATCGGTAATCATACTTATTCTCATGCGCGGCTTTGTCCGCGGCTAAGCTGGGATCTTAATCTGAAATCCGCGGCAGCTATCGATCGTGAGTTTTCTCAAGCGCAAGAGATTTTCACTGCAGAGGTTGGAGTCGCGCCCTCGCTGCTGCGGGCGCCTTATGGTCTGCGCTGGTTCGGCATCGGTTCGGTTCAAAAAAGACTTCATCTGATGGGAGTCATGTGGACCGTCATCGGGCACGATTGGGAGTGGCCGGCGGATCGGATCGCTGGTCTGGTGCTACGAAAAGCATCGCCGGGGGGCATTGTTTGCCTGCACGATGGTCGCGACGTACGGCCCCGGCCGGACATGGCAGAGACGCTGAGTGCCGTCCAGCGAATTGTGCCCGTTCTGAAAGACCAGGGCTATTCATTTGAGACAGTGAGTGAGCTGCTTCGGCCTGATTCGGCTATTCCCGGGCGGCCTTCGGTCGTCGGCAGGTGACAAGATCACCTGCCCCGCGGAGCCGCTTGCAGTCCCTCGATACTCTCGACGGTTTTGCCCGTCAGGGTCATGCGGAAGAAGCCTGCATCATCGTGGCCAGCCGCTACGCCCTCTTCCGCGGCTTCCGGAGCAAAGCTCTTTGATTTTGTCTGTATCGCTTGCCCATATTGCTCGAAGAAGTTCCGAGCCCCTTCAGGCGAATCCCAGGTTGAGATCACGCGCAGCACCGGGTTCCGTCCGGTCTTGTTCTCCACCAGCAGATACCGGCTGCCCGAAAGGTGTGAAGCCAGCTCCGCTGCCTTGGCTTTTTCCGTCACGGACTCCAGCAGCGCGCGTAAATCAAATTCACCCAGAGTTCCTTCGGCCAACTTGCGATATTGCTTCTCATCCGGATTGCGAGGAGCGGGCGGCAAGCTGGGCTCCTGCTGGTCCAGGTACTTCTCCGGATGGATCACCTGCTGCGTGCTGGCGGGCGGCCGCTCGAACACCGCGCCGAAAGCGTCACGGCCCAGCTTGCGATAGACCGCGTCTTGAAACAGGATTCCCGCCGTGTACGGGAATACCAGCGATTCGCGAATGTACAGTGGGGCCTTCGAAAACACCGCATATTGTGAAACGCTGCTCTCAACGGTGTTGCGCATTACGTCGAGCACCGCTTGCGAGACTTCCGCTTTGCCTCCCATGCTCTTCTGCATGTACGCGGTCATCAACCAAGTGGCTTGGCCCTCCATCACGGCCATGCGGGCGGTGGCGCTGTCGTCATTCAGGCCGTTGTCCTTGATGTATTTAGCCAGGTGAAAATTCTGATCCGCCAGCGCGTGAGCAAGCTCGTGCACCAACGCGATCCGTTGCGCGCCGCCAGTGTCGCCCTCCAGTACAAACAGCTTCTTCTTGTGATAGTCGTAGAAGGCCGCCGCCTGCTCCGTGAGCAGGTCGACCGTCCCGGCCCGCAAATCGAAGTCCTGAGGGATCAGCCCGAGCATCTTGAGGGTCAACTCCTCCGCTCGCATGTCGGCGGGCTTGATCTCCTTGTCGATGCGCTCCTCCAGAAACTTGCGAAGCTGGTCTTTGCCGATCATCGCGGCCGACACCTTCTTCGTAAAGTGCAGCCCGGTGATCTGTTCGAGATCGGCGCTCATCTTCTCAATGTCGGTAAATATCGACGATGGCGGGCTGGCGCTCTGCGCCGTCAGGCATACCGCGGACAGCACCGGCAAAGAGAACCTGGAAATAAGTTTCATGCGAGGATGAAATTCCAGTGGAGCAGGTCCCTGACCGGCTTGCCGAAGGCGGTGTTCTAGGGATTCTCCACTGGAACGCAAGCCGGTCGGAGACCTGCTCCACATCTTTGCAAAGGCGTAAATTATTGAAAATGTTTTGGTTCCGCTTAAGTAAGTAGCATTGGGCGAAACCGCCTATCCCACTCAGATCGTTACTGAGGTATTTGAAGGACTTGCCCGGCCTGCACCTTATCCGGGTCACTTAGCTTATCGCGATTCGCCTCAAAGATTTTCTTGTACTCGCTCGCTTTCCCATAGAACTGCTGGCTAATTTTGGAAAGCGAATCTCCGGGCTGTACTGTGTACGTGCGCGAACCAGATTGGCCGGATTGTACGGTTGGTTGCCCGGTGTTCGAAGACGCAGCTTGCGGGTCAACTGTCAGATCGCAGATCACCTCACTCTGCCAGTTCGGGTTTACTTGCTTAATCTGATCCCAAATCTTATTCTTGGCATCCTCGGACTTTGCCGTCCCGGCGATATAAAGCTTATTGTCCTGGACGTGAACGTGACTGAGGCTCACGCCCTGCTGTCCAATTGTAGAGAAAACGGCGGCGTACTTGCCTTTAAGCTCATCGAGCTTTTGATCGGTAGATGTCATGTGGCAAAATCGAGCAGTTGGTCTGCCAAAAGGATTTGGCCGCAATCTCAATAGATTTCGGCGCCGCCGCCCGGCGTCAACCGCGAATTTTTTACGCAAGCGCCCCGGGAGCGGGCATGCTTTATGGTTTTTCGGTCTTGACGGGTTCTTCCTTCGGCTTCTCGGGCATGTGGAAACGAGCATCGTCGATTGGGACGTTCACGTCCACTTTCTCGATCGTGAGCTGGACCATCGACTTCCCACCCGTTTTCTGATCGACGGTAAATGGAAAAAGGACGCCATTGATGGGTTTGTAGTTAGCCGGGAACGCATCGATTTCTATCTCCGTGCCCATCTGCTTGCGTTTGGTGGTGGACTTGACCGGCAGAAAAGTCTTGGCATCCAGGTAATCGTACTCAACTCGCCCGTTCCTCTTGGTGACCTTTAGCTTGTACGCGGGACTTCCTTCCACATCTTCCATTCCCGCGAGCTCGACCGTGTTGCCTTTCGCCTTGTAATCGACCAGACTGCTGAAATCGATATCGGCGGAGTTCTTCATCTCCTGGGTATCTTCGGCATTGGCCTTTTGTGGAGTATCCAGTCCCGTCAACGGATTTAGCATCCATGCCGTGGCGCCATCGAACCCTTGCACGATCTTCTTGCCTTGGATCGTCATTTCCACCCGCATGGAGGACGGCCGCTTCATCTGCATGACCAGGGCGGCCACCATTTGGCCGCCATTCATGGTTGCTTTGCCGGTGGCCGAAAAAGTCGTGATGGCCTTCAATTTATCCATTCCGCCCAGAGCGTCGACGTGTTTCTGAATGATCTGATCCAGCGTCAGATCGGGCTTGTCCTGGCCAAATGCAGCTAGGGAAACAAGGCAGGCAGCGAACGCAATTCGGTGAACCATCACCCCGATCATAACAAGCGGGGCTACGGCGTCTTAAGCTGTTGAGCGCGGTCCAGGACCTTTTTCGCCTCGTCGGCCCGGCCCGCCTGCATCAGCGTTTGTCCGAGCAGGTAATGGGCCGAGTAGTTTTGGGGATCCATCCGCAAAGCCTGCCGGAGCATCTGCTCGGCGTTGAGAAGATCCTTGCGTTTCAAGTAGCCTTTGCCGAGCAGAATGTAGGGACCGCTGTAATCGGGATTCAGCCAAATGGCCCTCTCCAACTGAGGGATGGCGTCATCCCACTGCTCGCGGCGGCTGTACGCGTCTCCGAGCTTGTAATATGCCATTCCGAAACCGGGATTGAGCCGGATCTCCTGATTCAACTCAGCCAGCGCGCGATCGATTTCACCGTGGAAAATCGCGATCTCGCCCAGCAGATAGTGCGCCTCCGGAAGTTTTGGATCGCGTGCCAGGGCCTTCGCTGTAGCTTTTTCCGCGTCCTCCTCCATACCATGCCGAACCATCAGACGCGCGGTTATCAGGTAGGCAGCCGCCGAATCCTGCGGCACGCCAAATAAACCGGCAAATGCCGCCGCCGATTTAGGAATATCTCGAAGCTGCACGTATGAAACGCCCAGCATGTAACTGGCTTCGAGCTTGCGAGGCCCGGCCGCGGCGGCCTTCTCGAGCCATGGCACTGCCTCCTTGAATTGGGAATTGAAGTATAGGCTCTGCGCTAACAGCAGCGTAGATTCCGGGTAAGCGGCGCCGCCGGGAGCCTGCGTTTTCACGGCCTGCGCGAATTCCTGTGCAGCGAGCGCGTACTGGTGCTGCTTGTAGTGAGCCAAGCCCGCTTGATACGGATCCTGGAAGAAGAACAGAAAGGCCCACCGCACGGCGAACATATATAGTTATTCTAGGTTTTTGAGGCGCGGCGTTGCTGTGATGAGATGGTTGGCTTGGATTGTATTGGTTATCTTGGCGCAGGCCGAAACGCCGCGGCAGCTTGTCTCGCGTGCACGTGAGCTGAAAGCGCGCGGCGATGCCGCAGGCGCGCTGGCCGCCTATCAACAAGCCGCGGTGCTGCAGCCGGGATTGGCTGAACTGCAAGATGAAATTGGATTCCTGCTGGCTGTTTTGCGGCGCGGTGCCGAGTCCATCTCCCATTTCCAACGCGCTATCGAGCTGGATCCAAAGTATGCTCCAGCGCATTATCACTTGGGGGTGGCGTACTGGTTGGGGCAAGAGCGCGAGCGCGGGATCATCGAGCTGCGGCAAGCGGCAACTCTGGGACCAAAGGCGTTCGACTACCAGTACCGTTTTGGCTCCGCATTGAATGACTTGGGGCGTTTCGCGGAAGCCGTGCAGCACTTGAAAGCGGCAACATCGATGCGGCGGGAGCAGTTCGATCCTTGGTATCAGCTCGGCATCGCGCTGCAGAAAAGCGGAGATTTGGCTGCGGCTGTAGACGCGTACGAGCATGCGGTGCAGTTGAACCCTGCGGACGCTCAAGCCCGAAACGGGCTCGGCCTGGTGTTAGTGAACACCCGGCGGCCTGATGACGGGATTGAGCAGTTTCGCAAAGTACTCGAGCGCGATCCGGGCGATCTTACCGCGAAGCTGAACATCGGGTTCGCGTACCTGCAAAAGGCCGATCTGGCTAAGGCGATCCCGCAGTTTCGCGAGGTGCTGGCAGCCGACCCGAACATGGCCGTGGCCCACTACGACCTGGGTGTTGCTTTGAAGGAGCACGATGAGATTGACGCAGCCAAAGCGGAGTTACAGCGCGCCATCGAGCTGGAACCCACACTGGCGGAAGCGCATTACACGCTCGGAATTGCGTACTGGCAATCCGGCGAGTTCGAATCGACTATCCAACAGATGGAGGCCGCGATCGCGCAGCGTCCGGACTACGGCGAAGCCTACTTCATGCTCGGCACGGCGCTGAAACAGAAGGGCGATCTAGACGCGGCAATACCGGCTTTGCGCGAAGCGATCCGATTGAATCCAGCGAATCCCGGTCCGTACAATACGCTCGGGCAGGTACTCCGGCTGAAAGGGGATTTCGAAGGGAGCAAGGCAATGTTTGCGGAGGGGGCGAAGGTGAAGCAAACGGCGGAGGCGGAGCAAGCGGACCGATTGAAGAAGGGAGGGAAGGGGCGATAAGCCAGGCCCCCACTGGCATCCTAGACGAGGCGGAGCTTGGATTGAAATATACTGTAGGGTACGATGCATCCGCTACTCGAACGCATTTCGGTAGATCCAAACATTTGTTTCGGTAAACCGTGTATTCGCGGCACTCGGATCTGGGTTTCTCTAATGCTGGATTTTCTGGCCGCAGGCGAAACAATTGAGCAGATTCTGGATGACTACCCGCAACCGCAGCGGGAGGATGTGCTTGCGGCCATCGCTTACGGAGCCGAAATGAGCCGTGAGCGATTCGTCGATCTCCCTGGCTTCAATGCCGCATGAAATTCAAGCTCGACGAGAACTTCGGGTCGCGCACACTCGGTTTATTCCAGGCTCGGGGCCATGACGCGGTCACCGGCAGACAGGAAAGGCTGGGCGGCACGCCAGATCGGCTCCTGTTTGATGTCTGTGCACGCGAGGCGCGTTGTCTCGTCACGCTAGATCATGACTTCGCGGCCGTCGTGCGATTCCCGCCGCGAACCTCTCCTGGGATCGCCGTTATCCGAGTTTCCAAAAACCTAGCCTCGATCTTCTCCTTCGGCTAATTACCCAACTGCTCGATGCTGTGACCTTGCATTCGCTTGCGAATCAACTGTGGATTGTCGAGGTAGGGAGGATCCGAGTCCACCGGGACGACAACGGACAAGAGTGAACCAGCGGGTTCGGCAACAATGTTCTCTCAAACCGTGATGCCTAAACACGAATCTCCCTTCGCCTGCGCACATCTGGCCCTGAATGCCGATTAGCGACAGCGGCATTTTGACGAGCTTGGCCCACAATTGCAGTCCCTGAAAAAAGCTGTACGAGAGCTACCCGGTGGGTACGAATTCGTTTCCCTCCGATGCCGCCACCATTCGGCTGGTAGCGGAATGGATCGCCGCGGAGCCACGTGTGTTGCCCGTTCGTCGACATCGAGCTTCGCCTGGAAAGAGAGGGCGGCGACTTTTGACTGCGACTGACCGGAAGAGAAGGTGTGAAACAATTTATCCAGGCGGACTTGGCAAAATGGGTGACACGTAATGGTACTTAGTCTATGACGATCGGGGAGGTTGCAAAACAAGCCGGACTGCGCGCCTCCGCGATTCGGTTCTATGAAGAAGCCGGGTTGCTCCCAAAGCCGTTTCGCACCAGCGGGAGCGGCGCTACGACGCTCTATTTTCGGATGGCTCGCGGTCCTGCAACGCGCCAAAGAGTGCGGGTTCAGCGCTGGACGAGGCTCGGCAGTTATTCGAGGGCGAAGGGGCTCCTTCCGATCGCTGGCAGCGGCTCGCGAACCGGAAGATCGCTGAATTGAACGCCCTTGAAGAAAGATCAGTGCTATAAAGGAATTGCTGGAACGAAGATGCTCGTGCGCCGGCCTTCGGGAATGTGGCCGCACAATTCTCGATGCAAAGCAGCGGGCTAACTCGCGTGCTGTACGGTAACAGTACATTTTTGGCTCCTCGAGGGAACAAGTTCGGCGTGCAGGGCATCTAACGTTACGGCAAGTTGCCATCGTGATCTGGATTCCGCTATACTCCGCAAATGCGCTAATTTGGGTGAGGAGCGTCTGCGATGGACAGCGCGTTGATTGAAGCCAGAGACACTAAACAGGGACATTGGGGAGGCGGGGAGTGTTGGTTACAACATCTAAGATTGCTTTAACATTGGCGTTCGCTGGAGCGCTTTGTCAGACGCCCATGCAGGCGCAGACGCCGGCACCGGCACCGGCTGGACAGCCCGCGGATGCATCGGGCAAACAGAGAAATTTCAAGGACCGGGCGGAGTACGATCTGTACGAAGCTGCACGCACCGCCACCGATCCGAACGTTGCTCTCCAAAAACTCAACGAGTGGAAAGAGAAGTATAAGGACACGGATTATGAAAAGGACCGGCGGGCGTTCTATCTGAACGCGTATGTGAAACTGGGGCAGACTCAAAAGGCCATTGACGCCGCCAAGGATCTGTTGGCCCTTGATCCTGGTGATTTCATCGGGGCCTACTACATCACGTTACTGACTCCTCAGCTTGGCGCAAGCGGACAAACCCTCACGCCCGATCAGTTAGATCAGGCAGACAAAGCAGCTAACAGCATTCTCAACGGTGGGTTGGATAAACAGTTCGCGCCGGACAAAAAACCGGCTGGCACAACGGATGAAGCCTGGAAGACGGCTCGGACGGGTACTGAAGCTGCAGCGCACACCACCCTCGGCTACGACGCGATGACGGCGAAGAAGAACGAAGAGGCCGAGACCCAGTTCAAACAGGCAATCGCCACCAATCCGAATGATGGGAATGTCGCCTATTGGCTCGGGACTGTGATCCTGCTCGAGAAAAAGCCGGAGAAGCAGTCGGAAGGCCTCTATTACCTGGCAAGGGCGGCAGTATATGATGGACCGGGCGCGCTCAATCCCGCCGGACGGAAGCAGGTTCAGGATTATGTGGCTAAAAACTACAAGAGCTATCACGGCAGTAACGACGGCATGGATCAGTTGATGCAGCAGGCCAAAGCAAGCGCGACGCCGCCGCCAGGGTTCAAGATTACGACCGCCGTCGATATTGAAAAGGACAAATTGGCCAAAGAGCAGGAGATGGAAAAGCAGAATCCACAGCTCGCTCTCTGGAAGAGCATCAAGGCTCAGCTAACTGCAGCCGATGGAGCAACCTATTTCAATTCAAGCATGAAGGATGCTCTGCTTCCGACTCTTTCAGGCAAGGTGGTGAAGCTCGAACCCGAAACACGGCCCAAGACCGTAGTTCTCGCTCTAGAGGATGGAACTACGCCGGATGCGACGCTGAAATTCGACCCGGCGCTGGCAGGCAAAGCGGAGCCGGGCACGGTCCTCTCGTTTGAGGGAATTCCGGAAAGCTACACCGCCAGCCCGTTTATGGTCAACTTTAAAGTCGATAAGGATAAGCTGCACGGGTGGACCGGAAAGGGTGAGGCGCCCGCGCGCAAACCGCCTGTGCGCCGGCGTCCTGTCCGCAGGTAGCCGTTTGCATGGGGCCCGGCGAGGCGTCGGCCCGGATCGTCGTCAGCAAAAAACTATATACCAGACGCTCCCAGAAGTTCACGGGAGCGTCAGTGTTTTTGGTGGCGCGATAATAGTGGATAAAGCGGCCCACGCGCGGGTTATCACGCAGGTTACCAAGGCTTTCGTTCACGCCGAAGAACAGCCCCGCCGCAACCACTCCGTATTTTACGCCAAGTCTCATCCGATGCTCGTCACTTCATCAGACGGCGGCGGCCCGGAACGGTTAGGCGCCGAAGCTCTGCACGCTACATTTTGTAACGGCCGAGGTCCTCGTCGTTCAGGTTCTCCAGCCAGCGGCGCAACTCTTCGTTGTTTACCTTATCAATGGCGGCGTTGGAAGTCTTTGAATTCTTCAGGACAGAGTCATCGACATATATGGGGCAGTCCAACCGCAATGCCAGAGCGAGCGCATCGCTCGGTCGCGAATCCACGCTGATCAATTCACCTTCCTTATCGAGCCAGATCAGCGCGTAGAACGTGTCCTCTTTCAGCTCGCTGACAACCACCTTGCGTATCCCGGTCCCAAGCCCGAGGAGCAGGATCTTGATCAGATCGTGAGTCATGGGACGCGGGGTTGAAACCTTCTCAATCTCGAGCGCGATCGCGTTCGCTTCATATATGCCAACCCAGATCGGCAGGATGCTATTGCCATTTACATCCTTCAGAACAACAATCGGCATGTTCGTGGTGGGGTCGATCATCAATCCCCGGATTTTCATTTCGACTTCCATCGTTCCCCCTTACTTTACTAGACGTCAGTTGACCGCTTCTCCCGCCAAAGAATTCGGCCCGGCCCGCGTCACCATCACGGAAAGATAGCTGCCCACCAGCGTTGCTCCGTCTCCCGGACTGGCGTAACCGGGGTGAGTGAAGTTCAGCGTCCGGTTCTGTGACGTGCGCCCAATCCACTGGCCGGTGGCCTTGTTGAATCCCTCCACCATCGACTCCTCGGCCCTTCCCACGAGCTTGGAATTTCGGCGAATCTGGATGGAGCGCTGGTGCTCCTGGAGAATGGCCAGGCGCCGCGTCTTCTCCTCTTCCGGAATGTGGTCGTCCAGCGCGAGCGCCGACGTATTCGGGCGCTTCGAGTATTTGAAGGCGAATAGCGAGTCATACTCCACTGCATCCAACAGCGCCAGCGTCTCGTTGAAGTCGGTCTCCGTCTCCCCGGGGAAACCCACAATGATATCGGTAGTAATTGAAATGCCGCGGCGCGCGCGCTTCATCCACTCGATCCGGCGCATGTACTCGTCCCGTGTGTAGAGCCGTTGCATGCGCGCGAGGATGCTGCTCGACCCGGATTGCACGGGCAGGTGCACGTGATTGCACAGCACTGGATTTTTATCGATTGCGTCGACGATATCCTTGACGAAGTCCCGTGGGTGCGAAGTCGTAAACCGGACCCGCCGGATACCATCAATCTCGCCCACGGCGCGAAGCAGGCGCGCGAAGTCCCAAACACTGGAAGAAGGATCGCGGTAGCTGTTCACGTTTTGGCCGAGCAACTGAATTTCGGTGTAACCCATCCGCGCAAGCTGGAGGGATTCATCGAGAATGCTGTGGCTGGTTCGACTACGCTCCGGACCGCGAGTGAACGGAACGACGCAATAGGCGCACGACTTGTCGCAGCCTTCAATGATGGTGAGGTACGCGCGGTGCGGATTGTCGCGCCGGGCAAAGGGCGTCTCAAATGTTTCCTCAGTGTCGAGACTTAAGCCCATGACGCGGCGCTCGCCGGCTTCCAGTTGCACCAGCATTTGCGGAAGCTTGGTGTAGCTGGCCGAACCCGCGACGAGGCTGACGTGCGGTGCCCGCTCGAAGATTTTCTCGCCTTCCTGCTGCGCGACACAGCCCAGCACGCCGAAGATCTTACCGCGCCCGTGGTCTTTCTTGAACTGATCAAGGCGGTGGAAGACCTTCTGCTCCGCTTTGTCGCGAATGCTGCAAGTGTTGTAAAGAACCAGATCGGCGTCATCGAGCTTCTCGACCTGCGAATAGCCGCGGGTGAGGAGAGTGCCGATGACCTTTTCGGAGTCGTGAACGTTCATCTGGCATCCGAACGTCTCGATATAGAACTTCTTCATCGCAGCTTTCATCCTATGGTAACAGTGCTCAACGTGGAGCAGGTGATCTTGTCACCTGCTTGGTATGCGAAAGACCAAGGCCAATCTTCAACGCTTCACACAATCCGGCTCACCTGCTTGCTGTGCGCTGGACAAGGCCAGTCTTCAACCGCTTCACACAATCCGGGTCACCTGCTTCCTGTGCGCTCGACCAGGGCCAGTCTTCAACCGCTTCACACAATCCGGGTCACCTGCTTCCTGTGCGCTGGACAAGGCTAGGTCTTCACCCGTTTCACACAATCCGGGTCAGCGTGGAGCAGGAGATCTTGTCACCTGCTTGCTGTGCGCTGGAGAAGGCCAGTCTTCAACCGCTTCACACAATCCGGATCACCTGCTTGCTGTGCGCTCGACCAGGGCCAGCCTTCAACCGCTTCACACAGACCCGCTGAAACCGGATTGCCTTCGATGTAGTGGATGACGTTTGAAAGCTCATCTCGATTTCGAATCCAGTGATCGTAGGATTCGTCTTGCCAGAAAATCTCGCCAGTGCGCTTGAGCACGACATTCGCGCGTCGAGCGATGGTCCACTTCAGCCAGCGCATGACTTCGGGGAGCGGTTCATGGGGCGTCATCAGGATGTGGACGTGGTTTGGCATCACGACATAGGCATCGAGTTGGCAGAGCTGTTTCGATCATTCGCCGTAGTGCAATGCATCCACTACGATCTTGGCTATCCGGCTATCCGGCTGTCGCCCAGCCAGCGTGGGCCGTTGGTGGCTTGATCTAGTTGCCGGTCGGTTGCCCTGAAGTGGTCGATTGAAAGCGGGAGGGTTCCGGCTAATCGCCAAGTTATGAAGATCGGGACGTTTTCGGGGATCCAGTGGGGGAGTCGGCGGCGCCAGAAGTGCATTGGTTGTACGGCCAGGCAGGTGACCTTCGGTCGCCCAGGCAGGTGACAAGATCACCTGCCCGACGGTTAGTGCGGGCAAAGGGCCAGTGCTCTCACCTCTTTCGGAACTACTAGGCGTGGAAGCAGGTGATCTTGTCACCTGCTTCCCGGGTTAAGGCGCTACTCTTCTTCGCTAAACCCGATCTCCGGCTCGGGCAGCCGGTCGTGTTGTCCCGCGAAAGCCACGTACAGCGTCGGGAGCAGGTAGATGCTGATGAACAGGTTCGTCACCAAGCCGCCCACGATTACGATCGCGAATGGGCGTTGCGAGTCGGAACCGATGCCGTGAGACATAGCCGCGGGCAACAATCCCAGAGTCGCAACCAGCATGGTCATCAGGATGGGCCGGATGCGAAGGACGGCTCCGTCGATCGCGGCGTTGGCGATCGTATGTCCACGGGAGCGCAACTGATTAATGTACTCGATCATAATAATTCCCACCTCTACCGAAACACCGAATAATGCGAGGAAGCCCACTCCCGATGACACGCTGAAGTGCGTGCCCGTGAGCAACAGCGCCAGCAGGCCGCCGATGGGCACAGTAGTTAGGCTCAGCAGAATCAGAGACGACCACTTCAGCGATCCGAACATCGCATACAGGATCATGAAGATCAGCAACAAAGTGAGCGGCACGATAATTGCCAGCCTCGCATTCGCGCGCTTCTGGCTTTCGAACTCGCCTGCCCACTCGAGGTAATAGCCTTTGGGCAGCTTCACGGTCTTCTGGACGGCTTTCATCGCATCCGCCACGGTGCTGCCCAGGTCTCGGCCGCGCACGCTGTATTTGATCGCCACGTAGCGCGAATTACTTTCGCGGAAGATCTGCGAGGCGCCGTCCTCCACTTTGATGTCGCAGACCTGACCCAGAGAGACTCGTTCGCTCGATGGAGCGAGAATGCGGATGTTGGCGATTTCGCCGATCGTGTTGCGGTACGGCGCCTGATAGCGAACCACCAGATCGTAGCGCGCTTCGCCCTTGAGGATCTGGCTGACCGCCTTACCGCCCACCGCGGTCTCGATGGCGTCTTGAACGTCGGCCACGTTGATGCCGAAACGATCGGCCTTCTCGCGATTCACAATCAGGTTCACGTTGGGCTGTCCAATGACACGAAAAATCCCCAGGTCCGCCACGCCGGGAACGCGGCTCATGGTGTTCACGATGGCGTCGCCGGTGTGCTCCAGATCTTTTAGATCGGTTCCGAATATTTTGATGGCAAGTTCGCCTTTCACCCCACTGACAGCCTCTTCCATGTTGTCCGCGATTGGCTGCGAGAAGTTCCAGAGTACGCCGGGAATTTTCTCGAGCTTGTCATCCATGGCGGAGATCAGCTCATCCTTGGTCTTATATCGTTTGCGCCATTGCTTGCGATCGCGCAGGTCCACGAAATACTCGGTGTTGAAGAACCCGGCCACATCGGTGCCATCATCGGGCCGGCCCACCTGCGAAACCACTTGAGTGACTTCGGGAAAGCTGGCGAACACCAGGCGCGCCTTGTTCACAATGCGCTCTCCTTCGGTCGGCCCGGTACTCGGGGCCAGCGTGCCACGAGCCCAGATCGCGCCTTCATCGAGATGCGGCAGAAATTCCGAGCCAATGACGCCGGTCACAAAGAGCAGCGTAGTGGCAGCCAGGATCAGGCCGCTGCCCGCGAAAACCGCCCAACGGTGATGAACGCACCACCCGACACTCCGCCGATACATCGCTGTGATCCACTCGAGCACCGGATTCCTCCACTCCTTCATGCCTGGCCGGAAGAAAAAGCTGGTCAAAACAGGAGCCAACAGCAGGCTGAAGATGAGAGCTCCCAGCAACGCGAAAGCAACGGTCCATGCCATGGGCCGGAACAGCCGCCCCTCCACGCGCTGCAAAGTGAAGATCGGCAGGTAAGAGGTGATGATGATCAGACGGGCAAAGAAGACGGGCCGCTGCACTTCATGCACCGCAATACCGATCTGCTGAATCCAGGTGTGGCCGGAGTGCTCGCGACGGCTTACGTGCCGCAGAATGTTTTCAACCATTACTACTGAGCCGTCCACTACCATGCCGAAGTCGAGCGCTCCCAAAGACAGCAGGTTCGCGGGAATGTGCCGGAGGTTCAGCATAATTGCGGCGAACAGTAAAGCGAACGGAATGGTGATCGCGACAATTAAAGCGCTGCGCACATTTCCCAGCAAAAGGAACAGAACGATCACCACCAGTCCGATGCCTTCCGCTAAGTTGTGCAGCACGGTGTTCTTGGTGTGATGCACCAGGTCGGAACGATCGAGATGCGGAATGATCTTGACGCCCGGCGGCAACAGGTGATCGTTGATTTCCTTGACTTTGAGGTGCAGCGCATTCAACATCTGCTCGGGCTCGGCGCCTTTGCGAAGCAGCACGATACCTTCCACCACGTCCGGATAATCGATTACGCGGCCATTCGGATAACGAACCGTTTTGCCGAGGCGTCCCAGCCGGATCTTCGGGCCTTGCGTCACGAAGGCGATGTCGCGGACGCGCACCGGAGTTCCGTTCTGCGCTTTGAGCACCGTCTCGCCGATGTCGGCCGAGGTGTTCATCAGGCCCACCGCGCGCACATTGAACGCCTGCGGCCCATGCTCCAGAAAGCTACCGCCCGCGTTGACGTTGTTCGCGGCAATCGCCTGTTCTACCTGGGCAATGCTCAGGCCGTATTCGATCAGCTTGTTAGGATCCGTTCGAACCTGATACTCGCGAGTGATGCCGCCGAAACTGGAGACATCCACCACGTTCGGTACAGATTTGAGCTGCTTCTCGAGAACCCAGTCTTCGAGCGACTTCATCTCCATGGTGTCGTACATCGGATTCGTGCTCGCCAGGGTGTAGAAATAAAGCTGTCCAACGGGGCTGTAGTCTGGCCCCAGCACCGGACTCAGATTCGGCGGCAACGTGACCTGGGTCAGTTTCTCGAGTACCTGCTGGCGGCTCTGGAGATTATCGGCGCCCTCATCGAAGATGACCGTGATCGAGGACAAGCCAAACTCCGAGACCGAGCGGAGGTGAGCGATGTGCAGCACGCCGTTCATCTGCGCCTCAATCGGGATCGTGACTTGTTGCTCCACTTCTTCGGCTGCGTGGCCGGGCCATTGCGTAATGATGTTGACGTAAACGTCGGCGATGTCGGGGTAAGCTTCCACCGGAAGCGTTGAAAAGGAATAGTAGCCCCACACCAGAAGCACCAGTCCGATGCTAAGGACCAGAATCCGGTTGCGAAGAGCGAAATCGACCAGCTTCTGAATCATCTACTTCTGCGACTGCTCCTGCTGGTTTTCGATGGCGCGCGAGAACTGCAAGGCGTTTACAACAACTTTGTCTCCGGGCTGAACGCCCGACACGATTTGCTGATAAGCGGCGGCGGCTGGTAAGGCCTGTACCTCAGCGCGGCGGAAATGTTTTGGGCTTTGTTGGACGAACAGCCAATCACGATCCTGCAAGCGTAGAATTGCGCTGACCGGAACGGTCATGCGGCTCTGGCTGCTTGCGGCAACAAACACCACCGTTGCGAACATGTTCGGGCGCATAAGGCGGCCTGGATTCGGCAGGTCAACACGGACCTTCGCGGTTCTGGTGGTAGGGTCGAGTAGACTGCCGATATTACTGACCCGGCCTTCCAGCTTCCGATCGGGATAAGCGTTCAAGTGGATCGAAGCTCGATCGCCCAGTTGGACCTGCGAGAGATTATTTTCGTAAACGTCGCAAAGCACCCAGACGTGGGACAGATCCGCGATCGTAAACAGGTTCGGCGAGTTATCGAGCGATTTCACGCCCGACGCCGCAACCACGTTTTGCTCAACGATAGTGCCGGAAACGGGCGCTCGCACTTCGATCAGCGGCGTGAGATGGTTTACGTCGCCGCCCAGGATTCTGATGCGTTCCGCGCTGGTCTGCACGTCCACTTTCGCTTTCGCATCGGTATCTTCGGCCACCTGCAAATCTTTTTGAGCCACTGCTCCTTTTGAATACAAGAGCTGAGAACGCTCAAGCTGTGTGCGTGTCAGCCGCTCGTCGGCTTGGAATTTCTGGTAATCGGACATCGCGCCGGACATATCCGGGCTGGTCATCGTCAACAGAAGCTGTCCCTTGGTAACGTCGTCGCCCAGACGTACTCTGAGGTCGACTACGCGGCCTCCGGTCAGCGCATTCACGGGAACATTCCGGTTCACGTCCGGAGCGACGACGCCGTTCACCGGCAGCTCGCTTTGCGTTTTGCGCATTTCGACCGGGGCCAGCGCAAACAGCTCCGGATGATCGACAGAAACGACATTCACGTCGGGAGCCGCCTCGATATTGGGCGAGGCGTCGTTTACCTTGGCGTCCACCACGGGCTCTTTCGAGCAGCCGGCAGTGAACAGGGCCAGTACGATCAAAGTAAACTTCGGAAGGCTGAGTGGAACAGGCGGTTTCGCCTGTCCTCCATGAAAACACGGAATCGGCAACTGGCGTTGGGTAGATTTCTTCATTGCATCACCTCCTGGCCAACGGCCAGATTGAGTTGATTGACGGCCGTTAGATACGAGCCGATCAAGTTTCTATAAGCGAGCTGGGTATCGCGATAGGATTTCTGCGCATCCAGAAAATCCAGCAGCGAAGCGCCGCCGTTCTTGTACGCGAACGAGACCGTTTCACGCACGCGGTCAGCCTGCGGAATGTACCGGTCGCGGTAGGAGCGAAGAATGCCGCGCGTACTGTCGATCGCGGCGTAGGCGGCATCGATGTCACGGAACGCGGTTGTCACCAGATTCTCGCGCAGGCGCTCGGTTCTACCGATTTCAAGCGCCGTGCGCTGCTTTTCACCCTGATTGCGGTCGAAAATCCGAAGCGGAATCTGCAGGCTGATTCCGGCGGTGTTATCGGGTTGGGTCCGCTGGTATTCCAATCCCCAGATCGGATCGGCCGAACCATTCGCCCAGGCGAGCCGGTTATCGACGCGGGCCTTTTGAATAGCCGTAGCAGACGAGCGCAGGTCGGGCCGGGCATCCAGCGCCGCCTGATGCAGCTCCTGCGGAATCAGGATCGTTTCGCGAAAAGCGAATTCTCCAGTTACGTCAAACCGATCGACGGCTTGTTGGCGGTCGTTCACCAGCGCGAGCAGATCGATCTTGGCGGTCCGCAGATTGACTTGGGCAGCCGCCAGATCCGACTCGAACTGTGCCCGCTGCAATTCGATCCGGTCGAGATCGGCCTGCGCGATATCGCCGGCTTTAAAGCGTTCACGATTGACGCGGATCAGCTCGTCGTAATACTTCAGGTTGTCTTGTGAAAGCTCCAGCACCGACTTGGACTGCAGCACGCGGTTGAAGGCATCGCGCAGATTGAAAGTAAGCTGCCGTTCCAGATCCAGTTGATCCGTGGTAGCGCTCGAAGTGGCAAGCTGGGCGCTCTGGACGCGCAACTGACGCTTGTGGCGGCGTTCGAATAATTGGCTCACCGTTGGGGTCCATTGAGCGTTATCAAAAGGCCTGAATTGATTCGGATTGAAAATGTGGAACTGATCCAGAACCAGCGCAAATTCCGGATTGGGCCGCAGTCCGGCGGTGATCTCGTTCGCTCTGGCCTGTTCGATGGAGACCCGACTGGCCATTAGATTCGGGTTGTTCACTCGAAAGCGCTCGCGAACCTGCTCCCAAGTCAAGGCCGGCTGTGCGCGGGCGCTTGCGGCAAAAGCTGCCGGAATCAGGAGCGGAACGAGCGCTCGCCAATGCTGGCGTAGCATCTCTTTCCTCCAATTCAGTCTTTTAAAGTGAGAACTTCAGGCTTGGCAGAAGGAAATGGGAGGAGAGCGGCCGCGGCGCCGCGGGAAGAAATGCTCTTTGCCCGGTTGCCATTGTACGGCCACCAAGACAAACGAACAGAGCGCAACCGAGAGAACCCAGATCAGTGAGACTTGGGCGGAGTCCAGCGCTTCGAGCAAACGAACCAGTGTGGCGAGTGATTTCTCAGGCGATTTTCTGGACTCGTCGCTTTGCTTGTGGTGAGGGTCGCTTTGGGTTGCGTTCCAGTATTCGGCGCGGACGGAATCATCGCTGGCCGACACGCAAGGGAACAGTGAAACGGCCGCCAGCAAGACCGCGAGCGTGCGGCATGCGCGATTCCAGAAAGAAGACGCCGGCCGGCGGCCTTCTTGCCGGATGTGATACAACAACGCGGCAGCGCAGAACAGCGCCCAAACCACGTTCAAGATGACGTCGGCGAAGAACACTTCTTACTCCGCCATTATAGCGTGTTGTGTGGTTTTTCAGCCCAAAGTGCAACACCGGCAAGAATGCCTGTGCCACTTACTTTGTGGTAACGCCCGATTTACCAGCGTGGAGCAGGTCCCCGACCGGTCCCCGACCTGCTCGCCGAAGGCGGTGTTTTAGGGATTCGCCACTGGAACGCGAGCCGATGGCAAGATTGAGCCTGTGCCACGTTTCCCGCCTGTTACACTTGCTGATGGTGTTGCGAAAAGCCATCGGGCTGCTGCTTCGGCTGTACAGCTATCTCTACCACCTGATTTTGTCTTTGTTTTTGCTCGGGCTGGGAATTGCAGCCTACTCAAGCACCAGGGCGCTCAGGCTGGGCATGTTGCCGTGGGATGGAGAGAAGCTCACGCAGGCCGTGCTGGCGCTCGGCGTGATCGGACTGGTTTGCCTGTTCGGAGCAGTCAGCGGGCTGTTTCGCTGGCTATTTCCGATATGGACGCTGGCGATCCTGGTCTTGATGGTGCGCGGATTTTTTTTAAGCTCCTATAGCTTCTCAGGCCCGGATCCGTTCAAACGCTCCGTGTGGCTCACGATTGGGGCTCTCGTCGCATTTCTTAGCAGCCTTACATTATTCACGCGCCGCCACGCTTAAAGCAACTGAAGCTTTCGCGGTCGGGGCTACAATAATGCTATGCCGCTGGTGATCGAAGAGAGCTTCCTGCCCGCCACGCTGACGGCATCTCCGATGACGGACGAGGAATTCGCGAAGTTCTGCGCGAAATATCCAGACTACTTCATCGAAATGACCGCGCAAGGGGAGCTTCTGATCATGCCGCCGAGTTATTCGCTGACGGGCGCACAAACTGGCGAAATCGGTAGTCAGCTAAACGACTGGGCCCGGAAACACAGGAATGGGATCGTGACCGATGGGATTAGTGGGTTTGTGCTACCGAGCGGCGCCCGGCGTTCTCCCGATGCCGCTTGGACGGCGAAAGCGCGCCTCGAGAAAATGGATGCCGCCGCTATCCGTTCGTACTGGCATCTATGTCCCGATTTCGTTATCGAACTCCGTTCGCGCACGGACCGCCTACGCCCCCTGCGCGCCAAGATGCGGGAGTGGATTGCCAACGGCGCGCAACTCGCCTGGCTGATCGATCCCGAGCGGCGGGCGATTGAAATCTACCGGCCGGACCGCGAACCCGAAACGAGCGAGAATGCGCTCCGCGTGACGGGAGAAGGCCAGCTCCAAGGTTTTGTGCTCAATCTTGCACTTGTGTGGGACCCGCTCTCGCTTTGACTGCTCACTCCATCCGTGTCCTGCCGCGTACATTCCCGTCCCACAAGCGAACACCCCACCCTCTTCTGAGCCGCTTCGTTCTTTGTTTCCACGTTATTTTTCAGTAGCATGGGTAGTGGTAGAGTAGTTGCCATAACAGAGGCAGATTCCTATGGACATCCCTCGCGGGAAAGAAGTCGCGCGGCGCAAGCTGTTCCGCCGCATCGCAATGATCGTGGTGGTGCTGGCGGCGATTCCGCTGATCACCTGGGGGTTGTCCCGTCTTAAGCCGGCTGCGCCCGAAGTGGAACTCGCCACCTTGTGGCCCGATACTGTCAAGCGTGGTCCCATGGTGCGCGAGGTGCGAGGCTTGGGCAAGCTGGTGGTTGAAGATTATATATGGATTCCGGCGGCCTTCGACGGCCGAATCGAGAAGATCAACTTCCTTCCAGGCTCGCGTGTCCGCAAGCAGGATGTCCTCATGGTTCTCAGCAATCCGGATATGGAGCTCGCCTCGAACGATCTCGAATGGCAAGTCAAGCAGGCCGAGGCGAACTATACTAACTTGAAGGTCACACTGCAGACCAGCCAGTTGCAGCAGAGGGCCACCACGGAGGGCGTCAAATCGGATCTGTTGCAGGCTGAGCTGACCGCCGATCGCGATCAGCAGCTCACCAAGGCCGGTCTGAAATCGGAGCTTGAAACCAAGCTTTCCGTTGCCAAGGCGGATGAGTTGAAGGGCCGCTTTGCGCTTTCCACCCAGCAGCTTGATATCAGCGGGCAGTCCATCCAGGCGCAGCTCGATGCGCAGAAAGTTCAGATTGAAAAACTGCAAGCTGCCTATCAATTGAAGAAAAAGCAGGTTCAACAACTGGTCATTCTGGCCGGCGTGGATGGGATCTTGCAGCAATTGGGCGCGGGAGCCCCGGCGCCTCCATTAGAGGTCGGCCAGCGCGTCGCTCCCGGAACCATCCTGGCCAAAGTGGCGCAACCTTTAAAGTTGAAAGCCGAGCTTCAGATCCCCGAGACACAGGCCAAGGACGTTACGCTCGGCCAGGTTGCTTCCATCGATACTCGCAACGGAATTATCGCCGGTCATGTGATGCGCAAGGATCCGGCGGCGATCAACGGAACGATCACGGTCGACGTGAGGCTCGAAGGACCAATGCCCGATGGCGCGGTACCCGACCTGAGCGTGGATGGCACGATCACCATCGAGAAGCTAACGGACGTGGTATATGTCGGACGCCCCGTGATCGGTCAAGCGGGCGCGAAGATCACGCTGTTTAAAATCGACCCGAATGGCAAAGACGCCGAGCGGGTACCGGTCACATTGGGGCGCAGTTCCGTAAACACGATCGAAGTTGTAGATGGACTGAAAGTCGGCGACCGCGTGATCTTATCGGACATGTCGGCCTGGGACGCTCACAACCGGATTCGCCTGAAGTAGGAATTCACTCACCAGAGAAGGGGACAAATGGAAATCGGACAATCATTGATTCAGCTTGACGGGGTTACCAAAGTCTTTGTCACCGACGAAGTGGAGACCCATGCTCTCGCCGGGATTCACATCGACATCAAGAAGGGTGAATACGTCTCCATTGCGGGTCCTTCGGGCTGCGGCAAGTCGACCTTGCTCGCGATCCTCGGATTGCTCGACTCGCCTTCGGACGGGACTTACGTCCTGAACGGGAAGTCGGTGCAGAACCTGAAGCTCTCGGAGCGCGCTCGCATCCGCAATCGCGAGATTGGCTTCATTTTCCAGGCGTTCAACCTCATCGGCGATCTCACGGTTTACGAGAATGTCGAGCTGCCGCTCACCTATCGGGGTATGCCCGGGGCTGAGCGCAAGAAGCGCGTGTACGAGGCGCTCGAGCGCGTTGGCATGTCCCACCGCGTTAAGCATTACCCATCGCAGCTCTCGGGCGGTCAGCAGCAGCGCGTCGCCGTGGCACGCGCTTTGGGCGGCGATCCTTCGATCCTGCTGGCGGACGAGCCCACTGGAAACCTGGACTCTACCAACGGTGAAGCGGTGATGGACCTGCTACGCGAGCTGCATCGCGGGGGCGCCACGATCTGCATGGTCACTCACGATCCCCGTTATGCTCGCTATGCCGATCGCGGCATTCGACTGTTCGACGGCCGCATCGTCGAAGAAAGCGTGAGTGTGGCGTGATGCTGCGACGTAATATCGATTTCCTGGCAATTGCGATCGCGTTCTTCGGTATGTCGATGGTCAGGCACATACCGCCGCCTGATACCGCCATCAAGGTGATCCGCTATCAAGCCGCGGCGCAACATGCAGGGCAATACGAAGGCTGCCCGCTGTTGCAGCGCCTGTTCAAATGCTCCAAGACTTCCGTTACTCCCTAAGACTTCTCCGCAACAGCCCTGGCTTCACTCTGATCGCGGTCACGGCGCTGGCTCTCGGCATCGGCGCCAACACGGCCATTTTCAGCGTCGTGAACGCAGTTCTTCTTCGTTCGCTTCCGTTCACGAATCCGGACCGCCTCGCGCTGATCTACATGACGGCGCCCACCAAAGGCCTGCCGAAATTCGAGCTCGCTGCGCCCGACTACCGCGAGATTCGTGACCAGAATCGCTCTTTCACGCAAATGGGCCAGTATTTCACCGACAGTGTCAACCTGGCCGGCCAGGACTCACCGCAACAGGTGATCGGCTGTTTTGTCACGATTGGCGCGCTCGATCTCCTGGGTGTCCATCCCCGAACCGGCCGGATCTTTACGCCGGAAGAAGGTAAGTATGGGAATCACCGTGTCGCCCTTCTAAGCGACGCGCTTTGGCATCGAAACTTCGGGGGCAGCCAGGACATTCTCGGGCGGACGGTGGATTTAAATGGCGAGAAATATACGATCGTGGGCGTAATGCCGCCTTCCTTTGAATTTCCCGACAGCCGAACCGAGCTCTGGGCTCCTCTGCGTTTCAAACCCGAAAGTGAGATGCTGACTCGCGGAAATCATTTTATGCGTACGATGGGGCGGCTGAAGCCCGAGGTCCCTCTGGAGCGGGCGCGAGTCGACGTCCAGACGATCGGCCACCGCATGGCGCGCGATCATAAGGAGAACGAGGGTATCGGTACCGACGTAGTCAGTCTGGTCGAGGATCGTGTCGGCAATGTCCGCAAAGCGCTGCTGATTCTGCTGGGCGCGGTCAGCCTGGTGCTCCTGATCGCGTGCGCCAATATCGCCAATCTTCTGATGGCACGCGCGGCTTCGCGGCATAAAGAGATCGGAATGCGAGCGGCCCTTGGCGCCGGGCGATGGCGCCTAGTCCGGCAATTTCTGATGGAGAGCGTCACGCTCGCGATCGCAGGGGGCTTGCTGGGAATCTTAGTCGCTTTTTGGAGCATCCAACTTATCATCTCGATGAAACCGGCCGGACTCCCCGGCTTTGAACACATCACCGTTGATGCCCCCGTCTTCGGCTACACTCTTTTCATTTCACTGCTCACCGGAATCCTGTTTGGCCTGTTTCCGGCTCTGCAAGCTTCCAAAGCGGATATTGCGGAGACACTCAAGGAAAGCGGCCGCAGCAACACGGGGGGCGTTGGGCGAGGCCGTTTCCGCAACGCGCTGATCACGGCCGAGATCGCGATTTCACTTGTTCTGCTCATCGGAGCTGGGCTGCTCATCGGGACGCTCTTACGCTTGCGAAACGTGGACTCCGGTTTCCGCTCCGATCACGTGCTTAGCTTTTCTCTAAGTCTACCGCCGGCCAAGTACCCGAAACCGGAGCAGGCCGTAGAGTTCTATCGCCAGCTTCTTCCGCGGTTGCAGAGCACGACGGGGGTGCAGGTAGTGGCTGCCAGTTCTTTTCTTCCGTTCAGTGATTCGGGCTGGGGAAAGTATTTCAGCTTGGAGGCCAAGCCGCCCGCCAGCTTGGCTGACGTACCGCTCGTTCAATACCGTCAGATCAGCCCGAATTACTTTCAGGCTCTGCGTATTCGTTTGATCAAAGGCCGCTATTTCGAGGATACCGACGATGCCAGCCGATCGCCAGTCGCGATCATTAATGAGTCGGTCGCGCGGCGTTTCTTCAAGGACGTAGATCCCATTGGACAGCGCGTTCTGGCGGGGTTTCCTGAAAGCTTGATGCCGGCCGGCTACCTTCCTCCAAATTTCAAGTTCCCAAGGCTCACGATTGTAGGAGTCATCGCCGACACAAAACAGCAAAGCCTTGCAAAAGTGTCCGATCAGGAATTGTACATTCCCTATCGACAGGGCGGTGGCGAAGCGTCGCGGGGAATGTATGTGGCCTTGCGTGTAGCCGGTGATCCACTGGGTTATGTGGGCGCGGTCCGGGCTCAGGTGCAGGCGCTGGATAAGGACCTACCGCTCGCGGAGGTCGCGACTTTGGACCAGCTCGTGGCGAAATCGATTTCGCAGCGCCGGTTCAACATGTTGCTGCTCATCTGTTTCGCGGTTCTCGCGGTGGTGCTCGCGGCAGTTGGGCTGTATGGCGTGATCGCTTACTCGGTCACGCAACGAACACAGGAGATCGGCGTGCGCATGGCACTAGGCGCGCGTACGAACGACGTGCTGGGCATGGTGCTGCGCCAAGGCGTTTCAGTCGCGCTGGTGGGCATCGCCGCGGGCGCGCTCGCGTCACTGGGTCTGACTCGCGTCATGAGGACTCTTCTTTTTGAGACCGCTCCCACCGATCCCGTCACATTCGTGGCAGCGTCGGTTTTGTTGTTCGCAATCGCTGTGGTAGCCTGCTTGATACCGGCGTTGCGAGCGTCCCGGCTCGATCCGATCAATGCCCTGCGGTACGAATAGTTGCACACGCTGGTCCGGATAAAACCAACCCAGGCAACAATGCCTGTGCCACAAATATGATTTCACTACGGAACATCGAAAAATATTTTGAACACGGACCCACTAAGACGTTCGTCCTGCGGCGCATCAACGTCGACGTCAAAGAAGGCGAGTTTATCTCGATCATGGGCCCCTCCGGAGCCGGCAAATCCACCTTGCTGCATCTGCTCGGCATGCACGACAGCTCCTGGACCGGCGAATATTATTTGCAGGATCATCCCATCCACAAGATGAACAAGAAGGATCGCATGGAGCTGTACAAAAAGTACTTCGGCTTCGTGTTCCAAAGCTATCACTTGCTCGATTCGCTCACGGTGTACGAGAACCTGGACATTCCGTTGTCGTATCGCAATATCAAGAAGTCCGAGCGCGACAGCATCGTGTGCGACGTGCTCGATCGATTTCAGATCGTGGGCAAGAAGGACCTGTTTCCGAATCAGCTCTCAGGCGGACAACAGCAACTGGTTGCCATCGCCCGCGCGGTGGTCGCCAGTCCCAAGGTGATTCTGGCGGATGAGCCCACCGGCAATCTGCACTCAAGCCAGGGCAAAGAGATCATGGATATGTTCAAAAAACTGAACGACGCAGGCACCACAATCATCCAGGTCACCCACAACGAGAAAAACGCCGAGTACGGCGACCGCGTGATCAACCTAGTGGATGGCTGGATAACGGCGGCCTAATCGCTGTCCTCGAAACATCGGCTCACCGGAACGGACCAGCCGGGGAACAACGGCGAAGAGATCTCGTCGTCTCCGCGTAGAACTCGAACTAGGTTCCCGGGCAGAGCCACATGGACTGAACGCGTATCGGAATACACGTTCCAGACTTCGTGTGATCCGTGTGAAAGCAAAAACTCCGTCTTACGGTTGACGTCTCGGGCCCTTTCAGACGGCGAGATTACTTCCACGGCTAAATCCGGCGCTCCCTTCGCATACTTCGCCGGATTGCTGAGATCAATGCGGCCCGCCCGGACAAAAGACACGTCGGGCTGAATCCATGTTCGGTGGTTCGATGCCACTAAATGGCCCAGCTCTATTAGAACGATACCCAGTCGATGCGCCGTTACGAACGTATCCAGCAGCACGAAGATCCGGTGGCTAATCAGCGCATGAATCAGTTCCGGGGGCGGCAATTCAATCAGCTCTCCTTCGACCAGCTCTCGATGGATACAATCATCCGGCATCTTCTCCAGATCCTCGATGCTCAGCACTGCCTCAACTTGCGCGGTCTGTCCCACTGCACTCATCATAAAACGATACTTCCGTAGAAAGCCGCGGATAACCGCAGCTTAATCGCTGTCCTCGAAAAATCGGCTCACCGGAACGGACCAGCCGGGGAACAGCGGCGAAGAGATCTGGTCGTCTCCGCGGAAAATTCGGACCAGGCTACCGGCGTACCGGACCTGAACAGTGCGGGTTTTGCGATACACGCTCCAGACTTCCTGTGTGCCGGCCGAAAGCAGAAGCTCGGTCTTTCGATCGACATCTTGCGCGCTCTCCGAAGGAGAAATCACCTCTACCGCTAGATCTGGAGCGCCTTCGGCGTATTCCACATCATCGTCGGGAACCACGCGGCTTGCTCTCAGAAACGACACATCGGGTTGGATCCACGTGCGACGGTCCTGACGGAGCATATATCCCATTTCGATAAAAACAGATCCCAGTTGATGCGCGCTAACGAAGGCGTCCAGCAGCTTATGAATCCGGTGGCTTACGCGCGCATGTCTGTACTTGGGCGGTGGCAGTTCGATCAGTTCTCCTTGCACCAGCTCTCGATGGATACAATCATCCGGCATCTTCTCCAGATCCTCGATGCTTAGCGATGCCTCAACTTGTGCGGTCTGCCCCACTGCACTCATCATAAAACAAGGTGTTTCCGGTGAAGACCCGTCTGGAACTATGGTTGTTTTTCTATCGGAAAAAGGGCGACAGCTCCTGCCACTCCTTCTGAAACCGCTCCAAAACATCCCCGGCCAGATATGGGTAGCCCGGTATCTCGAGCGACGGTAATCCACTCGCCGCGCCTTTCTGCTCGGTAACGTTGATTCCGAGATAATTCACAAAGTGATCGGCTCGCTGAATAATCAGGGCCAGCAGGAGGTAGGTAGAAGCCGGATGGCGCTGCACCTGTTCGTCCAAATCGTCCGCATGATGGTGAAACACTGCCCGGCACACTGGCTCGGGTAGCGACCAGCGCGTCAGAGCCAGGCCGGACAACTCGGCATGGTCGGTTCCGAGCAGTTCCCGCTCGCACTCTACCAAAGGGCGGCCGCTGGCCGAGGCGAGTTCCAAGCTCATTTCGTACTGCTGCGGGGCAGTGATCGCGATCAGCAGCTTTCCAATATCGTGCAGCAGACCGGCCAGAAACGCGCCCTGGCAATTGGGAGCGTTCAGGGCGGCCGCGATCGATTCCGCGACAATCGCCGTCGCTGCCGAATGAAGATTGAAACAGGTCCGGGACCAGCTTTGCGGCGTTCGGGTCTTTGAGAACAGGTTGGTCACTGAAAAGCTAACCGCAATCCGCCGCAACTTACTCAACCCCAGCAAGGTCATGGCTTGCTGCACTGACGTGATGGTCCGGGAGCGTGCAAAACCGGCCGAGTTGACCGTGCGCAAGATGTGCCCGCACAGCAAGCTGTCCCGGGAGACCACCTCCGTTAGTTCCTCATAGCCCACATTGCGGAACGCGAGCTTGGCCAGCAGCGTGCCAATCCCTGATGATAAATGTGGGAGCCGGTCCAGCCCCTTGAGCGCTTGATCCCGAAGTAGCGGTGGTGCAGCCGAAACAGTCGCCATACTACACACCTGATCGGTTGAAGGGTTCCACCACTGTAGTCCCATGTTTGGCGTTCCGCCTGCTCATATTCGGGCGTGAACTGAGATGAAAAACAGTTTATCTCCATGCAAATGCAAAAAGAACCGGTTTGATTAGCTGATCGGGAAAATCCTACCAGCGAGTACCGGTATAGGCCATTTATGAGTGGGCTGACGAGACCAATTGAAGTGCTGCTGGTGGAGGATAATCCTGGCGACATACGCCTTACCCAGGAAGCCTTAAAGCAGGGACTCGTGGCGAACAATCTGTCAGTCGTCCCGGATGGCATCGAGGCCATGGAGTTCCTTCAGCAGCGCGGAAAATATGCGAAATCACCGCGGCCCGATCTCATCCTGTTAGATCTGGGTCCGCCCGGCAAGGACGGGGGCGAAATCCTGCACGAGATAAAAAGTGATCCGGCTTTACGCCGCATTCCGGTCATGGTCTTGACTACATCAGACGCGGAGCAGGATCTTGTCAGGGCGTACAATCTGCACGCCAACTGCTACGTGAAAAAGCCGCTGGATTTAGATGAGTTCTTAGGTGTAGTGCGCTCAATTGAACAGTTCTGGTTCCACGTAGTGACCCTCCCGCGCGATTAATCCACCGTGGCGAAGTGGGGCCGTGCCTCCTCCGCTTGGAGCAGCGCGAGCGCGGCGAAGGACGTCGCTGCATCTCGCATAAACCCCGCCTGCATGGAGCCAGGCTCGAACACCTTGTTCATCGACTCAGCGGACCAGTAGCCGCGCTCAGGATCCTGATGCGATCTCAGCCAATCCAGAGCCCGGCCCAGCCGTTTGTCGGTGCAGGCAACTCCGGCCTTTTCCAATACGAACGCCACAAACGCGGTCGGATAGCTGTTGCTGCCTGTCGCGCTCGCCGCGGCCGGCTGCTTCTTCCAGGGTCCAAGAGCTTCCACGGTCCAACCACCATCGGCTTGCTGCGTTCGCCAGACTTCATCCAGAATGGGCTGTCGCATCGATTCAGGCAGCGCTTCGGGCAGTTTGGTCGCAGCCCACAATAGGGCTAGCCGGTTGTGGAGCGGTTGATTGCGCAGCTCCCGTTTCAGGTAGGCGGTCAAGTCCGCGATGTGATCCCGTATCTCCGGCCGGTTCCGGTATTCCGCGGGAGCCGTTCCGGTGGCCAGGGCTGCCATCGCCGCGCCATAGAATTGCGATTCCGGCATTTCCCAAGGATCCAACTTGAGATTGAACCAGGCCCATGCGCCTTTCGCCGGGCCTTCCCGGTTCTGTAAGGACCACATTCGATCGAAAGCCTGCTCCGATTCCAGAAAAAGTGCAGCGAGTACCGACTCAACGCCGATCGATGCTGCCGACCGCGACTCCCTTTGATCGACCCTGGCACGCAGTCCACCCAGCAATCCGGTCTCATACGGTGTCGGCCCACCTTCGCCTAGTGCCCGGCGTAGCGCCGGCCGCGCGAATAAATACGTCGCCCCTGTATGGCAGGAGAGACAAGTACCAGTTGACGCCTTGGCCGGCGGCCACGCAGCCCATTCCTTCTGTCTCGAATCCAGATAGTCCGTCGCCAGCCGCGGGTTCCAATCGCCACAAAACCCAGGCAGCGATGCAGCGAGAAAAACAGGAACGGCGGCAAGTTTGCTCAGGCTGGCCATATTGCAGTTATCCTCGTTTCAAAACTGTGTAATGCTCAATGTGTTCCCATCTGGGTCCTTGAACCACGCCACCTTCGCGCCGCCTGGTGCCGACGCGTCGCGCCGAAAGCCATAATTTTGTGAGCTCCGAGCGCGTTACGCATCAAGGATAGTATCCGGCAACCAGGCGATTATTTCCAAAAAACCACACACTCTCGAAAGCCTCGGTCGTACGAGGAAGAGTGGAGCAGGCCGTTGGCCTGCCGGGCAGGCGAAACCGCCTGCCCCACTCACCCTAAACAGCCAGGTCTTCAACGCGTGCGCTCCAGATATTGCCCCGTGGTTGCGTCGATGAACACGGAATACTCGCTGGTGCTCACCGACTCGCCAAAAACTACCCGCCACGCCAAGTCCGGGAACCGGCGCGTTTTTTCCAGCATGTACACTACCGGCTTGTCCGGAAACTTCTTGAGGAACGCCATTGTATCTTTCTGCTTCAGCGTGGTCTGCCAGGCTTCATCGGAATCTACGCGGATGGCCGCGATCGGAAACGGCGACTCTTGCCCGCTTGGTCCGGAAATGTCTTGTTCAGGCGCCGCAAATACGCCCTTGTGCAGGTTGTTTTCCGCCTCCACCGCCGACCAGCTAAACACTCGGGAGCGGTGCTTCGCCATGGAGATGAACGTGGCTTGCCAAGCTCCGGCTTTGCCATTCTCCGATTTTACCTGAGGCAGGTTGTAGCTCTCCAACTGCACAGGCTGCGCATCCACGGCCCAGGTGCGAGCTTGCGGAAACATCCGCTGAAACGCCTGCCGTCCGGTGAGCGGCGGGTCTGGCGTCGCCGCCGCTTTCTTCTCCTCGGCTATTTTGCTACTGTCGGAACAAGCTGCCAAGCCCAGTAAGAGGTAAGCGAAAAATCCAGCACGCATAGGGAGCTTCATTCCTCCATTCTGACCCAAACAGCGCCTTCAGTGCTGAAACGCCGCCCCGCTGGCCAACGTCATTAAAGAAACAGTCCTCATCCCAAGGAACTTATTCCTAAATGAAAACAGCCCTTTTTCTCTTCCTAACAATCGGCGCCCTTCCGGTCTTAGCGCAGATTGTCCCAGGCCGGTACATTTTAGAGCTTGACGGCGAGCCAGCCGCGAGCTTTGCCGCTCGCCGCGGTCACCATGCCCGCCGAGGCGACTCTCTGTTTGAATCCCGCGCCGCCGAGATCCGCACGCAGCAGGCCAACGTCCGCCGCTCCATTGAACAATCCGGCGCCGTAGTTTTCGAAACCACTCACGCGGTTTCCAATGCCCTGCTGGTTCGCGCCCCCCAACTCAGTGCGGCTCAGCTTGCGGCCATTCCAGGCGTGATCCGCGTACATCCCGTACAAATGTTCCAGCGATCGCTCGATCATGCGCTTCCAATTCATCAGGTTCCGGCCGCCTGGAACCTGATTGGCGGTTCCGGCAATGCCGGCCTGGGTTCGAAGATCGGAATCATAGACACCGGAATCGATTCCAGCCATCCGAGCTTTCAGGATCGATCCCTGGCAGTGCCACAGGGCTTCCCACTGGTAACGAACACTTCCGATCTGGCCTATACCAACAACAAGATCATCGTGGCGCGAAGTTACACCGATAGCGGCTCCGCTCCGGCTGCCAAGGATATCGAAGGCCATGGAACCCGCGTCGCCATGGTGGCCGCGGGTCTCACCTCCACTGGACCGTATGGCCCGATCACCGGGGTTGCGCCGAAAGCGTTCCTGGGCAGCTACAAAGTGTTTCCCGATCCGAGTAGCGGCGCGCCCACAGACCTGATTATCAAAGCGATTGACGACGCCGTCGCGGATGGAATGGATGTGTTGAACCTCAGCCTTGGATTGCTCGCCGGTGTCGAGCCGCTCGATAAGGACATCGTGGTGCAAACCGTTGAACGAGCTTTCGCCGCGGGTAAGATTGTGACGATTGCGGCGGGTAATGATGGTCCCGATCCGATTACGATCGGCACGCCAGGCACCGCGCCGCACGCCATTTCGGTTGGCAATATGTGGAATGACCGGATCTTCGCGGGCTCGGTTCAGATTGGCAACGCGGCGCCTGCCTTGGCCATTCCGGGGAATGGACCGGCGCCGGGTTCGCCGGTCACGGCCCCGATCGTCGATGTGGCGCAGTTCGATCCCACCGGGTTGGCGTGCCAGCCGCTTCCCAGCGCGAGTTTGAGCGGCGCCACTGCTCTCATTCTGCGTGGAGTTTGCAATTTCGATGTAAAAATCAACAACGCGCAGCAAGCCGGAGCCTCTGCCGCCTTGATCTACACGGATCAAGCCCGCCCGGATCCGATCAACATGGACGTGGCCGGCGCAACCTTGCCGGCCGCGATGGTCGGCTACCAGACCGGAACGGATATTAAGCAACAGTTGGTGAGTGGAACCGTCACCGCAACTTTGGTGTTCACGGTCGGCCCGGTGGCCGTCGCTTCCAACCGGTTAAGCGGCCGTACAAGCGTCGGCCCCAACATCGATTACGGGATTAAGCCCGATCTGGTCGCTGTTGGTACATCCATCTATACCGCAAAGCCGTTCGCCAACGATGGATCTGCTAGCGATGGCTACGTCGTCGAGAGTGGCACCAGCTTTTCCTCCCCGATGGTGGCCGGGGCCGCGGCCCTGCTCAAGGCAGCACGCCCCGGCCTGACTGCCGCGCAGTATCGCTCGCTGCTGATCAACAGCGCCAGTGCTCTTAATTCGGATAACCCTGTCGGAGTGCAGCAAGCCGGAGCGGGAGTTCTCAACATGCTGGACGCTTTACAAAACACTGCCACCGCCGTTCCGTCTTCCCTCAGCTTTGGCATCGGCTCGGGCACCGTGGATCAGACGAAAACTCTGACCATCACGAACGCCGGTTCAACCAGCGATACGTTCTCGATCACGCCCCTGCCGCTCGGCGCCGGTCCAGCCCCCGTGGTGAGCTCCAACACAGTCCAACTGGCCCCGGGACAATCTCAGGACCTCGCTGTGCAGTTCACCAACAGCGGTCTGCAGCCCGGCGCTTACCAGGGGTATGTGCAAATCCAGGGTACGCAAAGCCAGTTCATGGCGCGCGTGCCCTACTGGTATGGACGGGGCTCCGAAATACCGGCACACCTCACAATCTTGAACGCCCCCACCCACGGCGCCACCCGGTCTCAGCAACTCATCGTTTTCCGAATTACCGATTCCGAAGGCGTACCGGTTACACAGACTCCCTCGGTCACCATCACGGATGGTGGCGGCACTGTCCTCGATACGCAATCGGTTGACGATCAACTGCCCGGCGCCGGGGGAACGCTTGTCAGATTAGGGCGGACAAGCAGCAATACCATCCATATTGAGCTGAGCGGCATATCCAAGGACGTCACGATCACCAGCCCGTGAAGCCCTGTGGGGCACAGGCTTTCGAGCCTGTGTTGGTTTGAGGTTTGCCACAGGGCCACTGCAACACGCAGTTCGGGTTAACTGCCATGGGGTCGAGGACCAGGAGTCGCGGATCAAGCCGCCGCTATTGATGCGTTAAGACAATCTCGGTAGCCACGACGCCCTGCGGCATAGAACCCGAAGTCGCCCGGCCTGGGTTTCGATCTAGCGCGTTCATGACAACATAAGTCGCCGGCTCTGGACTAGCCTCGTCTACTTCGAGCTTAAGCGCCTTGCTGCCTCGCTGCTTTTCAATGTTGGATGCAAGCTGTATGGTCTTGTCACCATTGAGAGTTGCGTCCGCTATCATCGGTCGAAGCCCGCCATAGCCCGATTCGGTTGTGAGGAATACCATAAGTCGCTCCTCGCCTGGATTAGCGTCGAAAGTAAACCACGCTCGCTCGGACGGGACAACCATGTCTTCGCCAGCCTTCAAGCGATTATCGCCGTCACGCACTCGCTTATCAGGGAACAAAACTTCTGAAGTTCCGTTTTTTTGTTTTTGGACAATCACCAAACGTCCATCCATATTAGTTGTGAAATGAAGACGAACTTTTTCGCCACTGTGAAAGGCACGTGTGCTGTTCACGCGCAGCACTTCGCCGCTGGGCTTTACCAATTCCAGGTAGTACATTAAACCAGTGTTCTTCGGTGTGGACGCTATAGGTTTCATCGTGCTGGGCACGCCGGTCTTTTTGGACGGTTGTAGGTTTCCGTTTCCTGAGGCCGTTCCGGTAGGGATCTTCGCATTGCTCAGTTGGTCGATGAACAAGCCCTTAGCGCCCTTGTTGGCTGAATCGTCAGCAGCGTAAACGGTAATGCTGAGTGCCAGGCTAATGCTGGTTAATAATTTCATACGGTGGTTCTCCTTATTCGATGGCTGTACCGATATAGACATTCACGTTTCGTCCCTGCGGGTCCATCGTTGGGTTTTGCTGAGCTTTCTTCTCATCGAGAACCGTGCGCGGGACGGTCCTCTGCAGATACGTGAAGATCTGAGTGACGCTCAGTTTCCCCTGTGCTGTGCGTAGGCCTCAATGATGTAATGGGTGAAGTAACTATTTTGGTATTGATCCGATTCCCAGGACTGCTCGGAGTCTCTGCTGGAGGCGATGACCACTCGCCCTTTACCCTGAGCAATCCGCGCGACTGATTCCGATGGAATTCCCACAGAGAGCGCTTTAGATCCGGTCCTTTGTCTAAACCCACCACTGTAACAGGTGTCCATGAACGCTACGACACGGCCTGCTTGGATTCTGGTATCGACCACCCGCTTAAGTTCCTGCATGTCAAATGCAGTCGCATAGAGATTATTTGGATCAGTTTCATGGGTGACGATATAGCCTGTCTTTCCCTCATCGGTTGCAACGTCCATGCCCGCATCTGTACCATGAGAGCTGAAATATAGAACCACCAGGTCTTCTTTGCGCGCGTTTCGAGCAATGTCCTGAATTGCAGTACGAATGTTCTGCACGGTGGCGTTGTCGTCCGTCAGCAGCTTGATATGCTGAGAATCATTGTGAAACCGCCCGACGTTGGGATCGCTGAGCATAGCGGCGAAATCGGTGGCATCTTTTGCGGCAAACCTAAGATTCATCGAAGGGTTCTTGAACTTGCTAACGCCGACGATCAAAGCCCATTTGTCGCGGACGAACGAATTGTCCTCCACATCAGAGGGCGCCTTAGCTGTTACTTGCGTGGGTGTCTGCTGCGGTTGCTTCTGTTGATCAAACGTGAGTGGCGTCCTGTTCTCCAGTCTGTCCGCCTGCTCGGCGAAACGTTTCGCGTTCGCCTCGTCGTTCATTTGCCGGTACGTTTCGGAAATGCGGCGCATAACGACGCCGCTTACCTGACACTCCTGGTAGGCCCGATCAAGCCAAGTCCCTGCTTTGGCGATATTTCCCGCCGCCAACTCTGATCGCGCGTTCATGACACTTCTAATGCCCTGCGCGGCGCACGTTTGAGCATATGCGACATTCACACTGTCAACGATGAGGAGCACAAGGACTGCGGGTATAACTCTCATATGGGTTTTCATTTCTTCACCGCTGATGGCGCAGCCGCTTTTTGGGGTGTTGGCGTGCCTGCCTTCGAAACTCTACGAACAACCTTTCCCTCTTCTCTAAATTTGTATTTCACTTCGACCGCGTGTGTATCTTCCGGACTAAGGTCATTGGCTTTCGCGATCTCATCCAAGGTTGCACGCTCATCTTTCGTTAAAAGCTTGTCGTTGATAAACGCGGCTAGATTCTCCTTGTAAGTGGCGATTCCGGTTTCGTGTGCCTGCCGTTTCTTTACTTCCTGGGAGACAACCCGTTTAGCCTTTTTAGTGTCAAGCTTATAAATCTGCTGACCGTTAGCTTCTAGTTTGGCTTGGTCAGGTGCGGGAACATCTGCCGGTAACGAGGCTAACCGAAGCCGAACTAATTTTCTAAAACTCGCCTCTTCGGGGGTATCCGGGCGATTAGATGTCAGATCTTTTGCACCTGCTTCGGCTTCGAGCCGGACGGCATCGTCCTGCCGTCGCTTTTCCTCTTCCTTGTGTTGCCGATCCTCCATCTCTGCGAGCAATCGCTCGGCCTCAAATTTCTGAGCCGCGTACTGTTTCATCGCTTCATCCATGCCGCTCTTGGCGCGCTGCACTCTATCCGAAGATTGTCGAATATACTTTTCTCCTGGATCGATGGTCAGTGCCTGGGTGTACAGTTCCAGCGCCTTCGCAAACATGGGTTGCACTTCCTCCATGTTTTGTGATTTGTTGTATGCCTCGTACGCAAGAGCCTCGTGAGCGGCAGCCATGTTGTAGAGCCGATCCCCGCTGTTTTTCTTATTCTTGATTGAGGCAGTCTCCCATTGCTTGAGGGCAGTTTGCCAGTTCCCAGCTACAGCGAGCGCGTTACCCGACATTAACTCATCGTCAACCGCGAGGGGAAAGGCTTCCTGTCTATATGTCAGGCAATATCGTGGTTTGAACTCCGCTGTGACCTGCAGGATCATCGCTGTAGTAATGTTTTCGGGGGTGGGAAGAATACCGGATTTTTGTGACTCGCCAGCGACGGACACCACTATTTTCCGCGCGAAAGTTGCGGATGGGGCAAAGCTATCAAGAACTGCTCCTGCTGGGCTACGAACATCCACCTTAAGGGAGAGGAGCCCAACACCTTCCCAATAGCCGATGGGAACTTGGCGGTCCTCGTAGATCGGTTCAGTCATCTGTTTACCAAAAAGCGTTTTGGGAGTTCCATCTTTGTTGTACAAGGGTTTTTCACCGGTCTTGATTTGGCGAGTTTCGGTAGCCGTATAAGTGCGAACTTTAGGCGGATCGTAACTTGCGACCGCAATCCTGAAGATCGCCTCCGGTTGTGGTGAATTGGGCGCGAGATCCGGAGCGAGATTTTGCTCGACCGATTGCTGGATGCGCTCCGGCGTTCCGAGGTCGGCTGGGACTTGACTGACTTCGACCCGCACATTCTTCTTGCCCAAATATGCCTTCGGAGGTTGAGGAACTCGCATGGTGGCGTCCATTTTGTGGCCCAGGCCTCGTGTGAACTTGCCAGCCTCAGCCAGAGTCGGTATTGCAAAACTTACGATCAGGGCAGCTATTCCCCGGTACGTGCCGCACATAATACTAATTCTCCTTTCGGGCGCCTTTAGCCGTTACTTGTTGTAGGACAGCCTTGAAACCAGGGTGTCTATGAATCGCTCTCAAATCTGCCTCATTCTTGATTACACTCGCGTCAGAAAACCCTAGCGCAACAGCGGCTTTCAAAGCGTTAACCGCGTCATCCAGTTTCCCCGTTAAGGAATATAGACACGCCAAGTTATATTCAACATTGGGATCTCCGGGTGTTTGCTGAAGTGCTCGAGATAAGTGATCACTAGCTGGCTCAAATCGATGGAGTTGCATATAAGCGACTCCCATGTTCATTTGTAGCCCGGGAAATGCCGAGTTTCCCTTCTCGACGACTGCAAATTCTTTTAGCGCGTTGTCGTACATTCGCTGTGATGCATAACCCAGTCCGTTCTTAAACGTTGCCGTTAACACGGCCTTCTGCGCGCTCGCCTCACCAGACCTTTGCGCTTCCGTACCCTGCGCTTCTATCGGCTGCGTTGGCGCGATGGTCTTCGGCACATTCGCCTTTGCGGTATTATCGGAAGCTGCGGAATCCGCCGGTGCTCTCAATGCATAGATGGAGGCCACTACAACTATGAGAGCGACTGCGCCCCCAACAAGCATCGAGGGTTTTGGCATGCCACGATTCTTGCCGCGGGCCTCCCCCGGCTGTAGCACTTTCGCACAGTTCGGTTCTGGGCAAACAAACTCCGATCCCTCGGGGACTTCAATCACCGCTTTGCTATCGGCCTTTTCACAGTTGCCGAAGTTGATGCATTTACCGTAACGCGCTGGCATGAGACTGTCCTACTTGTTTTCCGCTCACAATTTCATCCGCCTTATCCGCCGCGGCAACATAGGCGAGATACGTTTTGTTGTTTAAGCTTTTCACTCGGTTGATAACTTCCTCTACTTGAGCTTGAACCCCATTCAGGACTTCATCGCGTCTCGATTTATGCAGGTATTGCGTCGAGAGGGCAGCGGAAATCTCGGTTTCCAGAATGTCGAGCAGCGATCCGTCGGCCTTTTCAACCGCTTCGGCGAAGGTCGCAGCCAACCGGAGAGCAGTTTCCCGTCCACGCTGGTTCTTGCTGACCAAATGAAGGCCTTCGTTCCCGGTTTCTGGATCGTCCATTATCCGAAGGATATTCATTGCTTTCGCGATCATCATATAAGGCAGCACGTCTTTAGGACCTATAGACCGAACGTACAAATCCGGGAACTGGGATCCGTCGCCTTCGGAGTGCAACTCGAGCGCCGCGTTCTTCGATGAAACCCGACCGTCGTACCGCGTGCGTAAAAACTCGAGGTCACGGATGAACCGAGCCGGTAACACGTTGGTGACGTCGACCAAGGTGATTTCGTTTACGGTAGCGGGATTGATGATCAACTCTTTGTTGCCTGGCTTAGCGTTCTCCAGTTCATTGGCCAGTAGTTCGCGGAACGCTTTCAACTCAGGCGCGTCAGGCATGATGATCGTAAGAAACGAAACGCGTGCCTCGCCTGGTATACCTGCCCCCGTTCTGAAGACTTCGGAGTCTTTGAGCGGAAGGAAACTTCGTGCGCGGGATGAGTTCGATCGTCCGGCGTGGCCCACTTCGATCGCTTGATTTGGCCCACCTGATGTTAACAATAATCGCTTTCCTGCCGGGCCGTGTTTCACGGTTCGAAGGGAGAAGCGCCGCTTAATCAAGGT